>DXDT01000232.1 GCA_019115335.1 Candidatus Brachybacterium merdigallinarum
TCGTCCTGAGCCAGGATCAAACTCTCCATGAAAAACATGAAAAACATAAACCTGACAAAAACAGACAAACAACCAGCAAAAACTGCTGTATCGTCCATCAATCATTTGCCAAACAAAAATTTGGCATCAACAAACAGACACGCTATTGAGATATCAAACAACATACGCACTCGGCGCTTCCGGCCTTTCGGCTTTCCGCTCCGGGGCAACCCTTATAACTTAGGGCTTCCGGTTCTCCATGTCAAGTCGGTGCGGTGTGATCCGCGCCGCTCCAACTTTCGGAGAGGTCCTTCGTGCCTGGTAGGAGCCGTTTCCCGCGTTCCCGTCGCCGGTCCTGCGCCGTCCCGATCTCCTGGGCACGAGGAAGAACATTACGCGGGTCCCGGGTGGCCGTCAACTCGAAAGGGCCATTTTCGAGGTGCCCTCGGTCACAGTCGCGATCATCATGATGTTCCTGCAGGTCAGAGTGCTTTTTTCCAGTGCATCACGGTGCTCGCCCGCCAGGAGGAGCGCCGTCGCACCGGAAAGGAGGTTCCCTGTACCTCTCAGAATGCGCCCCGGGTCTCCTTGCCATCACCGAGTCCACCTCCGGGGACAGTGCCCCGATGCAGTGCGACGATCCCGCCTGTGAGGTTCCGGTACTGCCTCTGCTGGAGGCCGGCGTCACCGAACCAGGCCCGCAGCTCCTCCTGGGCCGGCCAGTCCAGGATCGACTCGGTGAGATAGTCGTAGGCCTCGGCACTCGAGGCGAGTCGTCGTGCGACCGCCGGCAGCGCCCGCAGCAGGTACCGCTCGTAGACCATGCGCAGCAGACGGGACGTGGGGGTCGAGAACTCGCACACCACCACGCGCCCGCCCGGTCGCACCACGCGCACCATCTCCGCAAGTCCTGCCCGGGGGTCCTGCACGTTCCGCAGGCCGAAGGAGATCACGGCCGCGTCGAACGAGTCGTCGGCGAAAGGGAGGTGCTGGGCGTCTGCGCCGATGAAGGGCACATCGGCGCCCCGGCGACGGCCCTCGGTCATCATCCCGAGGGAGAAGTCCGCCGCGACCACCTCCGCCCCTGCCGCCTTCAGCGCGACAGAGGAGGTCGCTGTCCCGGCGGCCAGGTCCAGCACCCGCTGACCCGGCGTCACGTCGAGCGCATCGACCATCGCCGCGCGCCACATCCGCACCTGCCCGAGAGCGGCGACGTCGTTCATCACGTCATAGCGCCTCGCCACGGCATCGAACATCCCGGCGACGTCGTAGGGCTGCTTGTCCAGATCGGCACGGCTCATGGGGTGATCCTGCCAGAATCCCCCACCCAGGTGCCGGACGCTCTCGCGTTCTCGGGCGCGCGCTGGAATGATGAGGGGCTCAGCGTCCGCGCCGCCGTCGTTACGGACACCCCCATCCCGGAGGAGTCGACCATGACCGATGCCCACCTCACCCGCGCCGAGGCGATCCGCAGCCTCTCGATCCCCGCTTCTCTGCTGCCGGCCGACGGCCGGTTCGGCTCCGGTCCTTCACGGATCCGCGACGCACAGCTGGAGACGCTGAGCAGTCGCTACCGCTCGGTGGTGGGGACCTCGCATCGGCAGGCTCCGGTCAAGGACATCGTGGCCCGTATCCGTCGGGGGCTGGCGGAGCTCTTCTCCCTGCCCGCCGGGTACGAGGTGGTGCTCGGCAACGGCGGCGCCTCCGCCTTCTGGGACATCGCGGCGCTGAGCCTGGTCGAGCGCCGGTCCCAGCACCTGGTGCTCGGAGAGTTCTCCTCGAAGTTCGCCGCCGAGACCACGGCCGCCCCGCACCTGGAGGAACCGGAGATCATCTCCTCCGAGCCCGGCTCGCTCCCGAGCCCCGTCGCCTCCGCAGACGTGGACGCCTTCGCCTGGCCCCAGAACGAGACCTCCACCGGAGTGATGGTCCCGGTGTGGCGTCCCGAGGGGACCACGCCCGAGCAGCTGGTGCTGATCGACGCGACCTCTGCAGCGGGGGGCATCGCCGTGGACATCTCCGCGACGGACGCCTACTACTTCTCCCCGCAGAAAGCCTTCGCCTCTGATGGCGGCCTCTGGCTGGCGGTGCTCTCCCCCGCCGCCATCGAGCGCGCCCAGCGCCTGGAGTCCGGCGCTGATCGCTGGGTGCCCGCGTTCCTCTCCCTCACCGCGGCGATCGACAACTCGCGCAAGGATCAGACCCTGAACACCCCGGCGGTGGTGACTGCTGCCCTGATGGCGGAGCAGATCGAGTGGATGCTCGAGCAGGGCGGCCTGGACTGGGCGGATCGGCGCACCCGCGAGACCAGTGGGATGCTCCACCGCTGGGCGGAGGGGCGCCCCGAGCTGAGCTCCTTCGTCTCGGAGCCGGCGGCGCGCTCCCAGGTCGTGACCACGATCGATGTGGACGAGGCGATCGATGCCACGGCCATCACCTCGGTGCTGCGCGCTCACGGAGTGGTCGACATCGAGCCGTACCGGAAGCTGGGCCGCAACCAACTGCGCATCGCGACCTTCCCGGCGGTCCCGGTGGAGGATGTCGCCGCACTGATCGCCGTGCTGGATCACGTGCTCGACAGCACTGCTGGAGCCTGATCAGGACCACTCGACGACACGCCGCCGGCTCCACGCCGAGAGCACCGAGATTCCTCACGTTCGAGGGATGTCGGTGCTCTCGTCGGTTCAGGCCGGCGTGTCGACGTCACCGGCGACTCGGGCAGGCCTGCTGGCGTGTCGGCGGCGCTGGCGATTCGGGCAGGTCTGCTGGCGTGCGGGTGGTGCTGGCGATTCCGGCCAGTGGGCCTGCGGACCTGGCGATGTGGGCGGGGATGCCGGGACGCGTCCACAGCGGCCCCGAGAACCGCTCAGCGCGGCGGCGTGCTGTCGGGGCGCTCGATGAGGGTGCGGGTCAGCAGGTCGACCGCGGCGTCGAGGGCATCGCGCTCTGCCGGGTCGGTCGCCTCGATGCGGGAGCTCAGCCAGTCATCGCGCTCCTGGCGGCCTCGGTGGACCAGATCCGCTCCGGTCGCGGTGAGGGTGACCAGGACCTGGCGCCCGTCACCGGGATGGGCGGCCCGGGCGACCAGGCCGGCCGTCTCGAGCCGGTCCAGGGTCCGGGTCATCACCGGTGGGGAGACATGCTCGAACTCGGCGATCGCTCCGGGAGTGGCGCTGCCGGAGCGATCCAGGAAGGCCAGCACCGAGTACTGCGATGCGGAGATCTGCTCGGAGGAGGTGCGCGTGCGCAGGATGCGGGAGGACACCAGCAGCAGCCGGCGCATCCGGGAGGCGAGCTCGGCGGTCTCCGCGCTGCTCCCCGAGCCCTCCTCTGAGCGGGTCACAGCAGCAGACCCTCGATCGCACCGCGCAGGAAGTAGACGATGAACATGACGGCGATCAGGTACATCAGCCAGTGGACCTGGCGGGCCTTGCCCCGCACGACCTTGAGCAACACGTACATGATGAACCCGGCCCCCATGCCCACCGTGATCGAGTAGGCGAACGGCATCAGCACGATGGTGAGGAACGCCGGGATCGCGATCTCCACATCGGTGAAGTCGATGTCCGTCACCTGGGTCATCATCAGGAAGCCGACCATGACCAGCGCCGGGGTGGCGGCCTCGTAGGGGACCATGCCGACCAGCGGGGAGAGGAAGGTGCTGAGCAGGAACGCGATGCCGACCACCACGGAGGCCAGGCCCGTGCGAGCGCCCTCGGCGACTCCCGCGGTGGACTCGACGAAGCTGGTGTTGGAGGAGACGCCGCCCACGCCGCCGGCGATCGCCCCGACCGAGTCGACCACCAGGATGCGCTGGGAATGGGGGATGTCGCCCTTGTCGTCGACGAGCTCCGCGCCGGAGGCGACACCGACCATGGTGCCCATGGTGTCGAAGAAGTCGGCCAGCAGCAGCGAGAAGACGATGACGATCGCTCCCACCGCGCCGGCGGCGGTGATGCCGCCGATCGGGTCGACCGTGAGCAGGGTCGCGAAGTCGGGCATCTGGATCGGGAACTCGTCCATCGCCGGGACGTTCATCGCCCAGCCGCCGGGGTTGCCGGCGCCGGAGTCGTCCGGTGCGGCCCAGGGCCCGATCGTCATGACCTGTTCGATGACGATCGCGAGCACGGTCGAGACGACGATGGAGATCAGGATCGCGCCGGGCACCTTGCGCACCCAGAGCACGAACATCAGCAGCAGGCCGACCACGAACACCAGGGTGGGCCAGCCGGTGAGGGAGCCGTTGTTGCCGAGCTGCACCGGGGTGGCCGCGGCGGAGGTCACGAACTTCGCGTTGAAGAAGCCGAGGAAGGCGATGAACAGGCCGATGCCCACGGCGATCGCGGTCTTCAGGAAGGGCGGGACGGCATCGAACACTGCCTTGCGGAACCCGGTGAGGACCAGGATGAGGATCGCGATCCCCTCCAGCAGCACCAGGCCCATAGCCCCGCCCCAGGTCATCCCGGGCAGGGGCACCACGGAGTAGGCGACGTACGCGTTCAGCCCGAGACCGGCGGCCAGGGCGAGCGGGAACTTCGCCCAGGCGCCCATGAAGATCGACAGCAGACCGGCGATCAGGGCGGTGCCCGCGGCGACGGCGGGCAGGTTCGGCTCGGCCCCTCCGCCCAGGTACTGGCCGGTCGAGTCCGGTACGGTCCCGATGATCAGGGGGTTCAGCACCACGATGTAGCACATCGAGAAGAAGGTGACCAGGCCGCCGCGGATCTCTCGACCCACGGTCGAGCTGCGTTCGGTGATCTTGAAGAAGCGGTCGACGCCGGAGAAGGGGGCGGCCACGCTGGTGGAGGAAGAGGGATCTGCCTGCATGAGGGCGATCGTATCCGTCCCGGACGCGGCAGACGGAGCTCGGAACCCTACCGGGCAGTGTGATCTGCACCGGCGCCGGCGGTTCCGGGCTCGCGGTGCAGGCGGGAGTAGTCATCCAGCTCGAGCCGGGACGCGGCGGCCTCGTCGATCACGACGGTGACGTCCGGGTGGAACTGCAGAGTGGTGGCCGGCCAGCGGGCGGAGACGGGCCCCTCGGCCATCTGCGCGATCGCCTCGGCCTTGGCCTCCCCGGAGGCGGTCAGCACGATCCGCCGAGCCTCCCCGATGGTGCCCAGCCCCTGGCTGATGGCGCGCTGGGGAACGGACTGGGCGCTGTCAAAGAAGCGGGCGTTGTCCGAGATGGTGCTGCGGGTCAGGCTCACCACTCGGGTGCGGGAGGCCAGGGAGCTGCCGGGCTCGTTGAAGGCGATGTGGCCGTTGGAGCCGATGCCGAGGATCTGGAGATCCACTCCCCCGCCCTCGCGGATGCGCCGGTCGTAGGCGAGGGCCTCGGCGTCCGGGTCTGCGGCGCAGCCGTTCGGGGAGAGCACAGCGCGGTCGTCGATGTCGATGTGCGCGGTGAACGAATCCCGGATGAATCGGTGGTAGCTCTGCTCGTGCTCGGCCGGCAGGCCCACGTACTCGTCCAGCAGCACGGCGTTGACCGGAGCGAAGGAGAGCCCGTTCTCTCGATGGCGGCGGATCAGCTCGGTGTAGGCGGGCAGCGGTGAGGAGCCCGTCGCCAGGCCCAGGGTCACCGGTGCGGAGCCGGCCTCGCGCAGCATCTGCTCGACGAGGTCCGCGACGACTTCCCCGCGCTGCTCCTCGTCCGCGACGATCCGGATCTCCATCTGGTGCTGCTCCCTGCCCGGGCCGGCGCGGAGGGTGGTCCGGCGGTGCCCGATCGACTGTGCTGCTGCTGCCTGAGACTTCCTGATTCTGCACCGACTGTACCGTTGTCGCGACCTCCCGCCGGGGATGAAACGCGCGGTCACGGCGCAGAAGCACCCCCGCGGATCCCACGGGGGTGCTTCCAGTGCGGCGAATCGCGGGCGGCGCTCAGTGGTGGAGCCCGCCCGGCGGTGTCACTTCTTCTTCGCGCCGGAGTTCGCGGCGTACTCGAACGCTGCGCGCGGGGTGACGGACTGCGGGATGCCGATGATGTCCCGGCGGGAGATCAGGTTGGTGGCCCACCCGGCGATCACCGCGGCCTTGCGACCGAAGGTCGGCATCGCGTACACGTGGTACGCGCGGGCGGCGGCCCAGGCCGGGAGACCGCGGATGTCGATCTCCTTGTCGCCGATCATCATGCGGGCCACGCCCTTGTACATGCCCAGGGTCGCCATGACGCCGAGGTTCTTGTGGTAGTAGTCCACCAGCGGGCGGCCCTGAACGGAGCGGGCGATGTTGTCCGCGATCCGCTTGCCCTGGCGCACGGCGTGCTGGGCGTTGGGCGGGCAGAACTTGCCCTCTCCGCTGGCGAGGTCCGGCACCGCGGCGCAGTCGCCGGCGGTGAAGACGTTGTCCAGCGGGCCGTCGTCGGTGTTCACGCGCAGGTCGGCGAGAGCCTCGAGCTTGCCCATGAGGGGACCGCGCTCGGTGACCACGGGCAGGTCGGAGGTCTCGGGGTCGCTCAGCACCGGGTTCGGCTTCACACCGGCGTTCCACACCAGGATGCCGGTCTCGAACTCGTCGCCGTCGGAGGTCTTGATGACGCCGTCCTCGGCGGAGTTGAGGAAGGTCTCGAGCTTGACCTCGATGCCGCGCTCCCGCAGCTGGTTGAGCACGTAGGCGCGCTGATCCTCGGAGAGCTCCGGGAACACGAAGGGCGCGGCGTCCACCAGCACGAAGCGGATGTCCGAGGCGTGCAGGTCGGGGTAGTAGCGCAGGGCGTCGCGGACCATGTCCTCGGTCTCGGCGATCGCCTCTCCACCGGCGAAGCCGCCGCCGACGAAGGTGAAGGTGAGCAGTCGCTTGCGGATCTTCGGATCCTTGGTGGACGCGGCCTCGGCGAGGTTGGCGAGGATCCGGTCGCGCACGGCGATGGCCTCCTCGACCTGCTTGAAGCCGATCGCGTTCTCCGCCAGGCCCGGGATCGGGAGCAGTCGCGGCACGGACCCGAGGCCGACCACCAGGTAGTCGTAGGCGATCTCGAGCTGGACGTCGTCCTCGGTGTCGACGACGACCGTGTTCTCGGCGCTGCGGATCGAGGTCACCGAGCCGGTCACAACCTTGGTGCCAGCCAGCACCTTGCGCAGCGGCGCGAGCACGTTGCGCGGATCGATGTTGCCCGCACCGACCTCGGGGAGGAAGGGGGCATAGGTCATGTAGGGGCGCGGGTCGACGACCGTGATCGCGACCTCCGTGCCCAGCGAGGCACGCAGCTCCGAGGCCGCGTTCAGACCGACGGATCCACCGCCGAGGACAAGGACATGTGGCTTACCGCCGAAAGATGAATTCATGAGCCCAGAGTATGGGTGTTCGCGCGTCGACACAAAACCTGACACCGTTCGAGAGCCTCCGACGGCCCCGACGGCGTCACCGTCGCCGGCATGTCGCGCGCGCCCGGTTCCCGGTCCTCCTCGTCGAGGAGTTCACGCCCCGAGGGACTCCAGGACGGACAGCGCGAGCCCGTCGAGGATGTCGTGCTCGCTGGTGTGCACGGTGGCGACGGAGCTCTCGGCGGCGACCCGCCGCAGGATGCACGCCCAGATCAGCGCCCCGGCGCCGATCACGTCGATGCGACCGGGATGGATGATGCGGTGGGTCGTGCGCTCCTCGCGGCTCTGGCGCAGCACGCTCAGGCAGTGCTCCACGGCGGTCGGGATCTCGAAGACGGCCCCGTGGGTGGCGTCCTCTCGGTACTCGGTCAGCCCCAGCGCCACGGCCGTGACGGTGGTCACAGTGCCGGCGGTGCCCACCAGCGCGGTGGGGACGGAGAGGTCGATCTCCTGGGCGGCTCGGTCCAGCAGGGCGTCGATGTCCGCGGTGGCGGCGGCGATCTCCGCCTCCGTGGGCGGATCGGAGTGGAGGTGGCGCTCGGTGAGCCGCACCGAGCCCATGTCCAGGCTGATCCGGGCGGTGGGCAGGTCCGTGCCGAGCACCAGCTCGGTGGAGCCGCCGCCGATGTCGATCACCAGGCGGGGCCCGACGGGGAGGTCGGGCAGCGTGGTGACGGCACCGCGGAAGGACAGCTCGGCCTCCTCCGCCCCGCTGATCACCTCGGGGTCGGTGCCGAGGATGCCGCGGATCCCGTCGATGAACTCGGCGCGGTTCTCCGCGTCGCGCGTCGCGGAGGTGGCGACGAAGCGGATCATCTCCGCGCCGTGGTGGTCGATCAGCTGCCGGTAGCGCCTGGCCGCGTCGAGGGTGCGGGCGATCGCGGCGGGGTCGAGCCGTCCGGTGCGGTCCACGCCGTATCCCAGGCGCACCATCTCCAGGTGGCGCTCGAGGTCGATCAGGCGTCCGGTCGTCTCGTCGCGGCGTGCGATGAGCAGGCGGATGGAGTTGGTGCCGCAGTCGATCGCGGCGACGACGGGCCCGGTCATCGTCCCTCCTCCGAGGTGTCCTCGGTCGTCGGGTCGGTGCAGCGACAGGTCAGCTCCGGCCAGGCGCCGTCGATGCCGGCCAGGACCTGATCCGCGACGGGGTTGACGCCCGGGCCCTCGGCGAGGGACTGCCCGGCCAGGGCATGCAGGCACTTGACCCGCGTGGGCATCCCGCCGGCGCTCACGTGGGCGACCTCTTCGGCGTGCCCGATCTCCTCACGCCGAGCGAGGTAGCGCTCATGGGCGCGCTGGTAGCCGGCGGCGAGCTCGGGGTCCGTCTCGAGCTGGGAGGTCAGCGTCGCCATGGCCCCGCTCGCCTCGAGGCGGGAGAGGTCCAGGGTCAGCCAGGGCAGGGTCAGGTAGAAGGTGGTGGGGAAGGGAGTGCCGTCCTCGAGGCGCGGCGCGGTGCGCACCACGGCCGGGCGGCCGCATCCGCAGCGGCGGGCGATGGAGATCACTCCGCGCATGTCGCGGCCGAGCTGCGCGCGCATCGCGGCGAGGTCCTCGGCGGTGGCGGGGGTCTCGTGCGGCAGCGGGGGCAGCGTGGAGGTCGGGGTGTCCTGCGGGGTGGTCACGGAAGGGTCCTGATCTGTGGTCGGGAGGCGGGCCTACTCGGCGTCGCCGGGCGCTGCGGGCTCCGCCGGTTCCTCGGGCGCGGGCTCCTCCGTGGCGGGCGGGGCCTCGGAGCCCTCACCCTCGGGGGTCTCGCCATCCTGGTCGCCGGTGACGGCCTCCTCGTCCGGGATGTCCTCGGCGGTGAGCCGGCTGGCGCCCTCGACGCTGTCCCAGAGGGTGGAGTACCACTCCCCCGCCTGCGCGGCCTCGGCGATCTCCTCCTCCTCGGTCAGGGGGACGTCCTGTCCCGAGGTGTCGGTGAGTCGGTACTGGGTCTCCCCGGGCATCGCGAACAGGAGCCGCTCCCGGGCGCGGGCCGCGACATAGGCGGGATCCTCCCACTGGTCGACCTGGTCGCGGAGCTCCTCGACGTCCCCCTGCTGCGCGGCCACCTGTGCCCGCAGCTCGGAGACCTGCTGCCGCTGGGCGACATAGGAGTTGACGGTGGGGACCAGGGCGGCCAGCGCGATCACGATCACCGAGACCAGCACCAGGGTGCGCCGGGTGATGGTGATGCCGGGGCCGTCCTCACCGCTCTCGGGGGCCGGTGCGCTGCGGGGCCGGGAGGCCGCGGCGGGACCGCGCCCGGCGGCGGATCCCGACGGCGCCGAGGAGCCGCGGCCGGAGCCTCCGCTGCGGGAAGCGGCGGGGCGCGAGCTGCCGGTGCCGCTGCGCGAGCCAGCGCTGCGAGAGCTCGTGCCGGTGCGGGGTCCGGCGCCGCTGCTGGTGCGACGAGCGCCGGACGGAGCGACCGGGCGCCTCGCTGATCGCGGTGCGCCCGGTCGTCTCGAGGTCATGCTCGAAGGTTACCGTCTCGAGCTCGGTCCTCAGGCGGAGAAACGCGGGAAGGCGTTCGCTCCGGCGTAGGTCGCGGCCTCGCCCAGCTCCTCCTCGATGCGCAGCAGCTGGTTGTACTTGGCCACGCGCTCGCCGCGAGCGGGGGCGCCGGACTTGATCTGACCGCAGTTGGTGGCCACGGAGAGGTCGGCGATGGTGGTGTCCTCGGTCTCGCCGGAGCGGTGGGACATCATCGCGGTGAAGCCGGCGCGGTGCGCCATGTCCACGGCGTCGAAGGTCTCGGTCAGCGACCCGATCTGGTTCACCTTGACCAGCAGCGAGTTCGCGGAGCCCTCCTGGATGCCGCGGGAGAGGCGGGTGGGGTTGGTGACGAACAGGTCGTCGCCCACCAGCTGGACCTTCGCGCCGAGACGGTCGGTCATGGCCTTCCAGCCCTCCCAGTCCTCCTCGTTCAGCGGGTCCTCGATGGAGACCAGCGGGTAGGCGTCCACGAGCTCGGCGTAGTAGTCGATCATCTCGCTCGCGGTCTTGGCGGCGCCCTCGAACTGGTAGGTGCCGTCCTCGTTGTGGAACTCGGAGGCGGCGACGTCCAGGGCCAGGGCGACGTCCTTCCCGGCCTCGTAGCCGGCCCGTCCGATCGCCTCGACGATCAGGTCCAGGGCCGCACGGTTGGACTCGAGGTTCGGGGCGAAGCCGCCCTCATCGCCGAGACCGGTGGCCAGGCCCCGCTCCTTGAGCACGGACTTCAGCGCGTGGTACACCTCGGCGCCGACGCGGGTCGCCTCGCGGAAGGTCGGGGCGCCCAGCGGAGCGATCATGAACTCCTGGATGTCCACGTTCGAGTCGGCGTGGGAGCCGCCGTTGAGGATGTTCATCATCGGCACCGGCAGCACATGGGCGTTGGGGCCGCCGAGGTACTGGTACAGCGGCACATCCGCGGAGAGCGCAGCGGCCTTGGCGACCGCGAGGGACACGCCCAGGATGGCGTTGGCGCCCACGGAGCCCTTGTTGTCGGTGCCGTCGACCTCGAGCATCGCCGCGTCGATGGCGCGCTGCTCCTGGACGTCCATGCCCACGACCCGCGGGCCGAGCTGCTCGATGACGGCGTCGACGGCCTCCTGCACACCCTTGCCGAGGTAGCGGCCCTTGTCGCCGTCACGGCGCTCGACGGCCTCGAACTGGCCGGTGGAGGCGCCGGAGGGCACCTGGGCGATGGCGTGGGTGTCGTCGTCGAGGAGGATCTCGACCTCGACGGTGGGGTTGCCGCGGGAATCGAGGATCTCGCGGGCGTGGACGACATCGATGAGAGCTGCCATGGGGCTGTTCCTTCCTTCGGGTGAAGTGCAAACGGCCGGTCGGCGCTGACCGTCCGCGCACAGTCTAGGCGCTGGATCACAGCGGGGCGGCCCGAGGCCCGTCAGTTGCCATCGGCGAGGCTGCGCTCGGTCCGGGCCAGCAGGGCGCGCAGAGCGGATTCCGGATCCACGTCCCGGGCCTCGGCGGCGACCACCAGGGTCAGCAGCTCGCGGGCGAGGTCCCCGCCCCACGACGCCGCATCGCCGTCGCCGACCGCGGCGTCCCCGGCAGGGGTGTCGGCGGAGATGCCGGCCGCCGTGTCGGCCGCGGCGAGCAGCTCCTCGAGGCGACCGTCGGAGCGCGCGCGGTGGACCGCCTTCGCGGCGGTCTGCAGCGCGGGCAGACGGGCGGGGATGCTCTCGAACCAGGTCCTGCCGCTCCCCTCGCCCCCGCCAGCACCGGCGTCGACGACGGACCCAGCGTCGCTGCGGGCGCGCTCTGCGGCCTTCACCGCATGCCACTGGGCGATGATCTGCTCGACGTCCTCCGGGTCGGCGAGAGCCTGCTCGCGCTCCGGGCCGAAGACGTGCGGATTGCGCCGCTCCATCTTCGCGATGAAGGCGCGCGCCACATCGTCCACGTCCCAGGCCGGTTCCTGCTCCTGACCGAGCCGGGCATGGAAGAGGATCTGGAACAGCAGGTCCCCGAGCTCGTCGGGCAGAGCACGGGGTCCGTGAGCGGCCGGGTCCTCGATCACCTCGAGGACCTCGTGGGTCTCCTCGAGCAGATAGCGGGCGAGCGAGGAATGGCTCTGCTGGTGGGTCCAGGCATCCCCGGTCGGCGCACGCAGCGCGTCCATCACCTCGACGGCCCGCAGCAGGGCGGCGCCGCGGGGCGGGGAGGATCCCTGCGCGGAGTGTTCGGGAGCCGGCTGCTGCCCGGTCGAGGGCTCCGGGCGGGTGGGCGGCGTCGGCTCGTTCACCCGGCCGATGCTACCGGGGCGGGGACCAGCGTGCCGATCACCTCGCGGGCCCAGTCCAGCAGCTCGTGGTCGCGCAGCTCGGTGCCGCCCAGCCGGGAGGTGGTGGGCCGGGGAACCATCACCTGGCGCACCGCGGGCTTGATGACGGTTCCGGGATAGAGGCGCTTCATGCGCATCGCGGCCGAGTCGGGAACCTCGAGATGGGCGAAGCGGATCATCTTGCCCTGGGCCTGGATCTCGTCGATCCCGGCGGCACGGGCATCGATCCGGAACCGGGCCACGTCCAGCAGCAGCTCGACCGGCGGTGGCGGGGCGCCGTAGCGGTCGGTGAGCTCGGCACGGACCTGTTCGATCTCGCTGGGCTCGCGCACCGCGGAGAGCTTCGAGTAGGCCTCCAGGCGCAGCCGTTCGGAGTCGATGTAGTCATGCGGGACGTGCGCGTCCAGCGGCAGCTCGACCCGGATGTCCTTCTCCGGGGCGGTGGCCTCCCCGCGGAAGGCCGCCACGGCCTCCCCCACCATCCGCACATAGAGGTCGAAGCCGACCCCGGCGATGTGACCGGACTGCTCGCCGCCCAGCAGATTACCGGCGCCGCGGATCTCGAGGTCCTTCATCGCCACCTTCATGCCGGCGCCGAGGTCGGTGTTGGTGGCCAGGGTGGTGAGCCGGTCGTGCGCCGTCTCGGTCAGCGGCTTGGTGGCGTTGTACAGGAAGTAGGCGTAGGCGCGCTCGCTGGATCGGCCCACGCGGCCGCGCAGCTGGTGGAGCTGGGAGAGCCCGAACCTGTCGGCGTTCTCGACGATGAGGGTGTTGGCGTTGGCGATGTCCAGACCGGTCTCGACGATCGTGGTGCACACCAGCACGTCGAAGTCCCGCTCCCAAAAGTCGACGATCACCCGTTCGAGCTGGTGCTCGTTCATCTTGCCGTGGGCGACCGCGATGCGCGCATCGGGCACGAGCTCCCGCAGGTGGGCGGCGACCCGGTCGATGTCCTCGACCCGGTTGTGGACGTAGAACACCTGCCCCTCGCGCAGCAGCTCGCGACGGATCGCCGCGGTGACCTGCTTGTCCTCCTGGGCGCCG
>DXDT01000233.1 GCA_019115335.1 Candidatus Brachybacterium merdigallinarum
TGCCCGACGGGGAGTAGATCCACAGCCAGATCATCGCCACCGCCACGGTGGCGGTGATGTGCGGCAGGAACACCATGACGCGGAAGATGCCGCGGCCCGGCAGCGCCCGGTTCAGCAGGACCGCGAAGACCAGGGCGAGGAACATCGAGATCGGGATCCCGATGCCGGCGATGAGGACGTTGTTGACCACCGCCTTCCAGAAGATCGAATCCTGGAAGATGCGCAGGTAGTTGTCCAGTCCTGTGAATCGAGGACTGGTGACGACGTCGTACGCCGTGAGGCTGAGCACGAAGGCGACGACGATCGGGATGCCGATCCAGATCAGCGTGTGCAGTGCGGCCGGTGCCGCGAGGATCAGCCCCCAGCGTGACTCGGCCGCGCGGGGGCTGCCACGCCGAGCGGACCGCTTCGGCGTGGCAGCCCGGACCGTTCCGGTGGTGGTGGACGCGGTCATGGTCTCAGAGCCGGGAGATCGCGTCGTCCGCCAGGGACTTCATGTCGGCGAGGGTCTTGTCGACATCGGTCTGTCCGGTCAGGCAGCCCTCGATGATCGGCTGCAAGTTGCCGCGGATCTCCATCCATGCCGGCGAGCCGCCTTCTGCCGCCCCGGCCTTGTCGAGGTGCTCCAGGGCGAAGGCGGTGAGCAGGTTGTCGGTGATCTCGGGGGTCTCCGGGAAGTCCGTGGTGGGCGGCACCTTGCCGGTGGCGGCGTTTCCCGCGGCGAGCATCTCCGGGGTCATCAGGTGCTTGACCAGCGCGGCCGCCGCCGCCTGGTTCTGGGAGCGCTGGCCGACCGACACCATCGTCCCGCCCTGGAACATGACCGGCTCGTTGCCGTTGCCGCCGGGCAGCAGGAACATGCCGACCGCGCCCTCCTCCATGAGCTCCGGTGACATGGTGCGCCAGGTCTCCCAGTCCGCGGTGCTGACCAGCTGCATCGCGGCGGTGCCCTGCATGAAGGGGGTGGGCTGGCCCTCGGCGGCCTGCAGGTTGTAGTCGATCGCGCCCTTGTCCATCTGGTCCAGGATCCACTGGGTGGCCTGGGCGCCGGGCTCCTCATGCATCGCCGAGGCGAGCCCGTCCTCGGTGAAGAGGGTGCCGCCGAAGGCGTAGAGCATGTGGATCCAGCCCTGCCGGATGTTCTTGGTCAGCAGATCGAATCCGACGACGCCGTCCCCTGTGAGCTCCTCGCCCACCTGGGCGAGCTCGTCCATCGTGGTGGGCGCCTCGGTGATGCCCTTGGCCTCGAACATCTCCGTGTTGTAGACGACAAAGCGCAGGTCCATGCCGATGGGCAGGGAGAAGTACTTGTCCTCGTAGGTGCATGAGCTCAGCAGCGCGTCGCTGATCCCCAGGCCGCCGACGTAGTCCGACGGCAGCTCGGCGAAGATCTTCTTCTGCGCGAAGGGTGGGGTCCACCCCACGCCGGACATGATCACATCGGCGACCAGTCCGCCCGCGATCGAGGTCGACAGCTTCTCGTTGAGCTTGTCCCACGCGACCTGGTCCACCGTGACGGACACCTCGGGGTTCTGGTCGGTGAACTGCGCGATCATCGCATCCAGCTCCGGGCGGGCATCGCCCACGAAGTCCGGTGTGAGCAGCGTGATCTCCCCAGAGAGGTCGGTGCCCTCGAGGTCGACGGGGCCGTCTGCGGCGGCGTCGCCGGAGGAGGATCCGCAGGCGGCGGCGGTCAGCCCGATGCCTGCGGCACCGGTGGCGGAGAGCATGGAGCGTCGTGAGAGCATCTGTGATCCCTTCGAGCAGGAGTGTCGACAGCAGGTCCTGGGCGTTTCCGGCGGAAGCGATGACCGTCGTTGGTCGTCGGTGCCCAGGGACAGCGCGAGCATCGGGCAGAACCTCGAAGTGTGGTCCACATCTCGTGCTGCAGATCACCCAATGTGGACCCTGCGCGGCGAAATGTCGGAAAGTTGCCGCGGGTTGCCGAGAGCGCTTTCCGAGTGGCGGAATGTCAGTCCGGAGGACATGTGTGCTGGTGGCACCGTTCTTGGGTGCGAGGTCACGGGAGAGGCGGGCGGCCGCGCCATGCGGTGTGACCGGAACGAGACCTTCCCGGCCTGTTCCTGCGCGGGCACCGGGCCCCGCATCACTCCCCGAGCAGGCGATCCACGTACGCGTTGCGGAAGACGCGCCCCGGATCCAGCCGGTCCCGCAGTGCCTGGAACTCTCCCAGGCGCGGGTACTGGGCGCGCACCGCGTCGGGATCCATCGTGAACACCTTCCCCCAGTGGGGGCGGGGCGCGAAGGGCGCCAGGCGCTGCTCGATCTCGGGCAGGATCTGCTCGACCTGTGCCGGGAGCTGCTTCCAGGTGAAGTGCACGCAGGCGCTGTCGCGGCCGTGCGCGGGGGAGAGCCACAGGTCATCCGCGGCGACGGTCCGGATCTCCGAGGCGTGCAGCAGGGGCCTGATCTGCTCGCCGAGGTCGCTCACCGCGGCGAGCGCCTCGGCGAGATCCTCGCGGGCGACGAAGTACTCCGACTGGATCTCCTCGCCGCTGCTCGGGGTGAACTCGAGCCGGAAGTGCGGCAGCCGCTCATGCGGCGGGCCGGGCTGCCCGCTCTGATCGGTGCAGAAGTCCGCGGGCATCCCGGGCAGCGGATGCACGGCCTCGCGGGCGCGGGTGCCGCCGAGCCAGCTGGCCGGCAGCTCCTCGTCCTCGCCCACCACCTGCTTCACCCAGGCCTGGGCGATGCGCCCGTCCCAGTGGTGGAACAGGCTCACGCTGCTGCCGCCCGCGAGCATGGCCAGCAGATCCTCGCTGGTCATGCGCTC
>DXDT01000234.1 GCA_019115335.1 Candidatus Brachybacterium merdigallinarum
TGGTCGCGGTCGCCACCGGCACCAGCCCCGAGCAGGCGGCCGAGGAGGCCCAGGCCCTGGTCGAGGAGCAGCTCTGAGCGTCCCGACGCCGGGCGGCAGCAGCATCCCCGACGCGCGGGCACCCGGCACCGGCCCGTCGGCCCCGTCTGTCCCGTCGGCCCCGTCTGTCCCGTCGGCCTCGGGCGGACGACGCTCCCCCGCGCTGCCCCGTGCCCGCGGGATGCGGCTGCGCCGGCGGCTGGATCCCACCGTCATCGCGTTCCTGATCCCCGCGGCGGTGATCTACCTGTGGTTCGTGCTGTGGCCCGTGGTGCAGGCCTTCCAGTACTCCCTGACCGACTGGGACGGCCTCTCGGCGACCTTCGACTGGGTGGGGACGGCCAATTACCAGAACCTGCTCACCAACGACTCGGTGTTCGCCAAGGCCGTGGGCAACTCGCTCGCATTCATGCTGGTGGTGGTGATCGGGCAGACGATCCTCTCCCTCGCCCTGGCCATCGCCCTGCTGCGCAGCTCCCGGATCTCGATCTTCCTGCGCGCCCTGTTCTTCTTCCCCACCGTGCTGAGCTCGGTCTCGGTCGCGTTCATCTGGTCGTTCATCTACGACCCGACGTTCGGGCTCGCCAACCGTCTGCTGGCCGCCGTGGGGCTGGGCTCCTGGCAGCAGCCCTGGCTGGGCGATCAGGACATGGCGATCTACTACCTCGCGATCGTGCAGATCTGGTTCCACGCCGGGCAGATGATGGTGGTGTACATCGCGGGACTCCAGCAGATCCCGCAGGATCTCTACGACGCCGCCGGGCTCGACGGCGCCGGGCGCTGGCAGAAGTTCCGCTTCATCACCTTCCCGCTGGTCCAGCCCGCGACCGTGATCGTCGTCGCCTACACCACGATCCAGTCGTTCAAGGCCTTCGACCTGATCTGGGCCTCCACCCAGGGCGGCCCCAACAACGCCACCCACATCCTGGCCACGCTGATCTACAACTCGGCGTTCCGCAACTTCGAGATGGGCTACGCCGCCGCCCAGTCGGTGATCTTCATGATCCTCATCGCCGCGATCACGCTGCTGCAGCGCAAGGCCGTCTCCCTCGTCTCCGGGAGGGTCGACTGATGCCCGCCACCTCCGTGCGCACGTCCCAGGGCGACACTCCCCCCGGCGGCGCCGCGCCCGAGCAGTCCGCACCGCCCCGTCGTCGCAGGAGGCGCCGCTTCAATGCCGCCGAGCTGCCGCGCGGGGCGCTGCTGGGGATCTACGCACTGCTGATCGCGGTACCGCTGGTGGTGGTCGCGTTCACCGCCTTCAAGACCAGCCAGCAGATGTACGCCGACCCCTTCGGTCTGCCACCCAGCCCGAGCCTGGACAACTTCGCGGAGCTGCTGGCCGGGGGCCGGCTCGGCACCAGCTTCGTCAACTCCGTGATCGTCACCTCGATCTCGGTGACCGCCACGCTGCTGATCTCCAGCTGGGCCTCGTTCTCCATCGCCCGCATCGAGGGGCGGCTGGGCACCTTCCTGTACCTGTTCTTCAGCCTGGGCCTCGCGGTCCCGGCGCAGGTCGCGATGATCCCCCAGTACGTGATCTTCCGGCAGCTGGGGCTGACGAACAACCTGCTGGGGCTGGTGCTGATCAACATCGCCGTGACCCTGTCGGTCGCGATCTTCATCCTCACCGGGTTCTTCCGCACCCTGCCCAAGGAGCTGTTCGAGGCGGCGGAGATCGACGGCGCGAGCTCCTGGCAGCTGTACTGGCGGATCGCGCTGCCGCTGTCCACCCCGTCGTTGGCGGCGGTGGCGATCTTCCTGTTCGTCATGCACTGGAACGACCTGCTGTACCCGCTGCTGTTCACCACCGATCCGGCGCTGGCCACGCTCCCCAAGGCGCTGCTGGACTTCAAGGGCGAGTACACGACGAACTACCCGGTGCTGTTCGCGGGCGTCCTCATCGCCTCGATCCCGATGATCCTCGCCTACGTGCTGCTGCAGCGCTGGTTCGTCGCCGGCATCACCGCCGGCGCCGTCCGCGGCTGAGCGGCCCACGCGCTCTCCCAGCCACGGCCCTCGTGCTGGTCGCGGCGGCCCCGGAGGGCACCCCGGGGGCACCCCGGTATCGTGACCACCTGTGGGGGACGCCTGCCGGTCCCCCACGGAGACGGTGCGTGATCGTGCCTCGAACCGGACAGCGCGCCGTCCCCCGGGACGGTCACCGGGTCCACCACTTCGGTGACCTGTCCCTGCGGTGGCGGATCCTGCTCTCGCAGCTGCCGCTGACGGTCTCCGCGGTGCTCGTGACCCTCGCCGTGCTGCTGATCGACCCCCACCTCGCCACCGGCTCGCCGCATCTGCTGGGCGGTCTGGCGGGGATCCTCGCTCTGACGGTGGCGGCCGCTGCGGTGCCCTGGCAGCGGTTCCCGCCGATCGCGTACTGGGTGATCCCGCTCGCGGACTTCGTGGCCATCGCGCCGTTCTGGGCCGCTGCCCGGTACGCGCTGGACGGCATGTCGATGCTGGTCGCCTTCCCCGTGTTCTGGCTGGCCTGGTCGGGGATCCGCCCGGTACTGGGCATCACGCTCGGGGTGCTCGGCTCGGCCGCGGTGACCTGGTGGCCCTACCTGACCGGTGGAGCACCGTTCCCGGACGCCACGGCGGACTCGAACCTCGGCCGGCCGGTGATCGTGCCGGTGCTGACCCTCGCCCTGGCCATCGCCGCGAGCGTGCTCACCCGCAGCATGGACCGCCAGAGCGGGGAGCTGCAGGCGTCGCTGGACTACGCGGCCACGCAGAACCGGATGCTGCACACGGTGGTGGAGACCTCGGAGGTGGGGATCCTGGTGGTGGACCGGGACGGTCACGACGTGCTGATGAACCAGGCGCAGCGCCGCATGCACTTCATCGGGGTGCCGTCCGGGATGGACGACGGGGCGGAGGCGGACCTGCATCTGTTCGAGTCCGATGGCACCACGCCGGTTCCTCCGGCCGAGCGTCCCGTGCGGCGGGCGCTGCAGGGCGAGAGCTTCCGCGGCGAGATCTACGCGATCGGCATCGACGGCAGCCAGCAGCACATGTCCGTCTCCGCGGCACCGATGGTCGATGAGCGCGGCGAGTTCGACGGCACCGTGGTGATCTTCCAGAACGTCACCGACCTGATCGGGGCGATCCGGGCCCGCGAGCAGTTCGTCGCCGAGGTCACCCACGAGTTCCGCACCCCGCTGACCTCGATCATCGGCTACCTCGATCTGGCACTGGAGGCGGAGCGCGATCCCGCGGTCGGCCGCTACCTCACCACCTCGGTCCGCAATGCCGAGCGCCTGCTGACCCTGGTGACGAACCTGTTGGACGCTCGTGCGAGCACCTCCGCGATCACGGTGCAGGACGTGGACCTGGCCCGCCTGGCCCGGTACAGCCTGGACTCCGCGGCCGTGCACGCCCAGCGCGGCGGGGTGGATGTGGTCTCCCGGCTGCCGGATCAGCTGGAGGTGCTCGCCGACCCCGTGAAGCTGGGACAGGTCATCGACAACCTGCTCTCCAACGCCATCAAGTACACCCCGCGGGGCGGCACGGTCACCGTGTCCCTGCGTCGCGTCCCGGCCGGTGAGAGCGACGAAGGCAAGGACTGGGCGGAGGTGAGGATCCAGGACACCGGGATCGGGATGACCGACCAGGAGCGCGCCGACCTGTTCACGAACTACTACCGCGCCGAGCACGTGCGCCAGGCCGCGATCCCCGGCACCGGCCTGGGCCTGGCGATCTCTCAGGGCTTCGTGCGCCAGCACGGCGGGGATATCACCGTGACCTCGCAGCGCAGAGTGGGGTCCACGTTCACTGTGCGGATCCCGGTGGACGGCCGCGGGGAGGAGCACCACTGTTGAGCTGTGGTGCGCCCAGGACCGATGCCGGTCGGCGCACCGGTCCTCACCGCAGCAAACCTCTGACCGTCAGCCGGGCTGCGGGAGGCGGCGGAGTGGCCGGGCGACGGGGCGACGGGCGCCCCGCTGTGGATCAGCCGCGCTGGGGGCGGCGGGCGGCGAGGGCGGTGAGCAGGGCGATGGCGAGAGCGCCGACCACCAGGGCGAGACCGCCGACCGCGACCGCGCCGGCGACGCCCAGCAGGGAGCCGAGCACGCCGAGGGTGATGCCGTTGCCGGTGCGCAGGCCGGAGCCGAACATCGAGTAGACCCCGATCACGCGTCCGCGCTGGTCGGCCGGGGCGCGCATCTGCACCACGGCCTGGCCGATCGAGGTGGCGGCCAGGTTCGCGACCCCGCCGATCACCAGGGCGGTCAGGGCGAGGGCGAAGCTTCCGGTGGTGGCGACGACGAGGGTGGTCAGCCCGAACAGCACGGCGGAGACGATGGCGGCGCGGGTGTTGGGCCGGATCACCCCGGTGGCCTCGAGCAGGAATCCGCCCAGCACCCCGCCGATCCCGTTGGCGAACAGCAGCAGGCCATACCCCAGGTCACCCTCTCCCCCGGCGCCGAGGGCGGTGGCGAAGGTCGGCATCGAGACCTGCAGGGAGGAGCCGACGCACACCGCGATCAGCCCGGCCAGCACGATCATCGCCACCAGCACCTTGTCCCCGCCCACGGTGCGCAGCACTCGCGCGGTGTCGAGCACGGAGACCTTCTCGCGACGCACGATGCCGGAGCGCACGTGCCCGGTGAAGGGTGTGCGCAGCATCAGCACGGTCATCGGCAGGTAGAACAGGATGTTGGCGAAGATCCCGCCGGTCGGTCCGAGCAGCAGCATCAGCGCGGAGCCGACGACCGGTCCGGCCAGCACCCCCAGGGACTTGAAGGTGGCGTTCAGCCGCACGGCGCTGGGCAGCTCGCGGGGCTCGGCGAAGTCGTGGAGCATCAGCTGCTCGGCCGGGCCCCACAGGGCACCCGCACAGCCGTGCAGCACCAGCAGCACGCAGGCGCTCCACATCTCCAGAGTGCCGGTCAGGAACAGCACGCCCCAGGCCAGGGACACGAACGCGAACAGGCCCTGGGCGGTCTGGATGATGCGTCGGCAGTCGAAGCGCTCGGCCAGCTCCCCGAAGGGGACCGAGAGCAGCAGGAACGGCAACCAGTGGGAGATGACCTGGAACCCGACCAGCCACGGCGATTCGAACACCTGCCACAGCACCCAGTAGGTGATGACGTGCTCGATGTTGTCGCCCATCATCGACAGGCCGGCCGTGACCAGGTAGGGGCGGGAGTGCTCGTCGCGCAGGGGGCCGAAGCGGCGCAGAGCTGGCGTGGACGTGGGACTCGACCTTCTTCGGTAACGGGCGCGTGACGGCGAGGAAGCACTGGTCAGCAACCGGTGCACGATGCTGAGCCTACGGCGCGGGGGCCGAGGACGCCCAGGCCGGGCCGACGGCTGGGACGGCATCGGCGACGAGGACGAACATGCCTTCTGAGGCGTCTGATCATGGTCTCCAGTGAGAGCGGACGCCGCAGGGACTGCGCCGGCGGAGCAGCCCTGGATAGTGCGTAAGGTGCCCTCCAGGACCCCGCCATCCAACTTTAAGAATGATCCTTGGATCATCGAGCGGGTCCGACCACTTTAGGGATCCTGCCGGTGAGCCTGGTGCTCGCCACGCTGCAGGACGAGTACATCGCCGGCCTCGAGGCCTTCCGGGTCGAGGGCGAGCCCGAAGCTCCCCACGTCTTCGCGGCATACGAGAGCTGGATCAGCACGTTCGCTTGCGCCGTCCGCATCGCGGCGGTGCAGGCAGCGGATCTCGAGCGCAGGCTCGGCGAGCTCCGCGAGGACTGGTCACGGATCATCGCCGAGGCCCGCCACCGCGAGGGGCGGGTGCGGGCCACGCGTCGTGACTCGGCGCTGTCGGCGATCTTCGATGCCCTCCCCGGAACGCCGGTGCTCACCACGTCCACCGTGACACGGATGCACGGCGTCACGACGACCGTGGCCCAGCATGCGCTGGCGCAGCTCGCCGACTACGGGATCCTCGAGCCGATCTCGATCGGCCGCGCCCAGCGCGCCTAGGTCTCCCTCGACGTGCTGGCGCTGATCACCCTCAGCGAGCGGGCGATGGCCAGTCGTGACTTCGACACGGCGACCTCCCCACCGGTGCGGCCGGTCCCGATGCAACGTCGGGAGTGAACGGGAAGCGCCGATCCGTGCTCACGCCGTCGTGTCCTGTCGGGCGACGGTGCGGAACCCGCCGTTGCCCATCGAGGAGTCGGGGGTGTTCTGCGAGCGGGCCGAGTTGCGGTAACGGTTGCAGTAGGAGAGGTGGCACAGATAGCTGCCGCCCCGCATCACGCGACTCTGCCCGTCCTCGGGGCCGACGGGGTCGGTGACCAGGGTTCGCTTCTCGGCGGTGGTGCCGCGCCGGTAGGTGGCCGGGTGGAACCAGTCCTCGCACCACTCCCACACATTGCCGACCATCTGCCACAGCCCGTACCCGTTGGGCTCGAAGGATCGAACGGGCGCGGTGGTGAGGTAGCCGTCCTCGATGGTGTTCCGGCGCGGGAACTCTCCCTGGAAGATGTTGGCCCGCCAGCCGCCGTCGTCCACCTCCTGATCGCCCCAGGGGTACTTCGCGCTGTCGATCCCGCCGCGGGCGGCGTACTCCCACTCGGCCTCGGTGGGCAGGCGCCGGCCGGCCCAGTCGCAGTAGGCCACCGCGTCGTTCCAGGAGATGTGCACGACGGGGTGGTCGCCGCGGCCCTCGAGGTCGGAGTTCCGGCCGCCCGGGTGGCGCCAGTCCGCGCCCTTGACGCCCGCCCACCACGGGGTGCCGTCGGCGGGCCCCATGATGTCCGTCTCCGGTGCGTCGATCGCGAGGTGGAAGACCGCGGAGAACCCGAAGCTCTCCGCCTCGGTGACGTAGCCGGACTCCTCGACGAAGCGGGTGAAGGCGTCGTTCGTGACGGTGGTGGCGTCGATGTCGAAGGCGCTGATCGCGACCTCGTGCCGGGGCGTCTCCCCGTCGGCGCGATTCTTGTCACCGGAGGAATCCCCCATCGTGAAGGTGCCGGCGGGGACGGTGATCTGCTCGATCGGGTGGCGGCCTGCACCGGGGGCAGGGGTCGCACGCGCTCCTGGGGCGGTGAGGTCCGGGAGCAGCTGCCCCCGGCTCGGGGTGCCGCATCCGCAGCCGCATCCGCTGGTCGCAGGTGTCTCGTTCGTCATCCTCGGGTCACTTCCTCCTCAGCCCGGCACCGCCGACGGCTCCTGCCAGCATGTCATCACCGCGCGAGGCCGAGCGCCCAGCGCTCACACCTCGGCGCGCCCTCGCAGGCCGCCGCTCAGAGGTCGAGCACGAAGCGCAGAGCGCGATCGATCTCGTTCAGCTCCGCCGGACCCACCATGCCCCGGCGCGCCACCAGACGGGCGGTCGAGATGGTGCGGAGCTGATCGCAGCGGGCGTGGGAGATGTGTCCCAGTCCGGTGCCTCCCGGCTCGAGCTCGACGTGGCTGCGCAGGCCGTACGCGGCGGAGGTGACCGGCACGACCGTGACCAGGCCACCAGGGCCGTTGTTCAGGATGTCGACCGAGACCACCACGGCCGGCCGCCGGAACGCCGGCTCATGACCGACCGGCTGCCCGAGGTCGACGTCGTGGACCTCTCCGCGCCAGATCATGCCAGCGAGTCCCACTCCTGCCGCTCTGCCACATAGCGCTCCCACTGCTCAGGATCGTCCTTCAACCGCGCATAGTCGGCGGTCAGGCCCTGCAGGAACTCCTGCTTCTCGAGAGCGTCGATCGCGATGTGCACGACATCGATGACCGACGTGCCGCGCGCTGCGGCGAGCACCTGGAGGCGCTCGGAATCAGGGCGACGGACGCGGACGGTGGTGGTCTCGGAGGCAGCCATCACCCCAGTGTAGACAAATCGTCTACACGGGACGAGACGTGTGCGCTCCGCGCGAGCGGCGTGCGCTCCGCCCGACGAGCCACCCTCACGGCGCCAGCAGCACCGCGAAGGTCTCGAGGGTCTCCTGCAGCTCGATCGTCGGCTCCAGCAGCCATTGGATCTGCAGGCCGTCGCTCGCGGCGACGATCAGGGCGGCGGTGCGGGCCGGGTCGACGTCGGCGCGCACGAGCCCGGAGGCCTGGTCCTCGCGCAGGCGCTGCTCGAGGTCTCCGCGCACCCGCTCAAAGCGGGCGGTGAAGTATTCGGTGGCGGGTCCGGCCTCGGCCTCGAGCGACGTCGCGACCAGCGTGGAGTAGAGCTGGACCAGGCCGGGCACCTCGAGGTTCGCCAGCGCCGCATTGGCCATCACGTCCACCGCGCGCTCGCGGCCCTCATCCTCCTTGTCCAGGTCGCGGCGGTGCTCGGCGTGCTCGTAGACGGCGACCAGCAGCTCCTCGCGGGAGGAGAAGTAGTGCAGCAGCGCGCCGTGGGAGACGCCGATGGCGCCGGCGATGCGGCGCAGGGAGGTGCCGTCGGCCCCGCGCTCGCGGAACACGCCGATGGCGCGGTCGAGGATCTCCTGGCGCCGGGCGATGCCCTTGGAGTAGGAGCCGGCTCGACCGATGCGGCGCACCCCGGTGCCGCCCGCCGGGGCCGACCCCGCGGCCTCCACGGGAGATGCGGCCTCCTCCGGGGCGACGGGTTCCGCCGCGGCACCCGCCTCGTCAGCGACAGCGGGCTCCTCAGCGGGCGCGGCGGCCTCCGCCGGGGCAGCGGGCTCCTCGGCGGGCGCGGCGGCCTCCGCCGGGGGGGCTGCCTCGGCTGAGACGGCGGGATCCCCTGCGGGGGCGGCGGCGTCCTCGGTGCTCATGCGGCCAATGTACCCATCGCCGGCCGTTCGCACACCCCAAAACCTCCAACTGGTGGGATCCGCTGTTATGCTGGGCGTCACGCACCGCCGCGCAGCCCGGCGTTGCGATCCGCACCGTTGACGACGACGTACGAAAGCAGGCACCCCGTGGCATTGCCCCTCGCCTCCGTCCAGCTGTACACGCTGGCCTCGGAGTTCTCCGCCGACATGAACGGCTCCCTCGACAAGCTCGCGACGATCGGCCTGAAGAACGTCGAGGCGTTCGACTTCGTGCGCCGCCCGAAGGAGATCCGCGCCGCGCTGGACGCCTCCGGCCTGGCCTCCCCCACCGGTCACGCCCCGCTGCTCTCGGACGAGCTGTGGACCCCGGACGGCTCCATCCCCACCCCCGCCAACGAGGTCGTGTTCGAGGCCGCCGCGGAGATCGGGATGAAGACCGTGATCGACCCGATGGTCCCCACCGAGCGCTGGCTCACCGAGGATGGCGTCAAGGACATCGCCGAGCGCCTCAACGCCGCCTCCGAGAAGGCGAAGGAGTTCGGCCTCACCGTCGGCTACCACAACCACGCCCAGGAGTTCCTCGCGAGCTTCGACGGGCAGACCGCCTACCAGCGGTTCCTGCAGCTCGCCGACGATTCGGTGCAGATCGAGCTGGATCTGTACTGGGCCCTGGTGGGTGGCCAGGACGTGGTGGCGCTGGTGACGGAGATCGGCGACCGGCTCGCCGCGATCCACGTCAAGGACGGCATCAAGCCGCCCAGCAACCCCTTCGATCCCGATGCCCCGAAGTTCGACTCCTCGAGCCTGGACCAGCGCCACGCCGGCGAGGGCGAGGTCCCCACGGTCGAGGCGATGCAGGCCGCGACGAACGTCAAGTACGCCGTCATCGAGTACGACAACGCCCCCGGCGACGTGTTCGCCGACATCGAGAACAGCTACCGCTTCCTGATCGACGGAGGACTCGCAGCATGAGCACCCCTTTCACCGGCCCCGTGGGCGTCGGCTTCATCGGCGCCGGCGTCATCTCGGACCAGTACCTCACCAACCTCACCTCCTTCCCGGACGTGAAGGTGCTGATCCTCGGTGACCTGGACACCGAGCGCGCCGCCGCCCAGGCGGAGAAGTACGGCGTGCCCGCCTCCGGCACCGCGCAGGACGTCCTGGATCACCCGGACGTGCAGGTCGTCGTGAACCTGACCATCCCTGCCGTGCACGCCGAGATCTCCTCGCAGGCGATCGCGGCGGGCAAGCACGTGTGGACCGAGAAGCCGCTGGGCCTGGACCGCGAGTCCACCTCCGCGCTGCTGCGCGAGGCCGACGCCGCCGGGCTGCGGGTGGGCTGCGCGCCCGACACCGTGCTGGGTGCCGGTGTGCAGACCGCCAAGCGCGCGATCCTGGACGGTCTGATCGGCC
>DXDT01000235.1 GCA_019115335.1 Candidatus Brachybacterium merdigallinarum
GGAAGTTCAGCACGTCGCCGGTGTAGTTCTTGACGATCTGGACCACGCCGCGGCCCGAATGCGTGGCCCTGGTCGCCTCGAGCACCTGCAGCGCGGTGGGGCTGGCGAACACGGCACCGGCCACGGCGACGTCCAGCATCCCCGTCCCGACGAACCCGGCATGCAGCGGCTCGTGGCCGGAACCGCCGCCGGAGACGAGACCCACCTTGCCCGTGGCCGGCTCCCGGCGGGTGATGAAGCGGTGCTCCTCGTGGAGCTCGAGCTGCAGGGGATGGCTGAGCACGAGCCCTTCCAGGGCTTCGGGCACCAGGTTCTCGGGGTCGTTGACGATGCTGCGACGCACGGGAGCTCCTTCCCAAAGGGGCTGGGGTCTCGAGCGTAGCCCGCACCGGCTGGAGAGCGACAGCATCTCGACAGGGTCGCGGCGAGAGGCGCGCGCTTCGTCACCGCTGCCGCGCTACGATCATGCCGTGATGCCTGCCACTGCCCTGCGCCGAGGCTGGACCGCGCTCGTCGCCCTGGTGGGGTTCCTCCTGCTGGGCCTGGTCGCAGCCCCTTTCGCCCATGCCTGCGACTGCATGCCGCTTAGCTTCGAGGAGGCGGCGGACGACGCCGATCTGGTCGCCGAGATCACCATCCAGCACGAGATCTCCGACGACTCCGGCGACATCACCTACCGCGCCGTGGTCGAGACGGTGTGGAAGGGCGAGGAGTCCCGCACCATCCGCTTCACCACCCATTCGGTCACCGCCTCCTGCGGGCTGGGCCGCCTCGAGGACGACACCCAGCTGACGGTGTGGGCCTCCGGGGCGGACGGGGAGTACTCGACCACCTGGTGCGCACTGCCCGAGGACGGTGGGGAGGACGACGAGGAGCGTCTGACCGCTCTGCTGGGCGAGCCCGCTGACCTCTCCGACCAGCCCGTCCCCGACCCGGGGCCCGATGAGGGACCCACCACCGCGAAGCCGGACGACGGAGGGCCGGCCTTCGGAGACCGTGGCGACCGGGTCGACACGGGCCTGGTCATCGGTGCGGTGGCGGCGCTGCTGGGTGGTCTGCTGCTCGCTCTGGCCGTGGTCGCGACGGCCGCCGTGCTGATGCTGCGCCGGCGCCGTTGAGGCCCTGCAGGGCCAGGCCATCGCAGGCGTGCACCTCCCCCACCGAAGTGGACCACACCGTTCACCCACAACGCTGGGACGGATACGAGGCTGTGTTCGGGTTGCTCTCGGCATTGACTGTCACGTCCCCGGCGGGGATCTCTCGTGCCCGGGTCGAGAAGGCGGCGGTGCTGGATCGCCCTGGCTGCAGCGTGATGTCCTCGCGCTTCCCGAAGTCCGTGACGATCGAGAGGGTGAGGGGTGCATCCCCGGGGTTGGTGGTGGTGACGGCGAGCACGACCTTCCCTGCCACGCAGCGGGTCGCCGTCGACACGTCGACCTGGTCCGTCTCCTCGAGCACCAGCGCCTCGGACCGAGAGGGGGCGACCAGTCCGTCGTCATAGCCCTCATAGTTGGCCGTGATCTCATCCACGGTCCCCGGCACCTCCACGACGGCCTTCCCGCCGGACAGCTCCGCCTCCGTGCTCCATCCGTCCCCGGTGAGGGTCACGGCACCGGCGACATCGCCTCCGTCCTGTGCGATCACCTCGACGGTGACGCTCCGGCCGTCGGCGGAGAGCACCGTCTCCGAGGGCACCGCCTCCACGGCGCGCCAGTCGTGCATCGCATCGAGGACCTGTTGCGAGACGCTGACGAAGGAGCCGTGGCGCGGACTGTCGGGCAGCCCGTCGGTCCGCGGCTCCCACCCGTCTCGCTGGGAGAGACGGTCGTCGCGCTCGCTGGAGGTGATGTCGGCACCGGTAGTGACGAAGGCGCGGTACCCGCCGGCGCTGTAGTTGTCCACGAGGAACACGTAGCCGTCATCGTCCGCCGTGTTGTTCGGGTCGCCCTCGTTGAGCTTGGCGATCTGCGGCCCTTCCCCGTGGTGGCCGGTGACGGGGGTGGTCATCGCGGTGTCGACGAGCTGCCAGCTCGTCGCGGGGTCAGCGTCCCAGTCCGACGCGGTGGTCGGCGCCGTCAGCACCTCGGAGCGTTCGAGGAAGATGTCCTTGCCCCGCTCGAGACCGTCGGCGGGGCCGCCGTCCTCGTTCTTCGTGAACCGGTAGTAGTGGTCCCCGATCTTCTGCACCGTCGAGTCGATGCGCGGATACCCCGTGTCCTGCCATGTCTCGGGCGGCGAGCTGAACGTGACGAAGTCACGAGTGACCACGGCGAACATCCGGGCATGCAGGTCGCCGGTGGTGTGTTCCACGTCGTCGTACAGCCGGGAGGCGAAGAACAGCACGTACGACTGCAGCTGCTCGTCCCAGTGCGCTTCAGGGGCCCAGGTCATGCCCGCCTCGGGCTGGTTCACGGGGATCGCGCCGCCGCCTTCGCCGTTGGTGCGCTCCCAGGTGACCAAGTCGGTGGACTCCCAGACGTTCACCTTCAGGCTGCCGTTGCTCTGCGCCTCTCCCCATCCGGTGCCGCAGCCGATGCACAGATCGGTCGCGATCATGTAGTACTTGTCGCCGTCGTGGGAACGCAGGATGTACGGGTCCCGATGACCGGTGGTGTCGGCCGCGTTGTCGACGACCGGCTGTCCGTCGTTGACCTCTTCGAAGGAGAAGAAGTCGTTCCCGGTGGTCGCGGCGCCGTAGATGCGCTCGTCCCCGTCGGAGCGGAAGTACGCGGCGGCATACCCCGCATCGGGGGCGGGGCGCCCCTGCTCTGCCACCGTCACGGTGTAGTCACGGGTCTCGGTCCGTCCGGCCAAGGTCACCGTCGCGGTGAGGGTGACGTCCACATCCCCGGCGCCGTACTCCGGCCTCGTCACGATTCCTCCGCCGGCGTAGGGGTCGGCCATGCCGATCTCGGGGGCGGAGTACTCCGGGTCGGTCGGGGTGATCGTCTCCGGAGCGGAGGATTCCCAGACGATGTCTGCTCCTTCGATCGAGCCGGTCACCACCAGGGGGAGGTTCTCGGTGGTCCGCTCCTGCAGCTCGATCGCATCGAGGTCATCCAGCAGGGACGGTGCGAGAACGGTGACGTCGAAGCTCAGGGTCGTCCCGGTGCTGGTACGGGCGGTCAGTCGGACGTCGGCGTCCGCCGCCAGCTCCCGTGAGACCGTGCCGTCGAGCGCGATGACGGACTCGTCGGAGGTCGTCCAGGTCAGGTCGATGCCGTTGAGGCGCTCAGGCAGTCGCAGGGCCGTGGTGACACGGTCGAATCCGGGGTTCTGGCCGAGCACGATCTGTTCGATGTCGAGCCGCAGCAGGCCCTCACCCGTCGCGGCCTTCTCCTCCGGTGTCGGCTGGGATGCCTGCAGCTGGGCTGACGTGAGGGCCTCGTCCCAGAACTTCACGTCGGTGACATCGGCATTCAGCAGCTGGTCGCCGGTGTACAGGGACCGGCCGAGGTAGCCGAGCACGTCACCTGTGGGCACGATGTCGGCGAGCTGGTGCTCGTGGGTGGTCGAGGAGGCCTCCTCGCCGTCGATGTGGAGGGTCAGTCGGTCCTCCTCGCCCACGAGCGTGATCGTGGCGACGCCGTCGCCGATGCCGCCGCCGGCGGGCAGACGCTGCTCGCCGTTGCCGCCGTCGGTCTTCACCCGGATGCCCGAGAGCACTTGGCCCTGATAGCCGCTCTGGCTGCTGACCGGGCTGACGAAGAGGTGGTTGCCGAGCTCGGTGGTGTTCCAGGGGCCGACGCCGTCCCCGATCACCCATCCGAACTGGTTCGCCGCGGTCCGCGCGGAGACGGTGAACTCGACGGTGAACTCGTTGTCCTCCGCGGTGACCAGCCCATGGGGCAGGGAGGCGTAGGCGTCGTTCCGGAAGCGCATCACGTCGTCCCCCGCGACGTCCACGAAGCTCGTCTCCTCGGCGCCGGTCAGGGTGGCGTGGCGTTCGTTCCCGGAGACGTCCAGGAGGGTCTCCCCCTGGTGCGACATGTCGTAGTGCGCCGTGGGCTGCGGCACCTCGAGAGCACCTGCCGCAGAGATGCCCAGGAACCCCGTGGGCAGGGCGAGGGCACAGGCCAGGGCTGCTCGCAGCAGGCGTGTTCCGGATCGTCGGGTGCTCGGCTGCTCGCCGGAGCGGGGTCGTGCGGTCATGGTGGGGCCCTCCTGGGGTGGGTGTGGATCAGGCGATCGGGAGGCGGGCTGCGCGGGGATGTTCACCGCGCAGCCCGCTGTGCTCACGAGCGGGACGCTGTGCTCAGGAGCAGGACGCCGCCGCGTACGGGGCCGTCAGCCCCTCCTCGTCGACCGTGAGGACGGCAGCCCCCGCGTCGATCTCGGTCCGTCGGGTCGAGAACGTCTGCGTCGCGGATCTCCCGCTGCCGACGGTCACTGCCTCTCGGCTGCCGAACGGTGTGGTGACCGTGGCGGTCACCGAGTCATCGCCCCCATTGGTGATCGTGGTCGCGAGCACGACCTTGCCGGCGACGCAGCGGGTGGCGGTGTCGAGGCGGAGGGGTGCCGCATCGGTCACCTCCACCGTGAGCGAGACCGCCTCGGTGGCGACCTCCTCATCGGGTTCCATGTCCAGCACCGGCATGCCCTCCGCATCGAAGTGCACCCGCCGTACGAACATGTCGCGCCCGGTCAGGCCTCGGTGGTCGGTCCGGGCGTGGAAGACGTAGACGAGGTTGCCGTCCTCGTCCTCGGACCACATGCCATGACCGGTGCCCAGCTGCCATTCGCCGTCGAACAGGCCCGACTTCTGCAGGGGGTAGTTGAGCTTCTGCCAGGACTCGGGATCCGTGAGGTCGGCGCCGCTGGCGGGAGCGGTAGCGAGGCCGGTCGTGTAGGTGTTGCCCACGCTCGAGCCCGAGTAGAGCATGTGGAGCGTGCCGTCCCGGGTGTGGACGTTGGGTCCTTCTGCGCAGGTGTTGTCCCACGCGTACTCCGGTTCGATGATCCGCACGGGCTCGCTCGTGAGTCGGAGCGGATCGGCCGGGTCGACCTTCGCGATCCAGGTCACGCAGACCTGCTGCCAGGCGTAGTAGGCCTGGCCCTCGGCGTCTTCGAAGAACGTCATGTCCAGCGAGATCCCGTTCACCGCGTTCAGCGGAGATCCGTCGGCCCGGGTGACATGGGTGGGGGTGGTCCAGTTGTCGGGGTCCATCGGGTCGAGGTCGTTCCCCTGGGCGTCCTGCTCGAGCTGCATGATCGAGGCCCGCCCGCTCATGTAGTCCGGTGAGTCGCCGTAGCAGGGCATGAACAGGATGGAGAGGCGACCGTTGATGTCGTGCAGCTCCGGAGCCCAGAAGCAGCCTGTCATGGTGGCCCCGTGGGCGTCGACGTCCCCGCGCTCCAGCAGGTGCGCCTCGACGGGATCCGCGTCGTCGGCGAGCCCGGCGAGCGTCTCGGCGGAGCGCAGCGGCATGAACGCCGCTCCCTGCTGGTGGACGTTGTCCAGGTTCGGGTCATTCGTGGCGATCATCAGATAGGTGGTCCGCCCGTCGTGCTCATACTTGTAGGCCGAGGGATCGGCCCGCTCGTCGGCGAAGGGCGTCGGATAGTCGGTGCGCTTGATCGTCGTCTCGATCGTGTACCGGCCGGGGGTGGTCGTGTCGACCGCGCTCAGGTCCCACTCGTTCAGCGGCATCGTGCGCTGCGACCCGTCGGAGTACTCGAGGTCGACGGAGGAGGGGAGATCCGCGGTGTCGATCTGTCCGTCCACGGGGACGGACACGTCCGAGAGCGCCGTGTGGCCGGTGTTGTGGATGCGACCGAAGCGCTGGACGAGCGCGTCGGCATCGGCCTGCGGGATCGTCAGTTCGACGCCGTGGGCGTAGTCCTCGATCCCCGTGTCCTCGCCGAGGACGGTGCCGGTGACCGCCCCCGTGGCAGCGCTCCCCTGGTCACCGTGCTGGACAGCTGCGACGAGGTCGTCGAACGTCTGATGGCGCAGTGCACCGCTGTCCGTGGTCCAGGACACGCGGAACACGTCATCGGCCGTGTCGTAGATGGCGGTGGGACGGTTCACGCCGCCCGCTTCGTCGAGTTCCAGGAGGCCGATCTCCTCGTAGCTGCGCAGGTCGGCGGAGGTCGCCAGGAGGACCGAGTTCGTCTCGGTGCCGTCGGGGCCGCCGCCGCGTGCGATACGGGTGGCCACCACCGCGTACCCGCCGTCGGGCATCGTGAACACCGCGGGGTCCTTCAGGCTGCGCATGAGGGCGTGGGAGGGCCCCAGCGCAGGGATCGGAGCGGAGGTCTTGGGGAAGAAGATGCCGTAGTTCTCGTTCAGCGGCTCCCACTGCTCCTCCTCGGCGAGCGCGAGGTGCATGCTGTACGCCACGTCGGCGTTGTTCGCCTCCTGCTCCGAGGTGGGAGTGCGGTGGTAGGCGGCGAGTTCGGCGGCCTCGTCCTGCGGCAGCAGTGTGACCTCGAAGGTCTTCGTCACCGTCACCTCGGGGGCGCTCTCGCGGGCGATCTCGACCGTGAGGGCCACCGTGGTGGACTCCTCGTCGTCGTGGTGCAGCGTGCGGCCGGAGAGGGTGGCGCCATCGGCGTCGACCGGGGTCGCGATCACTCCCGGCGGAGCGTCGGGGATCGCGGTGCCGTCGGCGAGGTGCGTGGGCACCACGTACTGGGCGGCCGCAGCCTCGGCGCGCTCCTCGAGCGTGGCGCTGGAGGGCATCACCTGCACGGTGTGCTCCGTGGTCACGGAGATCCCACGGATGGTCGCCGTGGCGGTGAGGGTGACGGGGATCGGGTCGCCGTCCTGGTCGGGCTGGGTGATGCGGCCGTCCTCGGCGATCACGTCCGGGTGGCTGCTCGACCAGGAGACCGCTCCGCCGGCGGTGGGGAGGGGGATGTAGTCGCCGTCGATGCTCTCCGGGGGAGAGTCCAGGCCGTCGAGCAGCGCTTGCGCCTGAGCCTGGATCTGCGCGCGGTTGATCTCGGCGTCCTCGGCGCTGGCCTGGGCGACCTCCTGCGCGGTCAGCGCCCGGTCGTGGACGCGGAACGCGGAGACCTCACCGGCGAAGAGCGGGTCGGGCCAGGGGGCGCGGCCGATGGTGTTCATCGACTGGTCCGTGATCGAGGAGGGGACGAGCTGGGTCTCGGTGACGCCGGCCAGTTCGCCGTCGACGTAGAAGGACAGGGTTCCGGCTTCTCCGTCGAGCACGCTGGTCAGGGAGTACCAGCGGTCGGCGTCGAGGTCCTCCTCGGCGTGGGCGCTCCTCTCTCCGGAGTTCGAGTTCGTGGTGATCGCGGTACGGGCGGTGTCCCGCACCGAGGTGAAGAAGTAGTTGTCGGTGTCGCCTTCCGCGCCGATGTTCCACAGGAAGTTGTAGTCCTGCTTCATCTGCTCGTCGAGCTTCACCTCGGTGGTGACGGTGGCGGAGTTCGCCTCGCTGAGCAGGTCATCGGGCAACCGGACCCAGTTGCCGTCCCCGTTCTTGCTGCCTCCGGTCAGGCGCAGCGAGGTGCCGGTCCACTGGTCGTCGTCGGCGTTCTGCACGGTGGCGGGCTCACCTCCGGCGGCGTCGGGCACCGTGGCACCGGAAGTCTGGGTGAACGTGTAATCGACCAGCAGCCCTGCTGCGGGCTCGGCCTGTGCCACGCCACCCAGAGGCAGGAGCAGGGCGGTGACGGTGGCTGCGACGGTCGCTGCGCCCAGCAGGCGGCGGCGTCGCGGTGGCGAGCCAGGATGGCGTGTGGCCCTTGTTCCTCGAGTCATGACGTGCGCACTCCTTCGTACCTCTGTCCGGTGTCCTGAGTCCTGTGGATGGGCCGGTCAGGGGCCGCTGGCGGCCCCTGACCGGAAGGGCTGCGTCAGCCGCAGCTGGTGGCCGGGAACGTCGCGGTCGTCACGACGCCACCACTCTCGATCGTCACCTCCCCGCTGGGGAGCGCGGCTCGTCTGGTCGAGAAGGAGTGCGAGGTGCGGCTCTCCGCACCGACGGTGATCTCCCGGTCCCCGTACGGCGTGGAGACGGTGGCCGTGACCTGCTCGGCACCGGTGTGCGAGACGGTGGTGACCAGCACGGTCCTGCCGGCGACGCACCGTGTGGTGGCGTCGATCGCGAGGTCGCCCTCGTCCGTTCCGTCGCCGACGGTGACCAGCACCTCGACAGGCTGACGGGAGTCGTCCTGGGCCACTCCGGCGACCAGGAACGTCCCAGCTGCGGCATAGGACTCCGAGGGGACCTCGTCCCACTCCACGGCGGCGTCCTCGACCGATCCGTCCGCCTTCTCCAGCTCGGCGGTCTCGGGCAGGGTCGGGGCAGTGCCCACCGTGGTGGTCACGTTCATCGCCGCGACCGAGCGCACGGCGAGCTGCGGTGCGTAGGCCTCGAGCACTCCCTGGTACTGCTCTCGGGTGACGGGGACGATCGTGCCGTGGCGGGGCATGCCGCCGTCGACGTTCTGCGGGAAGCGGTCCTGGGGCATCTGCTCACCGATCACCTCCCAGGAGGAGGCATCGGTGATGTCATCGGTCGCCATGGGCACGTAGTGGTTGGGGCCGCCGTGGTAATTCGGCTGGTCGGCGAACAGGTAGTACTCGTAGCCGTTCTCGTCGCCCTCGTTCGCGGGGAACAGCGAGGGCCCTTCGCTCTGGGTGAACGTGCCGCCGTACCCGTTGGGCTGGCCGGCCCCCAGGTCGGTGCCGAGCTCGACCCATTCATCGTCCGCTCCCGTCGTGCCGGGGTAGCTGCCCTCGACCGTCGCGAGCAGGTCGGTGGAGCGCTCCTGGCGCAGCGTCATGGACTTCTCGTCCTTGTAGATGCGGTAGTAGTCGCCCTCGTGCTCCGTGACCGTGACGTCGATCGAGCCGGCCCCGGCCTGGCCGCGGCGGTCCACGTCGATCCACACCTGCGGCTCGGAGAAGGTGATGAAGTCATCCGTGGTCGCGTACATCATCCGGTTGTAGTTCGGTGTGGTGCGATCACCGGGGTCCTGGGTCTCGTAGAGGTTCGACGCCCAGTACATGACGAAGGTCTCGCGCGTCTCGTCCCAATACGCCTCCGGGGCCCAGGTGTTGCCCGCGTACTCGGAGCTGACCTCGACGTGCCGCTGCTCGGACCAGTTGATGAGATCGGTGGACTCCCAGACCTCCACAGCGAGCGAGCCGTTCATCTGCGCGCCGGTGAATCCGCTGGCGCGGCCGTCGATCTTCAGGTCGGTGGCGATCAGGTAGAAGGTGTCGCCATCGGGTGAGCGCAGGATGAACGGGTCGCGCAGCCCCTCTTCGCCGTGTTCAGACGTGAAGAGCGGCTCGCCGTCGTTGAGGGTGTTCCAGTCGAGCGCATCGTTGCCGCGGGACGCGGCGAGGCTGATCTTCTCCCCGCCCACTCCCTCACCGGTGAAGAACGCCCAGATGTAGGCCTCGTCCTCGCCGCTGCCAGCGGGCATCGGCTGCACCGTCACGGTGAACTCGCGTGTCGCCGTGCTCTGCCCCGCGCTGATCGTCGCTTCGAGGCGGATCTCCGCGGCATCGTCCGCGCTGGCGGGGCGCTGGACGCGTGCGGTGAGGCTGGAGTCGTTCACGCCGTCCTCGAGGGAGGCGTGCTCTGCGCCGGCGAGGATGCGCCAGGAGATGGTCGCGCCGTGGGGGCCCACGGTCGGCAGGGAGAAGTTGTGCCGCATGTCCTCGGCGTTCTCGATGGCCAGCGCTGCGGCGTCGCGTTCGACGGTGCTCTCGTCGGTGATCTCGAGCACGGTCACGGTGATCTCTGCGCTCACGGACGGATCGGCGTCAGCCGTCGCGGTGATCGTGGTGATGCCCGGCATGAGGCCCGTGACGTTCCCGCCGTCGACCGTCGCGATCTCCGGATCGGCGCTTGACCAGGTCACGCTGCCCTCAGCACCGTCGGGGCCGACGGTCGCGGTGAGCTCGGCATGCTCGCCCTGCCAGACCTGTGCGCCCTCGCCGACGACCGCACTGCCGGTGATCACCACCGTCTCCGGTGCCGGCAGGCCCAACTGCACCGACGTGAGCGCTGCGGGGTAAATCGTGAGGTTGTCGAGGAGTCCGGTGAAGTACTCTCCGCTTCCCCAGTTGGCCTTGCCCAGCTGCAGGATCCCGTCGTCGCCGAGCACCTCGTCCGGCGTGGGGCCTTCGGTGGCGACGTCGACCAGCTGCTGATCGATGTAGAGCTTGGCCGTGGTGCCATCGAGCACCACGTCGACATGGCGCCACTCGGCGGCGAGTCCGCTCGTGGAGAGGTTGCCCGTGGTGTCGCGGACACCGCTGTTGTGGTAGCGCTCGACGGTGAGGCCCGATGCGGTGTCGAGGATCCCGATGTAGCGTTCCTCGCCGCCGGTCGGGGGTGCGTCCGAGGCGGCGGCGTACACGGTCCAGCCGACGTTCCCGGAGGTCGCCGGTCGGGAGTCGTACGAGATCGTCAGCTGGTCGTGGCCCTGCAGGAGGGATCCGCCGTCGGCAGCGGTGACGTCCAGCCAGAACTCCTCACCGAGGGCGGCGGCGGTGCCCTGCCCGTCCTTCCCCGGCACGAGCTCGGCCGTGCCCTGCACGGTGGCGACGGCGGCCCCGGAGGTGAAGCGGCCGTCGGTCGGGGCGTCGTCGAAGTCGAAGCTGGCGATCGGTGGGGGTGGATCGCCGTCGGCGATCGCGGGTGCGGAGCCCAGCGGGGTCAGGGCGGCGGCGATCAGGGCGGCCCCGGTGGCGGCGGTCGCGCCTCGGAGCAGGCGCCCGAGCCGGGCGGCCCGGGTGGTCGTCGTGGTCGAGGTCGTGGTGGCCGGTGCGGTGGTCAGGGTCGGGGTCGGGGGCAGGGTCGTCGTCATGTCGTCATCGACTTTCTGGTTCGACGTCGCCACGGTCCGTCGTCCGTGGCACGGGATGGGGTGAGGCGGCGGTGCGGATTCGGAGGATCGCTCCGGCTGCGCACAGCAGCAGGCCGGTCGCGGCCAGGGTGAGCATCGCGGGGAGGTCGATCCCGGTGCGCGGCAGGTGTGCCGGGGCGTCGGGATCGACTCCGGTATCGGCGTCGTGCGGAGCCTCTGGGCCCGGCCCGCCGCCGTCGGGCTCGTCGGGATCATCGGGGGCGGCGGGCGGCAGGTCCTCCCGTTCGGTGATCGTGACGGTGACGCCCACTCCGTCGGTGTCCTCGGCGGGCGGGGCCGCCGAGGCCGCGAGCGGGGTGAGCAGCACGAGCATCGCCGCCGCGAGCACGGCGGGCACCCGCACGGCTCGACGGGCGAGGACGTCCCGTGCCGACCGCTCCGCCCTGCGGTGCTCCAGCCCGGCGGCGGCCCGTCCCTCCGCCCGCGCCTGCTCCAGCAGGGCGTCGAGCCGGCGGCGCCCGCGGCGGCGGGTGTCGATCACCGCGAGGACGAGCAGCACCAGTGCGATCAGCACGATCAGCTGCGGCCACGGGACCGCCCAGGTGCGGAAGGAGATCGCGGCCGGCTCGGCGGTGGGCGAGGTGCCGTCGAGCGCAGCGGCCTGCGGGTCGACGGTCAGCTCGCCCCGCAGGAGCACGCTGGGCCAGGCACCGTCGATGGGGACCGTGATCCGGCGGACGTCCCCCGGGAGCAGGTCCCCGATCGGCTCGCCGTCGGTGGGGAACACCGCCGTGCCCGTGCCGGCCGAGGCGCTGCCGGTGATGCTCAGGCGGGTGTTCCCGGTGTTCTCGAGCTGGACGGTCGCGGTGACCTGCCCGGGCCGGAACGGATTCCACGAGCCGGTGTAGGTCGTGGCGACCTCGTCGATGGCGAGGGCCGGTGCGAGTTCCCCGGTGACCCGGGTGATCACCTTGACGCCCACCCTGCTCTCGACACCGAGGCTCGTGCCGTCCTCGGCCCGCTGCTCGGTGATCACCGAGGCGGCCACGCCCGCGGGATGGTCCCCGGGCTCGGCATGGGCGGGCACGGTGATCGTGAAGGGGACCTCGGCGCTCTCCCCCGCCGGGACGGTCACGGAGTCCGCGATCTCGATCCAGGTGCCTGCCGCGGTGGACTCCTGATCCGAGGCGAGCATGTCGAACCGGCCCTGGGAGGTCGTGAACCCGTCGGCTGCGGAGAGGCGGAACGTCACCTCGCTCTCGCCGAGGTTCTGCACGGAGATGTGGTCGGTCGCGCTCTCGCCGGGGTCGAGCGCGTGCTGGATGGAGACGCGGTCGTCCCCGTCCGCCCCGTCCGTCGGGGTCACGGCCCAGCGCACGGTCGGGGGCTCTGCGTCGCCGTCCGCGATGGCCGCGATCGGCAGCCAGGCCAGGGCGAGGATCCCGAGCAGGACGAGCAGGGGCAGGGCGAGCACGGGCAGGGCGAGCACGGCTCGGTGCCCGGACCGACCCCGGGGCCCACGGTCCGCGGTGATGACACGGTGATGCACGGTTCTCCCCTCGGTTCGGGTGGCGTACCGCTGGCCGCGGCGGGGGCCGCCGTCCGATGCGGGCCTGTGGGGGCTCACACCGGACGCGCGGGACGCCGGGCTCAGCAGGACTGCTGGGGCTCAGTAGGTCTCTTCGAACAGGGAGAGGGTGACGGTCGAGCTGTACGATCCCGGCTCGACGTCGAGCGGGGTCTTGAGCGTGAGCTCGGCGTTGGCGGTCCATTCGCCGTTCGCGGCCGAGGCCTCCGCGGAGTCCAGTGCCAGCTGCAGGAGCTCCTCGCCCTGGAGGCCGACGTTGTCGGGGTAGGAGGGGTCGCTCGCCTCGTCCACCGAGGTCAGCACCTCCTCGCCGGGTGCGACCTCCCCGTTGCCGTCGGTGACCAGGGCCGGGGTCCAGCCCAGGTGGTCCGGGGTGATCGGGTCCTGGCCCTCGGAGCCGACGAAGTCGCCGGCCTGACCGGTGACGTACCAGTACACGCCCTCGGGGACGTCGCTGCGGTCATCGGTCACGGTCACGTCGGGCAGCACGCCGGTGAACTCGCGGTGGTCCCCCGAGGCGTCCTCGACCTCGCTGAGGGTCGTCGAGTCCGCGGCCACGCTGAGCGAGAGGGCTCCGGTCCCCGCCCGCTCCTGGATCGTGACGCCCACGTCGACCTGGTCGTTGCCGACCTCCTCGGCGAGCGCCGAGCCGCCCACGCCCACCAGGGCGAGGCTTCCGAGCAGTCCCGCGGCGGCGCGCACCGTCAGGGGTCGATTCCTCTGGATCATGGTCTTCTCCATTCCCGGCCTCACAGCCGACGTCGAACGCAGCGCTGCTGCTGCGCCGGAGGCTCGCGGCTCCCATGTCGCGTGCCATAGTTCCCGGTATCACGAGGACGTCGGATCAGGGCCGGGGGATCGCCCCGCCAGCGGTTCACACCACTTCCGCCGATGGTGAAGGCACCCTTGCCACGAGACGTTCAGGGGTACTTCGTCGTCCTCAGCTCGGAACCCTAGCCGCAAATGTTACCGGGAACAACAGCTTCGCCGAAAATGATCCGAGACGCTCTCGCCGAACCGGCGGGACCATGCCGTCGGGGCCGGCGGCCCCGAGGTGGCGGATCAGGGCGAATCCGGCATGATGATCCCCGAGAGGGTTGATCTCCGCGGGAGATGATCCCCGCGAGGACCGTGCACAGCGGTCGATCCACGAACACGACGGAGGCGGAGTGAGCACACGTCCGACTCCCGAGCGCCCGAACATCCGCCAGGTCGCCGAGATCGCCGGGGTCTCGCACATGACGGTCTCCCGTGTGCTCAACGGCCACGCGAACATCAAGGAGAGCACTCGCGAGAAGGTGCTCGCCGCCGTGAAGGAGATGGGGTACCGCCCGAACATCGCCGCCCGCGCCCTGGCCACCCAGCGCACGCTGCGCATCGGGGCGATCATCGAGACCGAGGCGGAGTTCGGTCCGGCGAGCGCGCTCCGCGCGATTCATCGCGCCGCCCGCCGGCGCGGGTACTCGGTCAGCTCGGTGGCACTGGACGAGGACGAATCTCCCGATGCCCGGCACGCGATCGAGCAGCTGACGGCGCTGGGGATCGACGCCCTCTGCCTGGTCACGCCGCGCTCCTCGTCCGTGGCCGTGGTGCGCTCGATCTCGCCGGATATGCCGGTGCTGGTGGTCAAGCCTGAGCGGGAGGCGGAGCTGCTGCGGGTCTGCGTCGATCAGCAGCTGGGGGTGACCATGGCGGTCGATCACCTCGCCGCCCTGGGTCACCGGGACATCCTCCACGTCTCCGGTCCGATGGACTGGCTGGATGCCCGGGCGCGGGAGCGGGCGTTCCGAGCCCGCACGCAGTCCTGGGGGATGCGGGAGCGGCCGATCGTGGCCGGGACCTGGTCCGCGGACTTCGGGTACGAGTTCGCCGTCGGCCTGGAACGGCTTCCCGACTACACCGCGATCGTCGCCGCCAACGACCAGGTGGCGCTCGGTCTCATCCATGGCCTGCACGATCGCGGGATCAGGGTCCCGGAGGACCTCAGCGTGGTGGGCTTCGACGACACCCCCTTCTCCCGCCATTCCATCCCCCCGCTGACCACGGTGCGCCAACCGTTCGAGCTGCTCGGCACCTCGGTCGTCGATGTGCTGGTGGCGGCCATCGAGGGTCGTGAGATTCCCCAGCGCACGAAGATCCCCCCGGAGCTGATCGTGCGGCTGTCCACCGCGAAGGCGAGGACCGCGCCATGACTGGGGACACCATGACCGAGGGCCCAGAACAGCCGCAGGTCCCGGTGGTGGAGATGACCGGGATCACCGTGGATCTCGGCCCGGTACGGGCCCTGGAGCAGGTGGACCTGACGGTCCACGCCGGAGAGGTCCATGCGCTGATGGGCGAGAACGGAGCCGGCAAGTCCACCTTGATCAAGGTGCTGGCGGGGGTAGTTCCACCTGTCTCCGGGAGCATCCGACTGAACGGCCTTCCCGTGCGCTTCTCCGCGGCCGCCGATGCGCAGGCCATCGGGGTCGCCTCGGTGCTGCAGGACGTCCCCCTCGCCCGCCAGCTCAGCATCGGTGAGAACGTCATGCTGGGGCACGAGCCGTACGGCCGCTGGGGCATCCGGTGGCAGGAGCTGCATGCCCGGGCGCATCACGTGCTGAGCGAGCTCGGCCTGGGCGACCTGGACACCCGGCTCCCGCCGCAGGTCCTCTCCCCCGCCCTGCGACAGCTGGTGGCGATCGCACGGGCCATGGCGAATGACCCGCGCGTGCTGCTGCTGGACGAACCCACCTCGAGCCTCGACGAGGCGGAGGCGGAGCGCCTGTTCGTCGTGCTGCGCCGGCTCCAGGAGCGGGGCGTGGCGATGGTCTTCGCCTCCCACTTCCTCGAGCAGGTCCTGGCCCTCAGCGATCGGCTCACCGTGCTGCGGATGGGCCGGAAGGTCGCAGAGTTCCCCGCCCACCAGGTCGAGCGCTCCGAGCTCATCTCCCTGATGATCGGCCGCGACCTGCATGAGCTGACGAAGATCGGCTCTCATCGTCAGGAGCATCGCACCGACCCGGAGGGGCCTCCTCACTATCAGGTCCGAGGCGTGGAGCAGCACGGGGTGCTGGCGCCGACAGACCTGGACCTTCACCGCGGCGAGGTGGTCGGGATCGCGGGCCTCCGCGGCTCGGGCCGCACCGAGCTCGCACGCCTGCTCACCGGGGTCGAGCAACCCGACTCCGGGCAGGCCGAGCTCGACGGGCATGAGGTGTCCTTCCGGTCCCCTGCGGCGGCGCTGCGTCACCACATCGCCATGTCCAGCGAGGACCGGCTCAGCGAGGGAGTGATCACGGGGCTGAGCATCCGCGACAACATCTCCCTGGCACTGCAGTCGCTGCGCGGCTGGGCGCAGCCGCTGTCTCGTCTCGAGCGGGAGGAACTGGTCGAGGCGTACATCGAGGAGCTCGGGATCACGCCCTCGGATCCGAGCACCCGGGTCGGAGACCTCTCCGGCGGCAATCAGCAGAAGGTGCTGCTGGCCCGCTGGCTGGCTACGAGACCGCGACTGGTGGTCCTGGACGAGCCGACGAAGGGGATCGACATCCGCTCCCGGGTGGAGATCCAGTCCCTGATCTCGCGGCTGGCGGCGAATCAGGTGGCGGTGGTCCTCATCTCCTCCGATCTCGAGGAACTGGTGCGGCTGAGCGACCGGATCGTGGTGATGAAGGACCGCGTGAAGATCGGGGAGGTCAGCAACGGGCCAGGGCTCAGCGTCGACACCATCATCGAGATGATCGCGGCCCCGGACGAGGAGGACGACCTGCCTCCCGTCGACGACACCGCCAGACCCTGACCTGCACACACTGATCCCGGGTCACCACCCCCGGCCACGTCCCGTTTGACACTCACCCCACCGCCGTGACCTGTTCGTGATGTGACGCCCCTTGCAAACCAGAATGTTCCCGGTAACAATCTTGGAACATGGCGCGGTGGCCCACCGCTCCGCGAGCTGAACCCACTCGACCCCCCGGCCCCCGGGCGCCGCCCGGAGGAACCGCTGATCTCAAGGAGGAGATCCATGAATCCCACCCGTCGCACCGTGCTCGGCCTCAGCGCAGCCGGACTCACCGCCGCTGTCCTGGCCGCCTGCTCCTCCAGTGACGCCGACACCGCCACCGGTGGCGGCGGCGGAGGCTCCGGAGACCTGGTCACCATCGGCTTCGTCGCCGTCGGCCCCGAGGGCGCCTGGCGCCAGGCCAACGAGCAGAACATCCAGGACACCTTCACCGAGGACGCCGGGTTCTCCCTCAAGTACGCCCCGGCCACGAACCTCGACCAGAAGTCCCAGATCGACGCGTTCACCTCGTTCATCGACGAGGGCGTCGACGTGATCCTCCTGTCCGCCACCGAGGGATCCGGCTGGGAGGAGTCCTTGACCAGGGCCCAGGAGGCCGAGATCCCGGTGCTGCTGATCGACCGCGGCATCGAGCCCGACGACACCGAGCTGTACGTCACCCGCCTGGCACCGGACAACGTCGCGGTCTCCACCGCGGTCGCGGAGTGGGCGCTGGAGACGTTCCCCGACGGCGCGAACTACTTCGTCCTCGAGGGACCTGCCGGGGTGTCCGTGGTCAACGAGCGCAACGAGGGCTGGAACGCCGTCATGGAGGGCGAGTCCGCCTTCACGAACCTCGGCGCCCAGACCGCGAACTGGTCCACCAAGGAGGCCAAGAGCGTCTTCGAGACCGTGCTGAAGTCGAACAGCAACGACGTCCAGCTCGTCTTCGCGCAGAACGACGAGATGGGGCTCGGCGC
>DXDT01000236.1 GCA_019115335.1 Candidatus Brachybacterium merdigallinarum
AGGCCCGCAGCCGCCTCACCGACCGCCCCCCGGTCCCGATCGAGGCCCTGCTGAACTCCGCCTTCGTCGCCCGCCACAGCCGGGAGCGCGCAGCTGCCCCCGCTGCGGACCTGCGCGAGCGCCTGCGTCACGAGCTCACCGTGAGCCCCCTGCCCGTGGCCCTGCGCACCGCTGCGCGAAGCTGCGACGCCCTCGACCTCGAGCATCGCACCCCCTTCGTCGACCCCTCGCTGATCGAGCACCTCGCCACCCTCGAGGACAGCGCCCTGATCCAGCAGGGCCAGGGCGCGCAGATCCTGCGGGATGCCCTGGGCGGGCATCTGCCCGAGTCCCCGGACCCGGTCGAGCAGGAGGAGCAGTGGCTGCGTCGGCACGCCGAGCTGGTCCGTGAGATCTTCGCCTCGGACTCCTTCGCCGCCCGGCCCTATGTGGACGCACCCACCGTCATCGCACTGTTCGATGACGCGATCGCCCACCCCGAGAACCACCGCCTGAGCATGTTCTGGCCGCTTCTCCACCTCGAGCTCTGGCTGCGCGAGTTCCTCGACGAGCAGCTCGAGGGGGACGAAGCCACCCCGGCCGCCGACGAGGAGGAGCCGGAGGTCGCCAAGCCCGATCACCTCCCCAACCCCGGCAAGGAGCTGGACCTCGTCTCCGAGGTCGATTCCCGCCGCTGGCGCCGGCTGCCGCTGCAGACGGGGCTGGTCGGCCGCGGGGACGATGTGATCGCAATGGCCACCGCCCGCATCGAGTCCTTCGCCGCCGCGCTGCCGGCGGGGACGATCCCCGAGGGCTCGCCCTGGTACTACGTGATCAGCGAGAAGATCATCGCGATCACCCAGGGACGATCCTGGTTCACCTGGGAGATCAGGCCCCGTCCCGCCGCGAAGGTGCTCAGCCGCTTCGTCACCCGCACCCCGGTCGGGATCGGACTCGGGGACCCCACCACCATGGAGCTGGCGATCCGCGAGGTGGGCCTGCCGAGGGTGGTCGCGGCCGCCGCCGCCGGCGCGGCCGGCAAGGTGCTCGGCAGGCGTGGACTGTTCTACGAGGTGGTCGGTGCGAACGTGCGCGCGATCGACGGCCCCACCGTCTACTCCGCCTTCCCCTCGAACGTCTCGGCGAAGCTCCCCCCGAGGGATCCGGACGGGGTCTCCGCGCAGCTGTCGGCCGCGATCCGCGCCAGTGCGATCCCGGAGGCGCTCAAGCAGAGCTTCGTCGGGACCGTGGTGATGGACGCCAATGACATCGGCCGCAATGTGCTGGGCTCGGACGTCTCCGTCCCGCACCCGGTGCTCGAGGCGACCTTCGCCGACAACCCGCTGGGCCAGGGGCGTCAGCGCACGCCCATGGCGATCCTCATCGACCTGGGGCCCGCGTCCCGGGCGTGAGCGGCGCGGATGCTGGTCTAGGCTCAGTCCCATGAAGGAGAGTGCCACGAACGCGATCGAGCTCCGGTCGGACCTGACCGTGCCGTCGGAGCTGACCGTGCCGTCGGTGCTGTCCGCCGCGCAGGACGGCGACGTCGTCCACGCCGCCCGCGAGATCGCCCGCAGCGCGCCGTGACCCCACCATCGCTCCGGGAGGAGACCATGACCACCACCGAAACGATCCCGCCGCGCCCCTTCGGTGCCGTGGGGTCGGCGATCGTCACCCCGCTCAGCGAGGACGGCACTCGCATCGACCTCGACGCCGCGCAGCGCTTGGCCGCCCACGTGGTGGCCCACGGCAACGACATGATCGTCGTCTCCGGCACCACGGGGGAGGCCCCGACCCTCAGCGACCGCGAGAAGTTGGACCTCGCCCGTGCGGTCCGCGAGGCCGTGGGCCCTGAGGTGAGGATGCTGGCCGGTGTGGGCACCTACGACACCGCCCACTCCATCGAGCTGGCACGCGCCCATGCGGAGCTGCCCGGGGTCGACCTGGACGGGCTGCTCGTGGTCTGCCCCTATTACTCCAAGCCCAGCCAGGCCGGGCTGATCGCGCATGTCATCGCGATCGCGGAGGCCACGGATCTGCCGTTGATGCTGTACGACATCCCCGGCCGCTCCGCCGTGGAGTTCACCTACGAGACCCTGGTGCGCCTGAGCGAACACGAGAAGGTCCTCGCCATCAAGGACGCCAAGGCCAACCTGCACGAGGCGACCCGCGTGATGGCCGCCACCGGCGTCGCCTACTACTCCGGTGAGGACGCCATGAACCTGCCCTGGCTCTCGGTCGGCGCCTCCGGCTTCGTCTCCGTGGTCGGGCAGGTCGCCGGAGACCTCGAGCGCGAGCTGATCGACGCCGTCGACCGCTCCGACATCGTCGCCGCCCGCGCCGCCCACCGGAAGCTCGCGCCGCTGGTCGAGGCGATTATGAACCACATGCCCGGCGCCGTCTCGGCCAAGGCCTCCCTGTACCTGCAGGGCGTGCTGCCCCACACCGCGATGCGCCGGCCCCTCCTCCCCGCCGATGCCGACCAGCTGCGCGACCTCGCGGCCGCCCTGGACCAGTCGACCGGCATCCCCGCGCTGGATCCCTCGAGGAGGCCCGCATGAGCACCGCATACGCCCATCGGCTGAACCAGCCCCCGAAGCTCAAGCAGGGCACGCTGCGGATCACCCCGTTGGGCGGCCTGGGCGATGTGGGCCGGAACATGACCGTCATCGAGTTCGAGGGCCGGCTGCTGATCGTCGACTGCGGGGTGCTGTTCCCCGAGGACGCCCAGCCCGGCGTCGATCTGATCCTGCCGGACTTCGACCAGATCAGCGACCGCCTGGACGACATCGCGGCGATCATCCTCACTCACGGCCATGAGGACCACATCGGCGCGGTTCCCTACCTGCTGCGGATGAAGCCCGACATCCCCCTGGTGGGCAGCCAGCTGACCCTGGCCTTCATCGAGGCGAAGCTCAAGGAGCATCGCATCACTCCGTACACGCTCGCGGTGAAGGAGGGGCAGACCGAGGAGTTCGGTCCCTTCGAGTGCGAGTTCATCGCGGTGAACCATTCGATTCCGGATGCCCTCGCCATTGCGATCAGCACGAGCGCCGGCACCATCCTGCACACGGGCGACTTCAAGATGGATCAGCTGCCGCTGGACGGCCGGATCACGGACCTGCGCGCCTTCGCCCGGCTGGGGGAGAGGGGCGTGGACCTGTTCATGACCGACTCCACCAACGCCGAGGTGCCGGGCTTCACGGTCGGCGAGGAGGAGATCGGCCCGGTCCTGAAGTCGATCTTCGCCGGCGCCACGCAGAAGATCGTGGTCGCCTCGTTCTCCAGTCACGTCCACCGTGTCCAGCAGGTCCTGGACGCCGCCGCCGCGCACGGCCGCAAGGTCGCTTTCGTGGGCCGCTCGATGGTGCGCAACATGTCCATCGCCCAGGAGATGGGGTACCTGCACGTCCCCGATGACATCCTGATCGACGTCAAGAAGATCGATGATCTCCCCGATGACCGCATGGTGCTGATGTGCACCGGTTCGCAGGGGGAGCCGATGGCCGCCCTGAGCAGGATCGCGAATCGCGACCACCGGGTCGCGGTGGGTCCCGGCGATGTGGTGATCCTCGCCTCCTCGCTCATCCCCGGCAACGAGCATGCCGTCTTCCGCGTGGTCAACGGGCTGATGGCGCTGGGCGCCGAGGTGGTCCACAAGGGCAATGCGAAGGTCCACACCTCTGGGCACGCGAGCGCGGGCGAGCTGCTGTACTGCTACAACATCGTGCGCCCGAAGAACGTGATGCCCATCCACGGCGAGGTCCGTCACCTGATCGCCAACGGCAGGGTGGCCGAGTCCACCGGGGTGCCGCGCGAGCGCGTGATCCTGGCCAAGGACGGCCATGTGGTCGACCTCAGGGACGGCGTCGCGAAGGTCGTCGGCGAGGTGCCCAACGGGTACGTGTACGTGGACGGCTCGAGCGTGGGCGAGATCTCCGAGGCGGATCTGAAGGACCGACGGATCCTCGGCGACGAGGGTTTCATCTCCCTGTTCGCCGTGGTCAACTCCGAGACCGGGGCTCTCATCGCAGGTCCCGAGATCCATGCCCGAGGCGTCGCGGAGGACGACGAGGTGTTCGAGCGGATCCGTCCCGAGATCATCAAGGCGCTCGAGCAGGCCGTGGCGGACCAGAGCAACCGCCGCGACACGCACCAGCTGCAGCAGGTCATGCGCCGGGTCATCGGCCGCTACGTCTCCCAGCGCCTGCGCCGTCGGCCGATGATCATCCCCGTCGTCATCGAAGCCTGAGCCCGGGTGTGACAGGCCCGCGCCACGGCTTCCCGGGGTGAAACCCGGTGGCGCGGTACCCTGGATCGCATGGCGACACGTACGTCTTCCCCCGCACGTGCGTCGAAAGGCTCATCGCGGTCGTCGTCGGCAGGCACCTCACGGACCTCCGGCGCGGCTTCCGACCCGACGACGCTCCCGCTGCCGGTGCGCGCAGTGCGCTCCGGCTATCTCGCGATCGCACGGATGGTCGGCGGGCTGATCCGCTCCATCGGAGTGGCCCGCTGGGAGGTGGCGCCCGAGCTGCGGCGCGACGGGTATGCACTGTTCCTGCTGCTGATCGCGGTGCTCGTGGCCAGCGTCGAGTGGTGGCAGCTCGGCGGCCCCGTCTTCGGCGCGATCCACACGGTGGTGGCCGGCACCTTCGGCATCTCCTCGATGGTGATCCCGCTGCTGGCCGTCGGCTGGGCGCTGCGCATGTTCCGCCGCCCCGATCACGTCCGCGCCAACACCCGCATCGCGATCGGGATCGGTGTTCTGCTCGCCGCGATCTCGGCGATCGCCTCGGTGTCCGCCCGGATGCCCGCACCGGCGGACGGAATCGACGCGCTCGCCCGCGGCGGCGGTGTGCTCGGATACCTCGCCGCCGCCCCGCTGCAGGCCCTGCTGCCCCCGGTCGCCGTGATCGTCATCCACTCGGTGCTGATCTTCTTCGGGATCCTGATCCTCACCGCCACTCCCGTCGAGTCGATCCCCTCCCGCCTGCGCGGCGTGTACGACGTGATCACCGGGCGCAGCGAGGAGGAGGACGAGGAGCGCGTCGCCTTCGGCCTGCGCCCCCGACGCCTCGATCCCGCTGTCCACGAGCAGGAGACCGCGGTCCAGAGCACCCGCCCCCGGCGGCGCAGCCGCAAGCAGAAGGAGGCCGACGCCGCGCGGGATCATGACGAGTTCGGGTACGCCGGCGACGAGGCCTTCGAGACCGGGGTCTCCGGGGACGAGGCCGCACCGTCAGATCGGCGTCGCAGAGGCAGGGCCGCGAAGGCAGCCGCCGGTGCCGGTGCATCCGGGGCGGAGACTCCGACCGCCCAGCAGCCTCGGCGCGGAGCCCCCGAGGACCCCACCGAGGTGTTCGACGCGGTCCAGGACGAGAACCGCCGGGCCAAGACCTTCCCCGACCCTGCTCAGGCCGCAGCCACTGCGCCGATGCCCACCGCGAAGAAGCCTGCTGCCGCCGCGGCTCCCGAGGCCGAGGCGAAGGAGCCGGAGCTGGTCGAGCCCCCGATGGGGGATCTGCCGCGCGCCGGCGAGCAGCTGGAGCTGGCCGGGGACGTCGTCTACACCCTG
>DXDT01000237.1 GCA_019115335.1 Candidatus Brachybacterium merdigallinarum
CCCGTGATCCTGCTGGTCATGCTCGCGCTGATCCTGGTCCTCATCGTGCTGAACGTCGTGCTGCAGCGGCTGGCGACCCCGATCGCGATGCGCTCCCAGCAGCTGCGGGCCGAGGTCTCCGAGATCGCCCACGAATCCTTCGACGGCGCCAACGTGGTGAAGTCCCTGGGCCGGGAGGACGTCGAGGAGGCGCGCTTCACCCGCGCCACCGAGGACCTCCGTCGCACCGGCATCCGCTTCGGCTACGTGCGCGGCTGGTTCGACCCCGCGATCGACGCCCTGCCCAACCTCGGCATCCTCGCCGTCGCCGTGCTCGGCGCCTGGCGGATCGGTGAGGGGCACCTCACCACCGGCCAGCTCGTCGAGGTGTCCTACCTGTTCACGCTGATGTCCCTGCCGATCCGCTCCTTCGGCTGGGTGCTCGGGGACCTCTCCCGCACCGTCGTCGGCGGCGGCCGCGTCCAGCAGATCCGCGACGTCACCGAGGAGCGCACCTACGGCACCGACCCCCTGCCGCCCGGCCCCGGCGCGCTCGCCCTCGAGGACGTCACCTTCACCTACCGCGACGATCCCGCCCACGTGATCCTCGGCCGCGGCCAGGACACCGCCGCTCAGCACGTGCGGGAGGCGACCGCGCTGCGGGAGGTGTCCCTGCGCGCCGACCCCGCCACCGGCACCCGGGTCCTCGCCGTCGTCGGCGCCACCGGCTCGGGCAAGTCCACCCTCGCCCTGCTCGCCGCCCGCCTGGTCGACCCCACCTCCGGCCGCGTCACCCTCGACGGCACCGACCTGCGCTCCCTGACCGCCGGCGCGCTCGCCGACGGCACCGCCCTCGTGCTGCAGCAGGCCTTCGTGTTCGATACGACCGTGCGCGAGAACATCACCCTCGGTGAGGACATCGACGAGGCCACTATCGCCTGGGCCCTGCGCATCGCCCAGGCCGACGGCTTCGTCGCCGGGCTCCCCGACGGCCTGGACACCGAGCTGGGGGAGCGCGGCGGCTCCCTCTCCGGCGGGCAGCGGCAGCGCATCGCCCTGGCCCGGGCCCTCGCGCGCCGCCCCCGCCTGCTGATCCTGGACGACGCCACCAGCGCCTGCGACCCCAGCGTCGAGCTCGCCATCCTCGAGGGGATCCGCCGCGAGCTCACCGACACCACGCTGCTGCTGATCGCCTACCGCAAGTCCACGATCTCCCTCGCCGACCAGGTGGTCTTCCTCGACCACGGCCGGATCGCGGCCCAGGGAACCCACGCCGCGCTGCGCGAGTCCAGCCCCGGCTACCGCTCCCTGGTCGATGCCTACGACGAGGCCGCCATCGCCCATGAGCTGCTGGACGTGGAGGACGCCCGATGACCGCCACCGGATCCTCGACCCTCGGCGTCGAGACCACCACCGACGAGACCGCCTGGCAGACCGTCCGCCGCGGTCTCGCCCTCACCCCCGCCGCCCTGCAGGGACTGTGGATCACCCTGCTGCTGGCCGTGGTCGCGACCGCCGGGAAGGTGGTGGTGCCGATCGCCGTGCAGACCATCCTGGACCGCGGCATCATCGCCCCCGAGCAGCCCGACGTCGCCTTCGTCGCCGGTGCCGCGGGACTGGCCGCCCTGGTGCTGCTGATCACCGCCGGCTGCAACGTGATCATGAACCGGCGCCTGTTCCGCCTGGCCGAGACCGCGCTGGCCACCCTCCGCGCCCGCGCCTTCCGCCACATCCACGACCTCTCCCTGCTCACCCAGGGCACCGAGCAGCGCGGCGCCCTGGTCTCCCGGGTCACCAGCGACGTCGACACCGTCAGCCAGTTCATGAGCTTCGGCGGGATCATGCTGGTGGTGATGAGCCTGCAGCTCGTGCTCGCCACCGTGGTGATGACCCTGTACTCGTGGCCGCTGGCGATCCTGGTGTGGGTCTGCTACCTCCCGATCCTGCTGATCATGGGCGCACTGCAGAAGCGCATCCGAGCCCGCTTCCAGGCGGTCCGCGCCGCTGTGGGCCGCATGCTCGGCACCATCTCCGAGTCCCTCGTCGGCGCCGCCACCGTGCGCGCCTACAGCATCGAGGACCGCACCCGCGACGGGGAGCAGCAGCGCATCCGCGCGGTGCGCAACGCCCAGTTCTCGGTGCTGCGGCCGCAATCCGCCTCCTTCTTCCTCTCCGAGACCGCCGACGGGCTCGCCACCGCCCTGGTGGTCGTGGGCGGGATCCTGCTGGGCACCGGGACGCTCGGCCTCGACCTGCCCGGCGCGAACCTCACCGCCGGCGGCGTGGTCGCCTTCGTGTTCCTGGTCTCCCTGTTCAGCCAGCCCGTGCGGATGGGCATCGAGATGCTCTCCGAGGCGCAGAACGCCATCGCCGGCTGGCGGCGCGTGCTCGGCGTGCTCGACACCCCGGCCGACGTCGCCGACCCCGCCGGCGCCATGGACCCCCACACCGGCCGCCGCAGCGACCCCGACCCCGACGTCACCCCGCTGCCCGAGGGGGCGCTCGACATCACCGTCGACGCGCTGCGCTACCGCTATCCCACCGGCCCCGAGGTGCTGCACGGCATCAGCGTGGCCATCCCTGCCCGCAGCCACATCGCGATCGTCGGCGAGACCGGCAGCGGCAAGACCACCTTCGCCAAACTGCTGACCCGCATGATGGATCCGGCGGGCGGCGAGATCCGCATCGGCGGGGTGCCGCTGCCCCGGGTACCGTACTCCTCGCTGCGCTCCCGCGTGGTGATGGTGCCGCAGGAGGGCTTCCTGTTCGACACCACCATCGCCGGCAACCTCCGCTACGGCGCCCCGGAGGCGAGCGATGAGCAGATGCGCACCGCCCTCGAGGAGCTCGGGCTGGGCGGCTGGATCGACGACCTCCCCGAGGGGATCGACACCCCCGTCGGCCAGCGCGGGGAATCCCTCAGCGCCGGGGAGCGGCAGCTGGTCGCGCTCGCCCGTGCCTATCTCGCCGATCCCGACGTGATCGTGCTGGACGAGGCCACCAGCGCCGTCGACCCCGCGGCCGATGTGCGCCTGCAGCAGGCGATCGACGGCCTGGCCCGCGGCCGCACCACCCTCACCATCGCCCACCGCCTCTCCACTGCGGAGCGGGCGGACAGGATCCTGGTGCTCGACCACGGCGACCTGGTCGAGGAGGGCACCCACGCCGAGCTCGCGCAGCTCGAAGGCGGGATCTACGCCGGGCTGCACCGCTCCTGGATCGCCCACCGCGACGACCGCTGAGGCGGGGGAGCGGCCCCGCCGCTGCCCGTCATGCCCGGTTGTCGTCGATCTTGACGTCGAGGGTGGGCGGAGTGGGGATCTGGACGTCCGGGACCGGGACGTATGGGATGGTCGGCGTGATGGGAGTCGGGATCTGCACGTCCGGGACGGGGACGTACGGGATGGTCGGGGTGATTGGGGTCGGGATCGTGACATCGATGAGGTTCCCGATCTCGCCACCGCGCTGGAGCGTCTCGAGGTTCGCGCAGACGGCGATCTCATGGTCCGGGGTGGCGATGCGCGGGACGTGGCCGATCAGGTACGAGGTCTCCCCAGCGATCGTGTCCCGGTCCGCGGTGCGGATGAGGCGATGCTCCTGCTCTCGGACCGGTGTCGGGACCATCCGCAGCGGGGGCTCGGAACCGGTGCCGCCACCGGTCGTGCTGCCGCCGCCGGTCGAGCCGCCACCGCCGGACTCGGTCGCGGGGTCCGAGGTGCTCTCCTGCTCCTCGGCGTGCTGGCGGAGCTCCCCGCCCCGCTGCCGCAGCTCCTCGGCGCACTGCTCGATCCCCGGCTGCACGGTGCCGGACCAGTGCGAGCGGAAGTCCTCCGCGTCCTGACCCTGCCAGTCGACCTGCGCCAGCAGCGCCGCCAGCGCCGCGGCGCGCTCCCCCAGCACCTCCGCGCTGCTCTCGGCGCGCTCGGCGAACGTGGTGACCTGCTCGGTGTCCGCTCCCCAGAATCCCGTCATGTCTGCCCCCTTCGTGGCGTCCCACACTAGAGGCGATCGCAAGCGGTGGCCATGGGGAGATCTCCCCGTCGAGGTGGCGCCGGACGGTCACGGCGCCTCTTCTCCTCGGTGCTTCCGGTATCGCCTTCCCCGCCACCCCGCCCCGCCACCC
>DXDT01000238.1 GCA_019115335.1 Candidatus Brachybacterium merdigallinarum
ACCTCGCCGGCTGCGATGTGCACACCACGACGATCCTGGGAACAGTGGACGAGGGGATCTTCCGCAACCTCGGGATCGCGGTGACGTCGGAACCGCAGTTCCAGACGAAGTCCCTGTACCACAAGCGCTGACCAGCGCAGGGACCGCGATATCGCGCCTCCCGGGCGGCTGCGCGGCGATGGCCGACGACCCGACGACCGTGCCCGGTGCCGGGCAGAAACGGAAGCAGGGCGCTTTCGTGTGCGTTCCTCACAGGTTCCTCACATGCCGCCCCTTGCACTCTTTACCTTCTCTTGGTTGAACTACTCCCTGTGCATGAAGTTCGCGATCCAGGGGGACGCGGACTCGACCGCCGGGGATCCGGGGTCGGTGCACTGGGACACGTCGAAGGAGCGCATCATGCGACGCCGGATGCACGCCGCACTTGCAGTACCGATTCTCGTCCTCGCCCTCGCCTCCTGCGGCGGCGAGGAGGCCCCCGACACTCCACCCGACGAGCCCGTGCAGGAGCAGCCCGCGGACAGCGACGACTCCAGCGACGGTGGTGGGGAGGACAGCGCCGAAGACAGCGATCCCGGGGAGGACGGCGCTGGGGCGCCCGAGGAGGAGGGGGTGGGGTCCGAAGAGAGCGCAGGCGAGGGCCCGGACGGCGAGGCGGACGCGCCCGACTCCACCGAGATCGCGCACGTGTGGGTCGAGGACGACTGGGAGATCGAGCAGATCGACGAGGACCTCTGCGAGGGTGAGGGCTTCATGAACCCCTCGCAGTACTCGGACCAGGAGGCCTTCTTCTCCTGCGGCCCGATCGCGGCCAGCGCCCTGGCCTGCCGGGTGGAGGCGGAGAACCTCGTCCACTGCATCACCAGCGCCACCGGCCGCACCGCGATCTCCTTCGAGTCCGATGCCGCCGCAGAATCGGGCAGCGCCTTCGAGGCCGATGAGGAGGCGCTGCCGATCGAGGTGACGCTGCCGGACGGCACCACCTGCGCACCGACCGCACACGACCACGGCGAGCACTATCAGGACTATTTCAGCTGGTACCTCTGCGAGGACGGCTCGGAGCTGCTGACCACCGAGGATATCCAGGACACCTTCGAACGCGGAGAGTCCTGGACCGTCCAGCACTCGGTGGGCCAGGGAGCCCCGCAGGAGGTCACCCTGAAAACGGTCACCTTCGCGGGCATCTGAGCCTCTCGCACCCGTCCGGCACCGGACCGGCACCGCGCGTCCCGCGGCAACAGACGGCACCTCTCAGCCACTTCTCGGCAAGCCGCGGCAACTGAGGTTGTTCCTGGTCACAGTCGCATCAAAGGCGGACGACCGTCCCGTCGCCCGCTCCGGGGCGGGGAGTAGCGTCCCGATATCACTTTTCCCTCCGGCCGGGGCGCCGCGCAGTTGCGCGCGCCCCGCGTCGGCCCCACCAAGCGCGGAGGCAGAACGATGGAGTGGCTCCACATCCTGTGGATCGTCCTCGGTATCGGGGCGATGCTGTGGCTGAACATGAAGTTCAAGGTGAACGCGATGCTGGCGCTGCTGATGGCGGCCCTGATGATCGGCGTTCTCGAGATGGCCTCGGTCGCGGCAGGCTGGATCCCGGGTGATCAGATCACCTTCGGCTCACTGCTGGACACCATCCGGACCGGCTTCGGGAGCACCCTGGGGTCGCTGGCGATCATCGTCGTGTTCGGCGCGGTCATCGGCAAGCTGATGGTCGATTCCGGCGCCGCCAGCCAGATCGCCTCGACGCTCATCGACCGCCTCGGGCTGCGCTGGGTGAAGGTCTCCCTGGTCGTCTGCGGCACCGTCTTCGGCCTCGCGATGTTCTACGAGGTGGCGTTCATCGTGCTGGCTCCGCTGATCATCGCGGTCGCCCACGAGGCGAAGATGCCGTTCATGAAGCTCGCGATCCCTGCGGTCGCAGCCACCACCACCGCCCACTCCCTGTTCGTGCCGCAGCCCGGTCCGGTCGCCCTGGTCGACGCGTACGGTGCGGACACCGGCATGACCTACATCTACGGCATCCCGATCGCGATCGTGACCGTCGCCGTGACCGGCTGGGTGCTGCCGAGGTTCCTCGGCAACCTGGACTACGCGGTGCCGTCGATCATGCAGGCCTCCGAGGAGGTCCCCGCCGCGGAGCGGCCCGGCTTCGCCGTCTCGATCCTGACCCCGCTGATCCCCGCGATCATCATGATCACCGCCACCATCGCCAACGTATGGCTGACCGAGGACACCTGGGCCCACGACATCGTGAACTTCATCGGCTCCTCCGAGGTCGCGATCACCGTCGCGATGATCGCCGCCTTCTTCCTCTTCGGTGTGCGCCAGAAGCGGGACTTCGGCTGGGTGATGGAGCGGTTCGAGGAGGCCGTCAAGGCGATCGCCATGGTGGTGCTCATCATCGGTGCCGGCGGTGCCCTCAAGGAGGTCATCATCGACACCGGCATCGGCGACTTCATCGGCGGGCTGATGACCGGCTTCAACGCCAACCCCTACGTGATGGCCTGGGTGATCACGGTCCTGATCCGACTGGCCACCGGCCAGGGCGTGGTCTCCGCCATGACCGCCGCCGGCATCATCGCCGCCGCCGTGATGGACCCGACCACAGGCCAGATGATGGAGGGCCTGGATCCGGCGCTGCTGGTGATGGCCACCGCCGCCGGCTCGAACACCCTCACCCACATCAACGACGCCTCGTTCTGGCTGTTCAAGGGCTACTTCGGCCTGAGCGTGAAGGACACCTTGAAGACCTGGGGCCTGCTCCAGCTGTGCAACTCGCTGGTGGGTCTGGGCATGGTGCTGCTGATCTCGCTGTTCGTCGGCTGACGCTTCCGCCGGACGCGGGGAGCTGCCCGGGCCATGAGCGCTGTGAGCCGAACGGAGGGCTCGCGCGGCTGCCCGTGACCTCAGCCCCGCTGCACGGCTGCCGCGTACTGCTCGAGCCACTCGAAGGCGCGGTGCGCCTCGCCGTCGGCGCGGGCGAGGAGCTCCGAGCGCACCGCGGGCAGGAGTGGGTAGGTGATCGGCGCGGGATCGTCATCGAGCGTGCCGATGCCCAGCAGTGAGTACATGTCATGGCGCTGCGCGGCGAACTCGAGGAACAGCTCGGTGGTGTCGCGCACGGCCAGGAGTGACCTCATCACCTCCCCCTCGAGGTGGGCCAGACACGCCTCGACGTCCGCCCGGTGCACGTACCTCTCACTGGGATCGGGGTCCTCCCCGTCGTCCAGCACCTCGATGATCCACTCGTACTCGGTCCGGATCCCGCGGCGTGTCATCCATGCCAGCACGTCCTGGTCGCCGACCGCGTGGCGACCCTCGGTCAGCGGCGGCGGCTCGACCTCCTCCGGGCAGCCCAGATGCTGGAATCGGGCGCTCAGCGCAGCGAGCACGCCGAGCCGGAGCCTGGCCTCCACCGCCGCCTCCCCGGTCGCGGGGATCTCGTGGGGCACCTGGCCGATCGCTGCCAGGGTGTACCAGGTGTGTCGCAGCCACCGCGCTCCTCCTCCGCCGGCGCAGTCGGAGGCGTCGTACTGCGCGGAGAGGTCCTCGAGGATCGGGGATGGAACGGCATGAGCGGTCATCTCCCCTGTCTACTCCCCCGGTCCGACATTCGTCCGTCGAGGGAGCGAGGGTCTGTTAGCTTTCGAGCGTGTCCTCCACTGCTGTGCTCCGCCGTCCCGCGCTTCGGGTGCTCGCCGCCCTCCTGGCGCTCCTCCTCGTCGCTGCGGCGGGCCTGGTGGCGTGGAGCCGGAGCGGGGTGATGGACGCCGAGCCGGAGGCATGGCAGCAGGTCGTCGAGGATCCCCGCATCGCTCAGGAGCAGACCGGCGGGGCGCTCGTGCTGCGGCCGAGCGACCCTCCGGCACCAGGAGTGGGATTGGTGTTCTATCCGGGAGCGAAGGTGGAGCCGGAGGCCTACGCGGCACGACTGTCCGGCATCGTCACTGAGCTCGGGATGACGGTGGTGATCACCGATCCGCCGCTGAACCTCTCCCTGTTCGACCGGCGCGACCCGGAGCGTTTCGCCTCGCTCGCTCCGGAAGTCGACACCTGGCTGGTCGGCGGGCATTCGATGGGCGGGGTGCGTGCCTGCCAGGTCGCCGAAGAGGTCGACGCCCTGGTGCTGTTCGCCGCGTACTGCGCCACGGGCCTCTCGCACTCGCAGGTGCCGGTGCTGAGCATCGCGGGCAGCGAGGACGGGCTGTCCACGCCCGGGGACATCGCCGACCATCGCAGCGCCCTGCCGGAGAACGCCACCCTGGTCGAGATCGCCGGCGCGAACCATGCGAGCTTCGGCGACTACGGCCCGCAGAAGGGTGACGGGACAGCGACGATCGACGACGATGAGGTGGACGACGCCGTCGAGGAAGCCGTCGCAGACCTCCTCGCCGTGGTCACGGCAGCGTGATCAGCGCCCGCACCGGGGCGTGGTGCGCAGCAGGACGCTCCCCAGGCCTTCGCGGTGGCGGCCGATGTCGACCGTGATCAGGCTCGACGTGGCGCCGTCGAGGTTCTCGATGGCGTAATCAGCCTGCTCAGCCGTGAACTTCTCTCCGTACTCGGAGGTCAGCTGGTCATGGATCGCGACTGCTGCGGATCACTGTGGGCTGGGGGCGTCCCAGAGCCGTGCGTAGCGGTCGGCGAGCTGTGGCCAGACGTGCCGGGTCGCCGCAGCCGGCGAGTCGACGCCCGTCGCCTGAGCGGCATCGAGGACGAGCTCGTGCAGGATCACGCGCCCGGACTCGTCGCGGCGTCCC
>DXDT01000239.1 GCA_019115335.1 Candidatus Brachybacterium merdigallinarum
CTGGCTCGACCTCGCGGTCTCCACCGCCGACGCGCGGGGCGTGCTCGAGGTGACGCTCTCGGTCACCGGCGGCTCCGGTGTCTGGGCGCAGTTCGATGATCTCGAGCTCGAGATCGGCACCGTCGAGCGCAGCGTGCGCGGTGTCGACCTCTCCGGGATCCCGAAGAACGAGGAGCACGGAGCGGAGTACTTCACGGCCGACGGCTCGGCGTCGGTGGATCCGGTCGAGGTGTTCGCCGAGCACGGTGCCACCCTCGGGCGTCTGCGGGTATGGGTCGATCCGGCGGACGGCTACTGCACCCCCGAGCACACGGTGGCGATGGCACGCCGGATCCGTGATGCGGGAATGGGTGTGCTCGTCGACTTCCACTACTCCGACGAGTGGACCGATCCCGGCGCGCAGCACGTTCCCGCGGCGTGGTCCGATCTCGACGCCGACGGTCTCGCGGACGCCCTTGCCGAGCACACCCGTGCCACGCTCACCATGCTGCGGGACGCCGGCGTCGAGGTCGCGATGGTGCAGGTCGGCAATGAGATCAATCCCGGGATGCTCTGGCCGCTCGGCCAGACCTGGGACGTGGACGAGTCCGATGGTGTCGCGGGCGCCCAGTGGGAGAACCTCGCACAGTTCCTCACTGCGGGGAGCGAGGCCGTGCACGAGGTGTTCCCCGACGCCGAGGTGATGCTCCACCTGACGAACATCCACGACGGCATAGACGGACTGACCTGGTGGTTCGATGAGGCGACATCTCGCGGGGTGCCCTTCGACGTGATCGGGCTGTCCTACTACCCCTACTGGCACGGCACGCTCGGGGACCTGCAGCAGGCGATCGCCGTGCTCTCCGCGCGCTACACGCGGGACGTGGTCGTCGTGGAAGCCGCCTATCCCTTCACGCTCGAGGACGACCCACGGGTGCCGTACCCGAACATCGTCACCGACCAGACGGATCTGCCGGCGGGATACCCGGCGACTCCACGCGGCCAGGCCGCGTTCTTCCGTGCCGTGCAGGACGTGACGGTCTCCGCTCGGGGAGGTCGCGGGCGCGGTGTCGTCTACTGGGAGCCCGCATGGACAGCGGTCGACGGTGCCGGCTGGGATCTCCACGATCCGAGCTCCGGCAACGCCTGGGAGAACCAGGCGATGTTCGATCATGAGGGCCGGCTGCTGCCGGAGGTTTTCGACGAGCTCGGATGAGCGGCCCCGCGGTCCTGCTGTCCGTGCCCCTGTTCGTGCGCCCCGAGCGGGCTCTCCCCGTGATCAGCCCTGCGGCGGGGCGAGCTTCCCGAGGGTCTCGTTGAGGGACTCGGCGGAGCTGGGGTGGGTCCAGATCCCGTCGCGCAGTGCGGTGGCGGTGGTGCCGGTGCGCATCGCGAGGGCGATCAGGTTGATGACCTCCTGGGCGTCCACGTGCAGCAGGCGCGCGCCGAGGATCAGGTCGGTGCGGGCATCGACCACGAACTTCACCAGTCCCCGCGGGTCGCCCACGATCTTGGGGCGGGGCATGGCCTTGATCGCGGCGATCTGCTGGGTGGCGACGAGCACCTCGTATCCCCGGTCCCGGGCCGCGGTCTCGGTCAGGCCCACTGTCGCCAGCGGCGGGGTCATGAAGGTGGTGGCCGGGATCGCGACCCGGTCGGCGGCGGAGCGGGCGCCGTCCCCGCGCAGCTGGTCCAGCACGATCCGGTGGTCGTCGAGCGAGAGATAGGTGTGCTGGGCACCGCCGTGGACGTCGCCGGTGGCGAACACGCCGTCGACGCTGGTGCGCAGGTGGTCGTCGACCACGATCGCGCCGTGCTCGTCGGTGAGTATGCCGGCCTCGGCGAGACCCAGATCGGCGGTGGCGGGGCGTCGCCCGGTGGCCAGCAGCACGGCATCGGCCGGGATCTCTCGGGGCTCGCCGTCGACACGGACCCGGACCCGGACCGCAGCCTGCTGCGCTCCCTCCTCGATCGCCTCGACCTCGGTGGAGTGCAGGAACTCGACGCCGTCGCCGGTGAGGATCTCGGTGACCGCGGCGGCGACGTCCTCGTCCTCGCCCGGCAGCAGGCGGGGGCGGCGCCCGATCAGCGTCACCTGGCTGCCGTAGCCGGCGAACATCGAGGCGAACTCGATGCCGATGGTGCCGGCCCCCACGATCACCAGGCGCTGCGGCAGCGGATCCACGTGCTGCAGCGAGGTGGAGTCGTGCACGTGCGGGGAGTCCGCGCCGGGGATCAGCGGGGTCACGGGCACGGCCCCGGTGCCGATCACGATCACGTCCGCGGTGAGGGTCATCCGGTCCGCTCCGGCGGTGACCTCGACCGTGCGGTCACCCGTGAAGCGGGCGCGGCCGGAGATCAGGGTGACGGCGTCGAGGTCGGCGAGCATCGCATGGTTCACCTCCCGCATCTTCCCGACCACGGTGTCGCGGCGGGTGACGGCGTCGGCCCAGAACTGCTGCGGGGAGTCGTCCGCCCGGCGCTCGGAGGCGTCGTGGGCCAGCAGCTTGGTGGGCACGCAGCCGATGTTGATGCAGGTCCCGCCGTGCATGTCCTCGAACTGCTCGACCATCCCCACCCGGGTCCCCTGCCCGCCGAGGGTCGCGGCGAGGGTCTTGCCGCCCTTGCCCCAGCCGATCACCAGGACATCCAGGTGCAGCGGAGAATCAGCGGTGCTCGGGGCTGTGGCAGCGGGCGAGTCAGCAGTCGAGGCGGGGGGCGGGGCGGTCTCGGCGTTCATGGTGCCGAGGCTACGTCTGCCCCTGCGTCCACCGGCAACCCCTGCTCCGCGTGCCCGCTCGCCCTCGCCGATCCCGCGCGATCGTGATGGACTGGGGCGATGGCGAGCCCACTGATCGAGGACCATGCCCTGCTCTCCGACCAGCGCACCGCAGCGCTGGTGACTCGCGAGGGAGTCATCGACTGGCTGTGCCTGCCGCGGTTCGATGCCGCAGCGGTGTTCAGCTCCCTGCTGGGCGATGACTCGCACGGCCATTGGACGCTTCAGATCGCGGACGGGGAGGTGCTCGAGCGCCGGTACCTGCCCTCGACGATGGTGCTGGAGACCCTGTGGCGCTCCCCGACCGGCACCGCGACGGTCACCGAGTTCATGCCGATCGAGGACGACACCGATTCCACCCTGCGCGGTGACCTGGGCGATCACAGCAACCTGGTGCGCTCCGTCGCCTGCACCGCAGGAGAGGTCGAGGTGGTCCAGCAGCTGCGGGTCCGCTTCGAGTACGGCTCCGTGGTGCCATGGGTGCGCAAGCAGCGCGACGTCGCCGGGCAGCCGGTGCTGACCGCAGTGGCCGGCGGCGACGGCATCGCCCTGCACGGCCCCGCACTGACCGCGGAGGATACCGCGCACGTGGGGCGGCAGCCTCTGACGGCGGGCAGCAGTCAGGCGTGGACGCTGACCTGGTATCCGTCGTGGACCGAGGCTCCCATCGCCCCGGATCCGCACCGCGAGCTGGCCCGCACCACCGCCGCCTGGGCGCTGTGGCTGGGTCAGGTGCGGGTCGAGGAGGAGTACGCCCTCCCGGTGGAGCGCTCGCTGCTGGTCCTGAAGGCGCTCACCCACCGTCACACCGGCGGGATCGTCGCCGCCCCCACCACCAGCCTGCCGGAGGATTTCGGGGGCGAGCGCAACTGGGACTACCGCTTCACCTGGCTGCGCGACGCCGCGCTGTCGCTCGAGGCGCTGCTGACCCATGGCCACCTCGAGGCCGCCGCGAGCTGGCGGCAGTGGCTGCTGCGCGCGATCGCCGGGGACACCGAGAGTCTTCAGATCATGTACTCGATCACCGGGAACCGGAATCTGCCGGAGAAGGAGCTCGAGCATCTGCCGGGCTACGAGGGCTCCCGACCGGTGCGGGTCGGCAACGGGGCGGCCGGCCAGTACCAGGCCGATGTGGTGGGCGAGGTGATGATCGCGCTGGCCATGATGCGCGAGGAGGGTCTGCCGGAGACCGAATGGTCCTGGCCGCTGCAGAAGGCGCTGGTGCGCTACGCCGCCGAGCGCATCGACGAGCCCGATCACGGCATCTGGGAGATGCGCGGGGAGCCAGCTTTCTTCACTCACGGCCGGGTGATGGCCTGGGCGACCTTCGACCGGGCCCTCGACGCGGTCCGCCGCCACGGCCTGCCCGCCGCGGAGGAGGAGGTCACCCACTGGCACGAGCTGCGGGAGCGGCTGCGCGAGGAGATCATGACCCGGGGCGTCGATGCCTCCGGCTCCTTCCTGCAGGCCTACGGGAGCACCGAGGTGGATGCCTCCCTGCTGCAGGTCCCCCACACCGGCTTCCTGCCGGCCGACGACCCACACATGGTCGCCACCGTCGCGCGCATCGAGCAGGACCTGACCACGGCCGACGGGCTGATCCTGCGCTACCGCACCCAGGGCCAGGACGGACTGGAGGGCGATGAGCACCCCTTCCTGATCTGCTGCTTCTGGCTCGTCGAGCAGTACGTGGGGATGGGCCGCCGGCGCGACGCCGAAGCCCTGATGGACCGCCTCCTGGCCGCCGCGAACGACCTGCACCTGATGGCCGAGGAGTACGACGGCACCGCCGGGCGGATGGCCGGGAACTTCCCCCAGGCCTTCAGCCACCTGGGCCTGATCCGCGCGGCGGACGCCCTGACCGGCACCCTTCCCGGCACAGGAACCCGCCCATCGCACCCAGCGAAGCACCATCGCACTGAGCAGCACCCGACGCACTGAGCAGAGAGCTCAGCCCACAGCCCACAGCCCACAGAACCCTGAGGAGACGCCCACCATGACATCCCAGCCCGCCCCCACCACCCACACCGCGCTGCTCGAGCGCACGCCTCGCAGCTCCTTCGTCGGCGGTCGCTTCCTGGGCGGCACCCCTGCCCTGGACGTCATCGATCCCGCGACCGGGCAGGCGCTCACCCAGGTGGTCGATGCCGACGCCGCCACCACGGGGATCGCTGCGCTGGACGCTGCGGTCGCCGCCCAGGACGCCTGGTCCGCCACCACGCCCCGGGAGCGCTCGGAGATCCTGCGCCGGGCCTACGAGCTGTGCCACGAGCGCGCCGACGACCTCGCGCTGCTGATGACCCTGGAGATGGGCAAGCCGCTGGCGGAGGCATACGGCGAGGTCACCTACGGCGCCGAGTTCCTGCGCTGGTTCAGCGAGGAGGCCGTGCGCGCCCCCGGACGTTTCCGCCACGCCCCGGCCGCCGAGGCCGCCATCGTCACCGTCCCTCGGCCCGTCGGCCCCACCCTGTTGATCACACCCTGGAACTTCCCGCTGTCGATGGGGACCCGCAAGATCGGCCCGGCGCTCGCGGCGGGCTGCACAGTGGTGCTCAAGCCCGCGCAGAAGACCCCGCTGACCTCCCTCGCGCTGCTGCAGATCCTGGCCGACGCCGGAGTGCCCGAGGGGGTCGTGAACTGCGTGGTCACCTCGGATTCCCGGGGACTGAGCGAGGCGCTGATGGCGGATCCGCGGCTGCGGAAGGTCTCCTTCACCGGCTCCACGGGCGTGGGCCGCACCCTGCTCGCCCAGGCCTCCCAGCATGTGCTGCGCACCTCGATGGAGCTCGGCGGCAACGCCCCGTTCCTGGTGCTGCCCTCGGCTGATATGGAGACCGCGGTCGAGGCCGCGATGCTGGGCAAGTACCGCAACAACGGCGAGGCCTGCACCGCTGCGAACCGCTTCTACGTCCACGCCTCGGTCGCCGACGAGTTCACCCGGCGCCTGGTCGAGCGCTCCGCGGAGCTGGTGCTCGGTCCCGGCATCGATCCGGCCACCACCCTGGGACCGCTGATCGACGAGGCGGCGATCATGAAGGTCCAGGAGCTGGTCGATGACGCCGTGCGCCGCGGTGCCCGGGTCCTCACCGGCGGCGAGCGGGCTCCCGGGGAGGGGTTCTTCTACCCCGCGACCGTGCTGGCCGACGTGCCGCGCGAGGCCCGGGTGGGCCGCGAGGAGATCTTCGGCCCGGTCGCCCCGATCATCGTGATGGAGGAGGTGGAGGAGATGATCGCTGCCGCGAACGACACCGAGTTCGGGCTGATGGCCTACGTGGCCGGAGAGGACATGCGCGAGGTCACCGAGGTCGCGAGCCGGATCGAGTCCGGGATGATCGCGATCAACCTCGGGGCGGCCTCGGATCCCTCCGCCCCCTTCGGCGGGGTGAAGGAGTCGGGCCTGGGCCGGGAGGGCTCCCACGAGGGCCTCGCCGAGTACCTCGAGACCACGTA
>DXDT01000240.1 GCA_019115335.1 Candidatus Brachybacterium merdigallinarum
GGATCGAGGGCGCGACCTTCTGGGAGCTGCGGGCCGATGGTATGAATCTCCAGGGCAGGGCCGGAGGCGAGCTGCCGCCCGAGCAGCGGGGGATCGACTCCAAGGACTGACCTCTCCCGGGGCAGACCCTCCGCTCGGCGGCCGCTGTGCTCCAGGGCCCCGGAGCACAGCGGCCCTGAGCACCGCGCCAGTCCCTGCGGGCTGCGCCACGGCGCAGCGGCGTCATCGTCCGTCGGCGCTCTTCCCCCGCAGGGCGATGGTCCCGAGCAGCGCGGCGAGGGTGAACGGGATGCTCCCCCAGGTCCCGAGCAGCAGCGCGATGCCCGGTTCCGCCTGGTGCAGCCACACGAATGCCGCTCCCCCGCCCAGCAGCCCGATCACGATGCACAGGCCGAGCACGAGCATCAGGCCCACCTTCCGGGTCACGGCCAGCAGGGCCCCCAGGGCCAGGGCGAGGTTGATCGTGGTCCACAGGGCTGCGGCAAGGATCAGGGCGCAGAGCGGATCGCTGAGATAGTCGTTCCACATGCCGGGCTCGCTGCTCTCGGGCAGCGCGATCGCCCGCCATCCCAGCACCGCCAGGGCGAGACCGATCCCGGCCAGCGGGCCGCTGAGCAGACCGTGCACCAGCGCCGGACCCCGCTGATCCACGAGCCGTGGCCCCGTGCCGCTCGCCCTGGTCGACGTGGTGCTCAGGAAGGTGGCCACCGCGGCGACCCCGAGCATGAGGAACCCGGAGCTGCCTGCCGATTCCCGCGGGATCCGATCCATGCTGTTCGTGGTCATCCACCCGGTGTTGACCAGCAGGAACAGCCCTGTCGTGCCGACGATCAGGAACAGTGCCAGGCCAGCAGCCTGGAGCGCGGCACGGGCGAGGTCAGGCATGCGCACATCCTCGCACGCACTTGCTCGTCGGCCTGCGGACGAGGGGGACGCCTCTCCGGGGCATCAGGTCCCGTCGTCGGAGCGACGCATGGCCACCTCGCGCTGGGCGAGCAGGCGCAGGGTGAGCAGGCGCAGGGTGAGCAGCACCGGCTCGAGCATCACGGTGCCCACGACCACGCGGCGCACCGCCTCGTCGGGATCCCCCGGGACGGCATCGACATCCAGGTGCGCGACCTGCTCGAGTGCCTGGGCGTCGGGCGCGCAACCGTGAGTGCGGGAGTGCGCGCCCCCTTGACGGCGACCAGACAGGAACGCACTCGTGGAAAGTCCCACTTTCCAATCGATGTGAGGACACCGGACACCATGGACCATCCCACCGCTCCCGCTGACCGCCCATCCGCCACCACCGACCGCCGACCCCCGAACCTGACCCACGCCGCGGTCGACGACCTGGTCGTCTTCCACATCGGCATGACCGTGCGCACCCCGTGGCGGCCGGACCTGTGGGGTCCGGTCTTCGCGGCGATGCCGCGGATGCTCTCCGAGCTGCACCGCAATCGGGCCGCTGCGGCACGTGGCGATGCCGAGGACCGCGGCTTCCTCGGCGCGGACACCCTGATGGGGGCGAAGGGCCCCTGGGTGATGCAGTACTGGCGCAGCACCGAGCAGCTCTACGCCTATGCACCGCTCAGCGCACGCGGACGGACGGCCCGGGAGAGGCTCGGGAGCCGCTGAGCCTGCGCTCGTGACCCGCAGTTCGTGACCCTCTGCTCTCCCTGCGGCCGCCCGCCCCACCTGCCGCACTACGGCAGGAGCGTGAGGCTCAGACCCTCGTCGGCTCGGCCGGAGCCGCTGCGCCGTCCTCGAGAGCGTGGTGGCGATCGTCCTGCATGAGCGCCCCCGAGAGCACGGTGACCACGAGCACCACACCGCCCATGATCACGTAGGAGGTGCCGAACCCGATCAGGTCGTAGGCGGTGCCGAACACCCAGGAGAAGATCACGATCCCCACCTGCTTCGCCATGTTGAAGCCGATCATGTAGGCCGTGGCGGAGATCCGCACATCGAACATCCGAGTGATGTACTTCATCACCGACACCAGCATCAGCGGCATCTCGAACGCCGCGAGCAGACGCCAGAAGATCAGCAGCGAGGTCTGGGTGAAGAACGCGGAGCCGATCACCCGCACCACGAGCACCAGCGCGAACAGCTGCAGCCCGCGCTTCGCCCCGATCCTGTTGATCAGGAACGGCATCGCGATCATCACCAGCGCCTCGAGCAGGATCTGCACGAAGACGACGCGGGAGAACAGGACCTGCGGATCCAGCTGGCCCCCGACGAACTGGGCGAAGTAGTTCGGGAACTGCTGGTCGAACACGTCATAGAGCGCCGCCGCTCCGAACATCAGCACCATGAATCCGAGGAAGGATCGATTGCGCAGCAGGCCGAGTACGACCTGCTTGTCGACCTTCGGGCGTCCGGACTCCGCAGTGCCCTCCGCACCCTCGGCATCAGCGGTGATCGCTTCGTACCCGGCGTCACCGGGCTTCGGCGTGCGTGCGACCAGCAGGAGCACACCGAGCACGATGGCGGAGAAGGTGCCGGCCCACCAGATGTTGTTCGGGTTCGAGGCCCAGATGAAGCCGCCGATCAGCGAGGCGATGGCACCGGCGACGGAGCCGAAGAGGCGCACGTGGCCGTACTCGAAGCCGTTCGCGCGGGAGTTGCGCTCGTTGAACGCCTCGACGATCCCCACGCCGGCATTGAGGGTGAGCGAGAGGAACAGACCGCCGACGACGGCGCCCAGCACCTGGTTCAGCTCGACCAGGGGCGTGAAGACGAAGGCGAAGAACGGCCCCATCAGCGCACCCACGAGCACCACGAAGGCGAAGAGGTGCTTGCGGAAGCCGAGCCTGTCCTGGATGAACCCGTAGACGGGCTGGAGGCAGAACGCCGTCAGGGCCATGACCGAGTTCAGCAGACCGATGTTGCCGTGGCTCATCCCCGCCTCGACCTCGAGCCAGCGGCTGAGGAAGGTGAAGGCGAGCTGCCAGATGGCGAAGTAGAAGAAGAACAGGCCGCCGAAGTTCCAGAAGGCGGGGTTCTTCAGGCTGGGCCGGGAGGTCGTCGCGTTCATGCCTTCTCTCCTGACGGGGCGAGGATCTCGCGGTCGCTCGGGACGGGTCGGGTGCCGGGGGCCGGGGTGCCCCAGAGGGGCTCACCGTGCTCGCCGAACGGCAGGATCTGGGCGCACGCGTGCCGGTTGGGGTCCTGCAGCGGGTCGCCCTCGATCTCGGTGTAGGTGCGTGCGTGGTAGACCAGCACGACGTCCCCGTCGGGAGTGGTGGTGAAGGAGTTGTGCCCAGGCCCGTAGCGGTGCACCGACTCGTCGGAGACGAAGACCGGGGTCTCACTCTTGGTCCAGGAGGCCGGATCCAGCGGATCCGAGTCCGCGCTCGCGGTGAGCACGCCCATGGCGTAGTCGATGCCGGTGGCGGCGCCCGAGTAGGTCAGGTACAGCGTGCCCTGGTGCTCGAGGACTGCGGGCCCCTCGTTCACCCAGAAGCCGCGGGTCTCCCACTCGTGCTCAGGGCGGGTCAGCTCGACCGCAGGCCCGGCGAGGGTCCAGGGATTCGCCATCGGGGCGATGTACAGGTTCGAGTGCCCCATGACCTCGAGGTCCTCCTGGGCCCACACCAGGTACTGCCGGCCTGCCAGCTCGAAGCTCGTGGCGTCGAGGGCGAAGGACTCCCAGCCGGTGTCGACCTGCCCGCGCTCGACCCACTCCCCCTCGAAGGGGTCCTGCGCCGTGTTCTCGAGCACGAAGATGCGATGGTTGAAGGTCTCGTTCGTGCTCGGCGGGTCGGCCCTGCCCGAGGAGTCCGGGGCAGCGGCGTAGTAGATGTACCAGGCTCCGCCGACGCGATGGATCTCCGGCGCCCAGATCAGGTGGGACTGGGGCCCGCTCTCGTGGCGCCGCCAGATGGTGACCTCCTCCGCCGCCTGGAGGCCGTCGAGGGTGTCGGCGCGTCGCAGGATGATCCGGTCGTACAGCGGATGCGAGGCCGTGAAGTAGTACGTGCTCCCCTCGCGGAGCACGCACGGATCCGCGCGCTGGAGCACCAGCGGGTTCTTGGTCGTCAGGTCTTGGTGGGCCATTCCACTCCTTCACCGTCGAGGCCGACGACCCACTCCGTCGGGGTCGTCATGATTCATACGGTAAACGATGCAAATGTCAGATGGTGACCGTCGTGGTGCGGCGTGCACTCCTCACGATGCGCGCTTTGACCTGGGGATACAGTGGATTCGTCGACTCTCTGCTCGGATCCCGGCAGAGACGTGACTCACATCGTCGAGACGCTCTTCTCCGTGCGTCGAGAGGCCCTTCTCCGTGCGTCGCGGCGCCCGCAGCATCCACGTGCTCGGGTGGTTGCTCGAGCACAGCCCTTTCCGCGCGCCACGGCACCCGTCGGGCCGGGCCCGGGGGCAGGCAGCGACCAGCGGGCGAGCGGCGGCCTGCGGGCGAGCGGCGGCCTGCGGGCGAGCGGCAGCCTGTCGGCTCAGGGGGCGAGGAAGGTCCGCGGCAGCACCCGGGTGATCCCGGGCAGGGAGAACGCCCGGCGGAGGAGCTGTTGGAGCCGCAGCTGCCCGGGGCTGGAGGGGGTGAAGAACGACGCGCTGCTGCGGCCTGCTCGTTGCGTCTTCTCGGCCGTCGGCCGCCACCGCCGCTCGTACTCCGCCAGACCCACCTCGACGTGCGGGCCCGCCGCCCGGAGGCTCCGCGCCAGCGCCTCGGCGCCCCCGATGGCCAGGGACGTGCCGAGCCCGGCCAGGAGCGAGGGCGCATGAGCTGCATCGCCGGCCAGCACGATCCGTCCACGGCTCCAGCGCGGGGCGATCGCCTGGGCGACCAGGTCGTCGTAGAAGCTCTCCGGGGCGTGCGCGAGGGCGCGATCCACCGCGGGGTGCAGCCCGGCGAACTCCCGCTGCAACCGCTCCGGGTCCGGGGTGGGGCGTTCGGTGAGCGCAGGGTCCACCCGCTCGGCGAACATGACGCCCACGCGGCTGTCCCCGGCGGCGTACGCCCAGCCCACCCGGCCCACGGTGTCGGTCATCAGCATCCGCTCCCCCAGCTCCGCAGCGAGCTCGGGATCCGGGTAGAGGTAGCTCGCGACCCGGTACCCCATCGGCACGATCTCCCCGTGACCGGGAGCGACGGTCCCGCGCACCGCGGAGCGCACCCCGTCGCAGGCCACCACCAGATCCGAGGTGATCGTGGTGCCGTCCTCGAGCTCGACCACCGCCCGGTCCGGTGCGGCGGCCCTCGCCTCCGGTGTGCTCCGCGCGGCGAGGACCCGGGCGTCGTAGCGCAGCTGCACCGACTCGGGCAGCACCGCGAGCAGTCCCTGCTCCACCTCCGGGCGCAGGATCGAGAAGTAGCGGCCGCCGAGCGCTGCGGCGAGGGGGCCGACGTCGATCCGGCCGGTCTCGCGGCCATCCGGCGCCGCATAGCGCACGCCCTCGAAGACGTGGCCACGGGTACGCAGCTCCTCGATGATCCCCATCCGCTCGGCTGCGACGAACCCTGGACCGAAGAAGTCGATCATGTAGCCGCCACCGCGCGGCCCCGGGGAGGACTCCAGCACGGTCACGTCATGGTCGGGGGCGAGCTGATGGGCGAGGGCGAGGCCGGCGATGCCACCGCCGACGATCGTGACATCCATGCATCGAGTCTAGGACCGCGCCCTGTTCCGGCCTACCCTGCCCCGGCCGCCGCCACTGCCGCGCCGCGGGCCCGAGCTCTGCTGCACTGGCGACCGGTGTCGGCCGATAGATGAGTCGTCAGTGCGGCAAAGCTCGTTCTGGCCCGGGGCGGGAAGCAGCCCGGCGGGCGGGCGGCGACCCGGCGGGCGGGCGGGTCAGGAGCCCCGGTGGTCGGGGTCGACGGCGGGGGTCTCCCCGGTGATCGCGGGGACCTGGCCGGTCACCGCCGCCACCTCACCGGTCACCGTCGCCATCTCGCCGGTGATCGCGGCGATCTCGCCGGTCAGGGCACGCTCCTCCTCGTCCGGGTCGGAGCCCTGCATGAACTGCGACCAGTACAGGCGGTGGTAGGCGCCCTCTGCCTCCAGGAGCTGCTCGTGGGAGCCCTGCTCGACGATGTCGCCATGTTCCATCACCAGGATCACGTCGGCGTCGCGGATCGTGGAGAGGCGGTGGGCGATCACGAAGGAGGTGCGATCGGTGCGCAGTGCCGCCATCGCCTCCTGGACCAGCACCTCGGTGCGGGTGTCCACCGAGGAGGTCGCCTCGTCGAGGATCAGCAGGGTCGGGTCGGCGAGGAAGGCGCGGGCGATCGTGATCAGCTGCCGCTCCCCGGCGGAGACGTTCGTGCCCTCGTCCTCGATCACGGTCTCGTAGCCGTCGGGCAGGGTGCGCACGAAGCGGTCCACATAGGTGGCGGTCGCGGCGGCGATCACCTCGTCGTCGCTCGCGTCGAGGCGGCCGTAGCGGATGTTGTCCATGATCGTGCCGCCGAACAGCACCGCATCCTGCAGCACCATGCCGATGCGGGAGCGGACGGCTCCGCGGTCCAGCGCCCGGATGTCCACGCCGTCCAGGCGGATCTGCCCGGAGTCGATCTCGTAGAACCGCATGATGAGGTTGACCAGGGTGGTCTTGCCGGCCCCGGTGGGGCCGACGATCGCGATGGTCTGCCCCGGCTCGGCCACCAGGGACAGGTCGGTGATCAGCGGCTTCTCCGGGGTGTAGGAGAAAGCGACCTGGTCGAACTCGATGCGGCCGCGGGTGGTGGCCGGCGCCTCCACGCGCTCGATCCGCCGGCGGGCCCCCGCACCGTCCGCACCGGAGGCACCATCCTGCCCGGCCACGCCGGCCGGGCCGGTGGCGGGGGCGGTGATCTGCCCGTCGGGCTCCTGCTCCTCGGCGTCCAGCAGCTCGAAGATCCGCTCGGCCGAGGCCACACCGGAGATCAGCATGTTGGCCATGCCGGCAACCTCCCCCAGCGGCGCGTTGAACTCGCGGGAGTACTGGATGAAGGCGGTGACCTGGCCCAGCGACATCTGACCATTCGCGACCCGGAGCCCGCCGACCACGGCGATGCCGACGTAGCCGAGGTAGGTCACCCACTGCATGATCGGCATGATCATGCCGGAGTAGAACTGCGCCTTGAAGGACGCCTCCCACAGCTCCTCGTTGCGCTCGTCGAAGGTGTCGCGCATCGCATCCTGGCGATTGAACACGGTGACCAGGTCATGGCCGGTGAAGGACTCCTCGACGTGACCGTTCAGCCGGCCCGTGTTGCGCCACTGAGCGGTGAACAGCTTCTGGGACTTCGAGCCGATGATCCCGATGACCACCGCGGAGATCGGCAGGGCGATCAGCGCGATCAGGGCCAGCTGCCAGGACAGCACGAACATCATCACGGTGATGCCCACGATGGTCAGCACCGCGTAGATCAGCGAGGCGATCGCCTGCTGGAGGGCGGTCTGGACGTTGTCGACGTCGTTGGTGGTGCGGGAGAGCAGGTCGCCGCGCTGGCGGGTGTCGAAGTAGGACAGCGGCAGGCGGTTGACCTTCGCCTCGATCCGCTGGCGCAGCCGGTAGACGATCTTCATGACGGCCTCGTTGAGCAGGTAGCCCTGCAGCCAGTCGAAGAGGGACGCCACCACGTACATGCCCATCACGAAGGCCAGCAGCTGGGCCAGGCGCGTGAAGTCGACCCCGGTGCCGGTCATGACGCCGGTGAAGATGACGTCGACCGCGTCGCCGAGGATCGTGGGCGCCCACACGGTGAGCACCGCGGAGATGATGCCGAAGGCGAGCACGACGGTCAGCGCCAGCTTGTGGTCGCCGAACGTGCCCATGAGGCGCTTGGCCGAGGGCCAGAA
>DXDT01000241.1 GCA_019115335.1 Candidatus Brachybacterium merdigallinarum
GCGTCCCCGCTGTGCAGGAACTGCATGAACCCCTCCTTGTCGTAGGAGTTCGTGGGCACGATCGGCTGGTTCACCGGCAGCTGGTTGAAGTTGGTGCCGATGCGGTGGCGCTGCGCGTCCGGGTAGGAGAAGACGCGGCCCAGCAGCATCTTGTCCGGGGACACGCCCGTGCCCGGCACGGTGTTCGAGGGGCTGAAGGCAGCCTGCTCGATCTGCGCGAAGTGGTTCTTCGGGTTCTTGTTCAGCGTGAACTTCCCGACCTTGATCAGCGGGTAGTCCGCGTGCGGAACCGTCTTGGTGAGGTCGAAGATGTTGAAGCGGTAGTTCTTCGCGTCCTCGTAGGGGATCACCTGGACGGAGAAGGTCCAGCTCGGGTGCTCACCGCGCTCGATCGCCTCGAAGAGGTCCCGGCGGTGGTAGTCGCCGTCGGAGCCGGCGAGCGCCTCGGCCTCCTCGTTGCTGAGGAACTCCATGCCCTGGTCGGTGTGGAAGTGGTACTTGATCCAGAACTTCTCGCCGGAGGCGTTGACCCACATGTAGGTGTGGGATCCGTAGCCGTTCATGTGGCGCCAGGACTTGGGCAGACCGCGCTGACCCATGAGGTAGGTGACCTGGTGGGCGCTCTCGGGCGAGTTCGTCCAGAAGTCCCACTGCATGGTGGCGTCGCGCAGGCCGGAATCCGGGGTGCGCTTCTGGGAGTGGATGAAGTCGGGGAACTTCATCGGGTCGCGCAGGAAGAAGATCGGGGTGTTGTTCCCGACGATGTCGAGGTTGCCCTCCTGCGTGTAGAACTTCAGCGCGAAGCCGCGCACGTCGCGCCAGGTGTCGGGCGAGCCGAGCTCACCGGCGACAGTGGAGAAGCGGGCCAGCATCGGGGTCTTGCGTCCGGGCTGGAAGACATCGGCCTTGGTGTACTGCGAGACGTCCTCGGTGATCTCCAGCTCGCCGAAGGCGCCGGAGCCCTTGGCGTGGGGGCTGCGCTCCGGGACGCGCTCGCGGTCGAAGCGGGCGAGCTTCTCGACCAGCGCGACGTCGTGGAGCATCAGCGGGCCGTCGGCGCCGACGCTCAGCGAGTGCGCGTCGGACTGGCGCGGGGCACCGGACTCGGTGGTGGAGGGGATATTCGGATCGAACGTGGTCATGTCCTGCTCCTTCGTGGGTTCTTCAGAGGGTGGTGACGCGGTGACAGATCGTGGGACAGGGAGATCCCCGGGGGGCCCGGGAAAACTGGGGGTGGGTCGAGCCTCAGGTCTGCTCGACCAAGGACTCCTCGCGCGATGCCTCCGCGCGGCAGGCGGAGCAGACACCGCGGAAGACGACGTCCGCCGACTCGATCTCGAAGCCGAGATCATCATGGGGCACCAGGCACGGCGCCTCGCCGACGACGCAGGGGACGTCCTCGAGCCGTCCGCACGAGGTGCAGACCAGGTGGTGATGGTTGTCGTGGCGATGCAGCTCGTAGCGCGCGGAGCGGCCGCCGGCGGTCACCCGCCGCAGCAGCTCGACGTCGGTCAGCGCGTTCAGGACGTCGTACACGGCCTGGCGGGAGACGGTTCCGAGGCGCTCGCGGACGGCCTGGGCGACCGCATCGGCATCCGCGTGCGGGAGAGCGGCGACCGCGTCGAGGGTCGCCAGCCGCGGAGCGGTCACACGCAGGCCTGCATTGCGCAGGGCCGAGGCGTGATCGATGTCCGTCATGGCCCCGACCATACCCGCTTTTCTGTACTGACTCAAGAAAGCAGGTGTATCCAGAACTGGGGAGAACGCCGCAGGCCCGCACCGATCTCGGTGCGGGCCTGCGGTCGTGAACTGCGGAAGGGGGTGCGGAGCCGCCTGCGGGAATCGAACCCGCGACCTATTCATTACGAGTGAATCGCTCTGCCGACTGAGCTAAGGCGGCGTGACCACCGGTGACAGTGGACCGGACCACTGTACGAGACGCACGATGCCCGCGCAAAGCGGTCCGTCCGCCCCCGGCGGATATCACATCGAGCCCGGCGGACACGGCTCAGCAGGTGAAGCCGTCCTCGGGCACGATGTCCTCGAGCAGGTAGGCGTCCACCTGCGCCTCGATGCAGCCGCCGGAGCGGCCGTAGGCGGTGTGCCCATTGCCCTCCCAGGTCAGCAGCACGCCCTCGTCGAGCTGCTCGGCCAGGGACTGCGACCACTCGTAGGGGGTGGCGGCATCCCCGGTGACCCCGACGACCAGGATCGGGCCGGAGCCCTCGGCGGCGATCGGGGCGGGCTCGCGCAGCGGCTGCACGGGCCAGGCACCGCAGGTGATGTTGCCGTACCCAAAGGAGGAGCCCCAGATCGGGTAGTCCTCCGCCAGGGTCGCGGCCTGCTGCTGCTGCCATTCCATATCGGTGATCGCGGGGTGGTCCAGGCAGTTGATCGCGGTGATCGCCAGGGCGCTGTTGCCCTGGTACGAGCCGTCCTCCTGTCGGTCGGCGGAGAGGTCGGCGATGTTCAGCATCATCTCGCCGTCGCCCGCCATCGCCTGGCCGATCATCATGCGGCCGGCCTCCCACAGCTCGTCCTGGTACATCAGCAGCATCACCGCGGAGCGGGCCAGGGAGCCGGTGAGCGGCCGCTCGGGGTCGCCGGTGTCCAGCGGCTCAGCATCGACGCTCTCGAAGAACGCCGCGAGCTGCTGCTCGGCCTCGGGCAGCCCGCCCTTGAAGGGGCACTCCTCCCCGCGGGAGAGGCAGTCCTCGAGGAACGTCGCGGTGGCCTGCTCGAATCCGGCGGCCTGGCCGGCGGAGAGCTCATCGAGCGTGACCGTCGGGTCCAGGGCGCTGTCCAGGACGAACTTCCCGACCCGGTCCGGGTACAGCTCCGCGTAGGTGGCCCCCAGATAGGTGCCGTAGGAGAAGCCGAGGTAGTCCAGCTGCTCGGAGCCGGCCGCTGCCCGCAGCACGTCGAGGTCGCGGGCGGCGGAGGTGGTGTCGAGATACGGCAGCACCTCCCCGTCGGTCTCCTGACACGCGGCGGCGAGCTCGGCACTGAGGTCCTCGGCCTCCTGCAGGCCCTCCGGGGTGCCCATGTCCAGCTGGAGGGAGCGCTGCTCGTCGATCTCCTCGTCGGAGAGGCATTCGATGCCGGCCGAGCGGCTGACTCCGCGGGGGTCGAAGCCGATCACGTCGTACTCGGCGCGCACCTCCGGGGAGAAGAGGTAGGTGGCCGAGGACGCCGCGAAGTCGACCCCGGAGCCGCCGGGGCCGCCGGGGTTGATGAACAGCGAGCCCGGGTCCGCACCGGTGCCGGGAGAGCGCAGCACGGCGATGTCGATGTCGCCGGCACCGGGGTCGTTCCAGACCAGCGGGACGGTCACGGTGCCGCACTCGACCTGCTCGCCGTAGGACTCGACGTCCTCGCACTCGCCCCAGTCGATGCTCTGCTCGTAGTAGGCGGCGTAGGCGGGATCGGTGGCCGGGTCGCCGGGGAGGTCCTGGGCGGCCGACGGGGCGGTCTCGGCGAGCGCCGGCCCCTCGTCCTCCGCGTCGTCCCCGTCACCGCCGTCCTCCCCGCCGGCGTCGCTCACACCGCTCTGGCCGCCGTCGTCTCCCGGCTCGGTGAGGCCGGGGATGCAGCCGGTGATCACGAGCAGCAGAGCCGCCGCAGCGGCGCTCGCGCGTGCCAGGCGGGGACGGGGACGGCGCGGCAGGGTGCCCAGGCGCATCGGTTCTCCTTCACAGCGGTCTTCGCCTGACGGATCTGCCCGACGGACGAGGGAGCGGCACGGGGCCGGGGCCCTTACGGCAGCGCTGACTGCGCTGTCGCGGTGGGCCCCGGCCATCCTAGAGCGGGATCGGCATGGCAGCGGTCGCCACACGGAGCGTGGGACGGGTGCCGGGCAGTGAGCTCATCCCACCTCGCGGGTGCGCCAGCGCCATGCCCCGAGCGCCAGCGGCAGCACCACCAGCAGCAGGTAGGGGATCGCGTCGAAGGCCTCGCCGTCACCGTTGCCGATCTGGGTGGCGGCGGTCTGCAGGTCCACGGCGCGCACCACGTCCGCGATCACCGCGGAGCCGGTGAGCTGGACGATCACGGCCGCGGTGGAGATCACGAACGGCACCCCGATCGCAGCGATCAGGCCGAGCACGGTGGACTGGGTGACCACGCCCATCGCGAGGGCGAACAGGAAGGTCGCCGCGAGCACGCTCAGCTGCACGGCCAGCATGGATCCGAGGTTCTCGAACACGGCCCGCTCCCCGAGCACCTCGCCCGCGAACCAGGTGGTGAGGACGCCGAGTGCGAGGGAGATCGCGACCACGGTGGCGACCACGGCGGTGGCGGCGATGACCTTGGAGGCGAGCACGCCCAGCCGGCCGGGCCGCTGCAGCAGGGTGACCTGGATGGAGCGGTCGCTCCACTCCCCCGCGGTGACCACCACCGCGATGACCGGGATGATCAGGCTCAGCGGGAGGGTGAGCACGAAGGTGGTGAGCGAGATGTCGGCGATCTCGCCCTCGAACACGAAGGGCTGGACGAGCCCGCCCAGCAGGGCCGCGCCGAGCACGGCCAGGCCGGAGATGATCAGGGTGATGGTGGTCAGGCGGGTGTCGAGGTAGCCGCGCAGGTCGATGTCGGGGCGCATGGGGGTCTCCTGGAGGGTCGAGGGGTCAGCGGATCTCGGCGGCGGCCGGTTCCGGCTGGGCGGGAGGGGCGGCCTGCACGGTGGGATCGACGGTCCCGGCGGAGGTCTGGCCGGTGAGGGCGAAGAAGATCTCCTCGAGGCCGCCGTCGGAGGCGCCGAGGGAGGTCAGCACGATCTGCTCGCGCAGGGCGAGGCGGCCCATGTCCGCCGGGGCGAGGCTCACGTCGAGACCGCCGCGGCGCCGCTCGTGGGCGATGCCGTGGCGGTCCAGGGCGGTGATCAGTGCGGCCGGGTCCTCGGCGGTGACGCGGGTGCCGCCCTCGGTGGTGAGCTCCTCGAGGGTGCCCTCGCGCACCAGCTTCCCACCGGCGATGACGACCAGGCGGTCCACGGTGGCCTGGACCTCGCGCAGCTGGTGGCTGGACAGCAGCACGGTGCCGCCGGAATCGGCGAAGGAGCGCAGGAGGTTCCGCATCCAGCGGATCCCCTCGGGGTCCAGGCCGTTGGCGGGCTCGTCGAGCACCAGCACCGCGGGATCACCGATCAGCGCCACCCCGATGCCGAGGCGCTGGCGCATGCCGTAGGAGTAGCCGCCCACGCGCTTGCGGCCGGCGTCCTTCAGGCCCACCAGCTCCAGCACCTCCTCGGCGCGGGTGGCGGGCATGCCGAGGGTGGCGGCGGCCAGGCGGAGGGTCTCCAGGCCGGTGCGGCCCCGGCCCAGCGCGGTCGCATCGAGCATCACCCCGATGGTGCGGGCGGGGTGGGCCAGCTCGCGATAGGGGCGGCCGCCCACCAGGGCGTGACCGGAGTCGGCCTGGGCGAGCCCGGTGAGGATCCGCAGGGTGGTGGACTTCCCGGCGCCGTTGGGGCCGAGGAAGCCGGTGACGGTGCCGGGCTCGCAGGCGAAGGAGAGGTCGCTGACGGCGGCGCGGTCGCCGTAGCGCTTGGTCACGTTCTGCACCTCGAGGGTGGCGGCGCCGTAAGGGCGGGGGGTGGAGGTCATGGATCCAGAGTCCTCGTCGACCCCCGACATCCGGAATCGCCCGCGGTCCATGGTCGCCGCGACGATCGTCGAGGGGGGTGGCCGGGTGCTCCCCTACTAGAGTGAACGCCGTGGAAGAACGGGGAGGACCGGTGCGCCGGATCTGGCACGAGATCCTGATCGGGGTCCTCGTGCTCCTCGAGGCCGTGAGCAGTCCGCTCCTGGTCTCGGGAGCCCCGGGCATCGTGGGCTCGGTGCTGACGCTGCTGCTGGGGGTGGGACTGCTGCTGCGGCACCGGTTCTGGCCGTGGCTGCTGCCGCTGGTGCTGCTGGTCAACGTCGCCGCGGGGGCGATCACGGTGATGGTGGTGGCCACCTATGCGTATGCCACCCGCAGCCCCAGCCGGTTGCGCACCCTGCTGGTCTCGCTGCTGGCCGCCGCGAGCGGCGCTCTGCCGTTCCTGCTGATGATGCAGACGGCGGTCGCGGTGTCCGGGATGATCATCATGGTGCTGATCGTCGCCTCCGCCGCGGCGATGGGGATGTACGCCTCGACCCGTCGGCAGCTGCTGGCCGAGCTGCGGGAGCGCGCCGAGCAGGCCGAGTCGGGCCGCGCCGCCGCCCAGGAGCAGGCCCGCCGCGCCGAGCGCACCCGGATCGCGCGAGAGATGCACGACATCGTCGCCCACAAGATCTCGCTGGTCGCGCTGCAGGCCGGGGCTCTCGAGGTGAATCCGGGGATGCCCCGGGAGCAGGTCGGCGAGAGCGCCGGGCTGATCCGGCAGACCGCCACCCTGGCCCTCTCGGAGCTGCGGGAGGTGCTCGGGGTGCTGCGCAATGAGGACGAGGGACCTCTGCTGACCCCCCAGCCCACCTGGGAGGATGTGCGCACCCTGGTCACCGAGTCGCAGGGGGCGGGGATCAGCGTGGAGCTGTTCGACTTCATCGACGACCCGGTCCCCGATCAGCTGGCCCGCACCGCCTACCGGGTGGTGCAGGAGGGCCTGACCAACATCCACAAGCATGCCCGGCACACCCGGGCCCGGGTGGCGCTGATCGGTGAGCCGGGCACGGATCTGGTGATCGAGGTCAGTAATGTACTTCCCAAGGGGTTCACGACGGATCTGCCCGGCGCACGCATGGGCCTCTCGGGCATCGAGACCCGGGTCTCGCATGCCGGGGGCACGATCACCTCGGGCCCCACCGACGATGGACGATTCGAAGTGAAGGCGGTGATCCCGTGGCCGACGACTCCGTGATCCGCGTGGGACTGATCGACGACGACTCCCTGGTCCGTGCGGGCCTGGCGATGATCCTCGGCGCAGACCCCGGCATCGAGGTGGTCGGCCAGGGCGACGACGGCTCCGAGGCCGTCCCTCTGGTCCAGAAGCATCGGCCCGACGTGCTGCTGATGGACGTGCGCATGCCCACCATGGACGGCATCAGCGCCACTCGTGCCGTCACCGCGCTGCCGAACCCGCCGGCGATCATCATGCTGACCACGTTCGACATGGACGAGTACGTGTTCCAGGCCCTCGAGGCGGGGGCCGGGGGCTTCCTGCTCAAGGACACGCCCCCGGCGGACCTGGCCCGGGCGGTGCATGTGGTCGCGGGCGGTGACGCGATGCTCTCCCCCGCGGTGACCCGCCGCATGCTCGGCCACTTCTCGGACTCCAACCCCACCCGCTCCCAGGAGCAGCATCCGGGCCTCGATCAGCTCACCGAGCGCGAGACCGAGGTGCTCGGTGCGGTCGGCGCGGGGCTCTCGAACGCCCAGATCGGGATGCGGCTGTTCATGAGCGAGGCGACCGTGAAGGCGCACGTCTCGAAGATCTTCTCGAAGCTGGACTGCACCAATCGCGTGCAGATCGCGATCATCGCCCACGAGGCCGGGCTCGGCGACATCGAGGCCCCGCAGGAGTAGCGCCGCGGCCCGGCCGGGCCCCGTGCGAGCAGTGCGGGGACCCGGCCCGTGAGCCTTCTCGCATGCAGGAGGGGCTGCACATGCAGGAAGGCCCCGGAACAGCGTTCCGGGGCCTTCCTCGTGGGCGACCCTGACCGGACTTGAACCGGCGACCTCCGCCGTGACAGGGCGGCGCTCTAACCAACTGAGCTACAGGGCCATTCGCGCGATCCGCGGCGGTCTCCCACCTCGTTTCGACTCGGATAACTCTACCGGAGTTCTCGAGCCCTCTGCACCACCTGGGCTGTGAGTCCGCTCGCACTCCTGGAGCTTCCGTACCCCCAACGGGATTCGAACCCGTGTCGCCGGCGTGAAAGGCCGGTGTCCTGGGCCGCTGGACGATGGGGGCCCGGGCGTCGAAACGCCCGCGGACGATGATACCCCGGCGACCTCCGGGTCCGACATGGTTCGATGGGGTGATGATCCAGATCACCCGCGAGGAGTTCGAGGAGGCGGTGGACGACGCCCTGGACTCGCTGCCGGACGAGGTGGCCGCGACGATCGCCCGCGCGAACGTCGCCATCCTGGTCGTGGAGGAGCCGGATCCGCAGCCCGACGGCGCCGAGCTGCTGGGACTGTACGAGGGGATCCCGCTGGATCAGCGCAGCACCTTCACGGGCTTCGCCGAGCCGGATCGGATCCTCATCTTCCGCGGTCCGCTGCAGCGCCTGTGCGCCAGCCGCGAGCAGCTGGTCGAGCAGATCGCGGTGACCGTGCTGCACGAGCTCGGCCACCTCTTCGGGATCAGCGACGAGCGCCTCCACGAGCTCGGCTGGGCCTGAGCGCGAACGGGGCATCTCCCAGCGGCAGGCGTGGCATCGCTCTCACCGGGGTCGCCGAGTTGGGCCACCGCGGCCGACGCTGTTATTCTTGTCCTCGGCCGTCTGCACGGCCACGGCTCTGTAGCTCAGTTGGTAGAGCGTTCGACTGAAAATCGAAAGGTCACCGGATCGACGCCGGTCGGAGCCACCACCACCACGAAGCCCCCTGGCCCTCCAGGGGGCTTCGTCGTTGCGCGGCCACGGTGCGACGCTCCGACGCTCTCCCCCGAGACGACGAGGCGGGGCGGACCGGCTCCGGTCCTCCCCGCCTCGCTGTCAGCCGACGTGAGCCCTGCTCACTGTCAGGCCCGCCCGTCGTCCCCGAACGAGCCGTCCTCCCGCTCCTCCGGCGGAAGGTCCAGGTCGAGCATCTCGCGCTCGGCCTCGACAGCGGCGACGATCTCTTCGATCGCCTCGTCCAGCGGCATCCGGGACGAGTCGATGATGAGGTGGTAGCGGCCCTCGTCCGTCGGCTCCCAGTGCATGAGGCGGCGCGACATGCGCATGCGCATCCGGTCCTCACGCACCTGGCGCTGGGCGGCGACGTCGTGCGGGATGCCGTAGTCCCGCATCGCCCGCTGGACCCGGTCCTCCACGTCACCGATGAGGCGGATGTGCACGGCACCGCGCATGGTGCCGAGGATCGCGGTCGCGTCGCGCCCGAGGATCACCCCGCCGAAGCCCTTGACCAGGCCCATCACGTCCTTGATGTTGTTGCGGACCATGTTGGTGCCCACCTGGGCATCGCCCGAGGCGGCGGCGACGTTGACGTCGATGCCCGGCCAGTTGAAGGCGTGCAGCCAGCGCAGCCTGCGGCCGGTGGCGTCCTCGGCGAGGACCTTCGGGTCCGGGGAGGAGGCGCGCTCGAGGTCCTCGGAGCTGAAGGCGAGGCCCGTGTAGGGGACGCCGAGCTTCTCCGCGACCCGCGGGCCGACGTACGCGGCGCCCGCGCCGTACTCCTCGTTGATCGTCACCACGGGGCGGCGGGCCAGCAGCAGATCGGTGCGGTCCGCGCGTCGGGAGAGCACGACCGCCGCGTCCGTGCCGGTGTCCTCACCGAGCGCGCTGCGGGCGCGTCGCTGGTTCAGCTCCTGCACGATCGAGTCGTGCTGGCGGGAGGTCAGGGGGTACAGGAGCATCACGGCCGCGGCGATGAGGCAGAGCACGGCGGGTGCGAAGCCGGCGGCGACCTTGATCCCCTGGATCGCCTGCTCGCTCTGCTCCGCGGCGCCGGAGGCGTAGCCGAAGGCGGCGATGATCGCGCCGCCGAGGAAGCCACCGAGGCCCTGGCCGGTCTTGCGCACGAAGGACAGGATCGAGTAGCTGCCGCCCTCGGCGCGGGTGCCGGTCTTCCACTCGCCGTAGTCGACGGTGTCGGCCTGCATCGAGAACATCAGCGCGTTCGTACC
>DXDT01000242.1 GCA_019115335.1 Candidatus Brachybacterium merdigallinarum
GATCGACCACCCCGACACCGCCCGGGTGGTCCACGGTGTGGTCTCCGGCGTGGGCGGCTACGGCAACTCCCTGGGGCTGCCCAACATCGGCGGCGAGACCGTTTTCGACGCGGCCTACCAGACCAACCCGCTGGTCAACGCACTCGGCGTCGGCGTGATGCGGCACGAGGACATCCACCTCGCCTCCGCCACCGGCGCCGGCAACAAGGTGGTGCTGTTCGGCGCCCGCACCGGCGGCGACGGCATCGGCGGCGCCTCCATCCTCGCCTCGGAGACCTTCGAGGAGGGCGGGCCCGTCAAGCGGCCCAGCGTCCAGGTCGGTGACCCCTTCATGGAGAAGGTCCTCATCGAATGCTGCCTGGAGCTGTTCGCCGGCGGCGTCGTCGAGGGCATCCAGGACCTCGGTGCCGCCGGCATCTCCTGCGCAACCAGCGAGCTGGCCTCCAACGGCGGCTCCGGCATGCACGTTGACCTCGAGACCGTGCTGCTGCGCGACCCCACCCTGACCGCCGGTGAGATCCTGATGAGCGAGTCCCAGGAGCGGATGATGGCGGTGGTGACCCCCGAGAACCTCGAGCGGTTCCTCGCCATCACCGCGAAGTGGGACGTGGAGACCGCCGTGATCGGCGAAGTCACCGGGAACGGCCGCCTCACCATCGACCACCACGGCCGCCGCATCGTGGACGTGGACCCCGTCACCGTCGCCCACGACTCCCCCACCTACGACCGCCCCTATGCCCGTCCCGCCTGGCAGGACGCACTGCAGGCCGACCGCGCCGAGGACCTCCCCCGCCCCACCGGGACCACCGAGCTCGCCGCCACCCTGCGCTCGATGATCGCCTCCCCGAACCTCGCCTCCACGGGCTGGGTCACCGACCAGTACGACCGCTACGTGGGCGGCAACACCGCGCTGGCCATGCCCGACGACGCCGGCGTGCTGCGGGTCGACGAGTCCACGAACCGCGGGATCGCCCTGGCCACCGACGCCAACGGCCGCTACACCAAGCTCGACCCCCGCACCGGTGCCCAACTGGCCCTGGCCGAGGCGTACCGCAACGTCGCCACCAGCGGGGCTCGGCCGCTCGCGGTCACCGACTGCCTGAACTTCGGCTCCCCCGAGGATCCGGGCCCCATGTGGCAGCTGGTCGAGGCGATCGGCGGGCTCGCCGAGGCCTGCGAGGTGCTCGGCGTCCCCGTCACCGGCGGCAACGTCTCCCTCTACAACTCCACCGGTGAGCCCGGCCTGATCGACTCCGCGATCCACCCCACTCCCGTGGTGGGGGTGCTCGGCGTGTTCGACGACGTCACCCGTCGTGTCCCCTCCGGCTGGCAGGACGCCGACCTTGCGGTCTACCAGCTCGGCACCACCCGGGAGGAGCTGTCCGGCTCGGCCTGGGCGCAGGTCGCCCACGACCACCTCGGCGGGATGCCGCCGCGCGTGGACCTCGAGGCCGAGCAGCGCCTGGCCGAGGTCCTGATCACCGCGAGCGAGCAGGCCCTGGTCGCCTCCGCGCACGACCTCTCCGAGGGCGGGCTGGCTCAGGCGCTGGTCGAATCCGCGACGCGCTTCGACACCGGGGCGAGCATCGACCTCACCGCGCTCACCGGGCGCGACGGGGTGGACCTGTTCACCGCCCTGTTCTCCGAGTCGCAGGCCCGTGCCCTGGTCGCCGTGCCCACCGAGCACGAGCAGGCCTTCCTGGCGCTGGCCGCCGAGCACGGGGTGCCCGCCCAGCACCTCGGCAGCACCGGGGGCAGCGCCCTCGAGATCGCCGAGGTGGACCGCTTCGAGGTCAGCGACCTGCAGACGCTCCGTGAGGGGACCCTTCCCCGCTACTTCGGCTGATCCGCCGCAGCCGGCCCTGCCCGGACCGGTCCGCTACTCGGATCGGCCGGGCAGGTGCCTGCGACCCTCGCGCGCGGCGCGGCGGCCTGCGCGCTGCGCCAGGCGCACGGCTCGGCCCGCGAGGACAGCAGGGTGCACCTGCTCCAGGCGGGAGCGGACCCGGGCCAGCTCGTGCCGGGTCTCGGTGAGCTCCTCACGGATCTCCCGCAGCTCCTCGAGCAGTCGCTCCTCGCTGCGGGTGACATGCGTGCGGGTGTCATGGGAGATGAACAGCGGCAGCCCGATGCCATGCTCCCGCGTCCACTCCCGCAGGTGCTGCTCGCGCAGCACGCCGTCGTAGTGGCGGTGGCCATGGCTCTGGGTGACCATCGAGTTCCCGGCCGCCCCGGTGGCGGAGGGCCGCTGGCGCCACTGCGCGAGCGGACGGTCCAGGAAGCCGACCTCGAAGCGCTGCAGCAGAGCGAGGTGGAAGGCGTAGTCGCCGACCACCGGCAGTGCCTCGTCGTACTGGCCCACCTCCTCGTGCACGCGCCGACGGTGCAGCATCGCGATCGGCACGTTGCGGTTCACCGCCAGGTAGTCCAGCAGGCGCACCCCCGCCAGCTCGGGCCAGGACGGGAACACCTCGTCCTCCACGAACCCGGTCGCGGTCTCGTGCTCCAGCACGATGAGGGTGCGGACCACCACCGCCTCCTGCTGCGGCTCCGCCTCCAGGTGCGCAAGGGTCTCCTGCAGGAAGGTGGCGTGCCAGGTGTCGTCGTCGTCATGCACGGCCACGAAAGGGGCGCTGGTCGCGGCGAGACCCGCATTGCTCGCGGCCTCCATGCCGCGGGACTCCTCGCGGTGGATCACCGAGATCCGGCCCGCAGCCTCCGTGTGATGGCGAGCGACGACCTCGTCGACCGCGGCGGCGTCCCCGGCATCGTCGACGATCACCAGCTCCCAGTCGTGGCGGGTCTGTGACAGCACGTCCTGGATCGCCCGGTCGAGCATGCGGAGGCGATCCCGGGTGCGCATGATGATCGCAGCGCGGGGGGCGGGCTCGGGCTGCGGCGCGGAAGTGGTGTGCGGCACGGAATCAAGGTGCGACGCAGGCGTGGGGCGCGTCCACGGCGCGAGCTGGGCGGTCAGCGCCGTGCTCCAGCGGGGAGAGGGGTCGATCCCGGCCCCGTGCGGGTCCTCGATCACCGGCCTCCCGGACGTCCCCTGTGTCGTGCGCCCGGCCGAGGTGAGGGCGCCGCTGATCGTCTCCCACCAGCTGCGGGATGCCTCCTGCACGATGGGACGAGCGGCCGCCAGGCGCGCGATCTCCGCCTCCCGGCTCGCCACGAGCTCGTCCACCACCTGCTCGAGCAGCGGGGAGGCGCCGCGGCGGCGCGGATCCCACAGCGCCGCCAGCGGCACACCGCCCCGTTCGATGCCGACGGCGCGGAGCGCCCCGTCCATGCGCGAGGCCCCGTACCGGTTCAGCGGCAGGGCCAGCACGGACGCACCGGCGAGGGTCCCGAACACGACGGGGTGGAAGCGCGTGCTGACCACCCATCCGGCGCCTGCGGTCCGGGCCGCGGAGTCCGAGGCGAGCTCGATGCGGCGCAGGAGCGAGGGCACGCTGAGCCGTGCCGCGACCTCGGCGTGCAGGGCCTCATCGGATCCGCCCTCCTCGGGGTCGGCCATGTGCGGCACGAACTCGACCCGCGCCCCGGTGCGGGTGGCCAGGGCGTCGATCACCGCAGCGGCCACCTCCACGTAGTCCTCCCGGGGCAGCGGGTCACCGTCACCTCCGAGGGTGACGCTGATCAGCCCCGGATCCGGGGCCGGCAGCGCGGTGAGCACCTCGAGTCCCACCGCGTCATCCAGCGTGTGCACGATCGCCGGATGGTCCGGGCACAGCTGGCGAGCCCGCTCGGCGCTGGCCGCATCCCGCAGCCCCACCACGGAGCACAGCCCCATCAGCTCGGCCACGCTCTCGCGGTCCGCATCGGTCAGCTCCGGGCCGAGGCTCTGCCCGGAGAGCACCACCGGCTTGCCCAGCGACCTCGCGACCAGGGCCGTGGCCAGCCGTTCATCGAGCAGCCAGCCGAACCGGGAGGTCAGGCTGCCCCCGCCTCCGATCACCAGGGCGTCGATGTCGCGGAATCGCTCGATGATGTCGAACAGCTTGTCCTGCGGGGGCAGGGCCTGCCGCCATCCGCCGAGGACCCGCCGGACCTCCTCCAGGTAGGCGGCGCGCTCCGGCAGCGGCCAGGGGAAGGTCAGGGCGGGCAGGGTCGCCTCCGGAGCGGTGCGCTCCGCCTCCCCGGGACCGTACTTCTCCCGCCGGGAGATGCGCAGCACCTGATGCCCGAGCCGGGTCAGGTGCTGCGCGGTCGCGGTCGCGATCGCCTCGTCCCCCACGTGGTAGACGGTCTGGTCGACATCGCACAGCAGGGCGATCTTCACCGAGTTCTCCTCTCGGCGGGCTGCGGCCGGCACGAAACCGTCGTCAGATCCCGCGGTGTTCCATCCAGCGGATCATGAAGGCCGCCATGGCGTCGCGGGCGATCGGGTCGACGGGGCGGAAGGTGCCGTCCGGCCAGCCCGTGGTGATCCCGGTGGACGCGAGCCAGGTGATCTCCCTGGCGAACTGATGCGTCGACGGGACGTCCGTGAAGCTGTTCGAGGTCCCTGCGGAGGGCCTCCCGGAGGCACGGTACAGGAAGGCCGCGGCCGCGCCGCGCTCGATCGGGGCAGTGGGACGGAAGGTGCCGTCCGGCCACCCCTCGACGATGCCTTCGGAGTAGCCCCACATGACCTCTTTGTAGTGCTGACGGGTGCTGGGCATGTCGGAGAAGGGACTGCGCCTGGGCGGGGTGTACGCGGGCGAACCGAGCGCGCGGTACAGGAAGACCACCATCGCATCGCGCTGGATCGGGGCCAGGGGGCGGTAGGTGCCGTCCGGCCAGCCCGTGGTGATCCCCCGGGTGGCCAGCTCGTTGATCTCCTCGTGGAACATCATGCCGCGGGGCACGTCGGGGAACTGCACCGTCGTCTCGAAGGTCACCCGGCCGGAGGAGGCGACGATCGCGGTGCCGGCCTCGAACGCCTGGATGGTACGGCCCCGATCGGGCGTGGGCGCGGTGAGCGGGCGGCCCCAGGACGCGTTCCAGGACTTCGCGACATTGCTGACGTACGCCGTGGCGGCACCATTGCCCTCGGAGAGCACGAGGCCCTTGGTGAGGACCGTCGCCCAGTACTTCCCGGCGCGGTGGGCGCTCTTGACGACCGTGCCGAGCTTCGCCTCGCCCCCTCCGCGGTTGAAGGCGTCGAGATGCACCCGCCAGCCGTTGTCGATGTAGTACTGGGCCCGGCCGCGGATCTGGTCGAACTCGTTGTACAGCCGGTTGCCGGGGCACTCGGTGAAGTTCACGTCCCGGTGCCCCATCACCTGGGCGAGGTTCACGGTGGTGCCGACCGCGAACCGCACATTGGTGGTGGTCACGTACCAGCTCTTGGTGCTCCAGGCCCGCTCGTTGAACGTGCTCAGCAGCTTCCAGCCGGTCCACCGGGCCACGGCCTCCCGGGCGGCGGCGGGCACCGCGGTCGAGGAGTAGTCCCCCAGCACGGAGATGCCGAACGAGCCGGTGTTGAACCCTCGGGCGTGGGCACCGACGATGTTGCGGTGCAGACCGCCGCCACGCCCCTCGAACGACTGTCCGTACTTGTCGACGAAGACGTTGTAGCCGGCATCGGCCCAGCCCAGGGTCTGGGCGTGGTAGGACAGGATGCCGCGCACGATCTGTGCGGACTGGTTCGCCGCATAGTTGTTGGTACCGGCGGTGTGGTGGATGATCACGGCCTTGAGCTGGTCGGCACCGCTGGTGCCACGGGTCCAGCTCTCGTTCGCTCCCCAGCCGGCGCGGGTGACGAAGCCGGGGGTCTGCGGGGCGAGGGTGGGGGTGGTGGGATTCGCGGCCGCGGTGGCGGCGGCAGCCATCAGCTGCGGCTGGGCGGCCTCCTGCGCCTCCTGCGTCTGGGACTGCGAGGTGTATGGCCCGGCGTAGTCCCCCACCAGGTCATCGGCCTCGGTGTGCGAGGTCGTCACGATGTGGGCGGTCATCTCCGCGGTGGGCTCGCCCTCCTTCGAGGTGGCGCGGATCTGCAGCGCGGTGACGGGTCCCAGCCAGGCCAGCTCCGAACCGGGGGCCTGGTCACCGGTCTCGGGATCCAGGGCGATCTCGAGCTCGAACCACTCCGTCCACTCGCCGTCCTGGGTGAGGCCGCGGGCGTGCACCGCGGGTGCCGGGGACTCCAGCGGCCAGGTCACGCCGATCATGGTGGCCGGCTGGCCGGGCAGGTCGCGGGCCTGCCCCTGGTCGGTGTCGACGAGCTCGTAGTCCGCCAGCGGCATGTCCAGGATCCGGGTCTCCCCATCGGTGACCGTCGGATCCGCCACCGCGGGCGGCGCGAGCGTCACGGCAGCGGCGGCAGGGATCGCGGCGGCGGTGGTGGCGAACAGGGCGCGGCGGCTCAGGCGCAGACCGCCGAGCGGGCTCACGCAGGGCTGGTCAGGAGTGTGATCGGGGGTGGGGGAAGGGCGGCTCCGCTGCGGCATGGGGGAAGCTCCGAGTTCTGATGTGGTGCGGGGAAGTGAGGAGCAGGCCCCCGCAACGGCACGGCAGGATCAGTCGTCGGGCGGACCGCTCCACCGCGTACGGTACCGCATCCCCGTTTTCCGCCCCGTGCACAGCATGAGAGCGGGCGGGCACCGGGATCACCGGTGACCGCCCGCTCTCGGGTGGGGCATGCGTGAGGCGTCAGGCCTTGTCGGCGTCCTCCGCCTCGTCGGCCTCGAGCTTCTCCTCGATGTCCGCGTCGACGGTCTCCTCGGAGCCCTCCGCCGGGTCCTGCGCAGCGGCGGTCTCCTCCACGGCGGTGTCCTCGGCAGCGGTCTCCTCCACGGCGGTCTCCTCTGCAGTGGCGCCCTCCGCAGCGGCGTCCTCGGCCTTGGAGGCGTTCTTGGCGGCGCCCTCGGCCTCCTTCACCACGGCCTGCTTCGGGGAGTACTCCTCGGTGACCAGCTCGATGACGGCCATCGGGGCGTTGTCGCCCTTGCGGGGACCGACCTTGGTGATGCGGGTGTAGCCGCCGGGACGCTCCGCGAACGTGGGTGCGATCTCCTCGAACAGGGTGTACACGACACCCTTGTCGCGGATGGTCTGCATCACGCGACGACGAGAGGCGAGATCACCCTTCTTCGCCTGGGTGATCAGACGCTCGGCGTGGGGGCGCAGGCGCTTCGCACGGGTCTCGGTGGTGGTGATCGCCTTGTGGCGGAACAGCTCGGTGGCGAGCCCGGCGAGGATCATCCGCTCGTGGGCGGGGGATCCGCCGAGGCGTGCGCCCTTGGTGGGTGCAGGCATGGTCGTTCTCCTAGAAGGTCAGAGGAAGGTCAGTACTGGTCGCCGAAGTCGTCCGAGTAGGAGTCCAGAGCGGCGGGGTCGAAGCCGGCCGGGGAGTCCTTCAGCGACAGGCCGAGCTCGGCGAGCTTGGCCTTGACCTCGTCGATGGACTTCTGCCCGAAGTTGCGGATGTCGAGCAGGTCGGCCTCGGAGCGCGCGGTCAGCTCGCCCACGGTGTGGACGCCCTCGCGCATCAGGCAGTTGTACGAGCGGACGGTGAGGTTCAGGTCGTTGATCGGCAGCGCCAGATCAGCGGCGAGCGCCTGGTCGGTCGGCGAGGGTCCGATCTCGATGCCCTCCGCCTCCTGGTTGAGCTCGTGCGCGAGGCCGAACAGCTCCACCAGGGTCTTGCCGGCCGAGGCCACCGCATCCCGCGGGGAGATGGCCGGCTTGGTCTCGACGTCGACGATCAGCTTGTCGAAGTCGGTGCGCTGCTCGACACGGGTCGCCTCGACCTTGTAGGTCACCTTGAGCACGGGCGAGTAGATCGAGTCGACCGGCACGCGACCGATCTCGGCGTCCATGCCCTTGTTCTGGGCGGCGGAGACGTAGCCGCGGCCGCGCTCGACGATCAGCTCGATCTCCAGGCGGCCCTTCTCGTTGAGCGAGGCGATGTGCAGATCGGGGTTGTGGATCTCGACGCCGGCGGGCGGGGTGATGTCCGCAGCGGTGACGTGACCGGCCTCCTCGCGGCGCAGGTACATCACGACGGGCTCGTCGTTCTCCGAGGAGACGACGAGGTTCTTGATGTTGAGGATGATCTCGGTGACGTCCTCCTTGACCCCGGGGACGGTGCTGAACTCGTGCAGCACGCCGTCGATGCGGATCGAGGTGACCGCGGCACCGGGGATCGAGGAGAGCAGCGTGCGACGCAGGGAGTTCCCGAGGGTGTACCCGAAACCGGGCTCGAGCGGCTCGATGACGAACCGGGAGCGATTCTCCGACACGACCTCTTCGGTCAGCGTGGGGCGCTGTGCAATGAGCACTGTGGATCCTTTCGGCGAGCGTCCGCCATATGACGCT
>DXDT01000243.1 GCA_019115335.1 Candidatus Brachybacterium merdigallinarum
TGGAGCTGGGTGTAGCTGCCGCCGGGCTTGCCGAGCACGCGCCAGGTCCCGCCGTACTGTCCCGGCCCCTCGACGTTCTCGACCACCAGCGGGTTGGTGGGCAGGCGCTCCTCGAGCGGGGGCAGCTCCCCCGCGTCGACCATCTCGGTCAGCTGAGGTGCCTCCATGAGGTCATCGCCCTGGAAGTCCTCCCCGGCACCACCGCCTCCTCCCCCGGAGCAGGAGGCGAGGATCAGGCCTGCCGCCCCGGCTCCACCGATGCCGAGGAGGCTGCGCCGGGTGAGGTGAGTAGGTGCGATCCCGGTGGCCGTGGACCCGGGCATGTGCCGGTGCTGTGTCATCGTCAGATTCCTCCTGCCCCCGCTGGGGTGGGCGTCTTTGCCAACTCGTGAGGTACTTCACTGATCGAGTGGAATTCTGTATCACCATGATGCAAACTGTCAACGTACGTCTCACAGTGTCGTCACGTGTTCACCACATCCACCGGGTACTGTGCAGCAACCCAGCAGTGTCGCCGCGATGCGCGGTTCACCTCGGTGACAGGAGCAGAAATGTTCAAGAATGAGCGCCAGCAGGCGATCGTGCGCGCCCTGCAGGAGTCAGGGTCGGTGCGCGTCGCCGAGCTGGCCGAGATGCTGAAGAGCTCCCGCGCCACCATCTGGCGCGATATCGATGAGCTGGGCAGGCGTGGAGTGGTCTCCAAGGTCCACGGCGGTGCCACTCTCACCCATCCGCTCCCGACGGGCGGGATCGTCCAGCAGAGCCTGGAGCTCGCCCCTCCGCAGCCCGGTCTGGTGATCGGCCTGCAGGTGCCCGAGTCGCTCTACTATTTCGGGCCGATCATCACCGGTGCGAAGCGGGCGTGCGAGCTCGCTGGCGCCGAGCTGAAGGTCGGCATCTCCGGCTACCAGGACGATGACATCCGCGAGGAGGCCGCGATCCTGCACGAGGCAGGGGTCGACGGCCTCCTGCTGACACCGTCGTTCGCACCGTCCAAGGTCGAGGAGACCTGCCGCTGGATCACCGACCTCGACCTGCCCGTGGTCCTGGTGGAACGAGAGAGCCCCGGCCTGGGCATCCCCGGCGCCCGGACCGTCTCCACCTCCCGGGAGGCCGGCACCCACGCCGCGATGGCCCACCTGAAGCTGCTCGGCCACGAGAACGTGGGGCTGATCTCGGTCAACGAGCGCGTCGAGCCGATGCGCCGGGTCATCGACGGCTGGCAGATCGCCTGCCGGGACCTGGGGCTCAACACGGAGCTCACGGAGCCTCCCCTGTGGATCGCCGACGACTCGAAGGAGCTCGTCGACGCGATCGTGGACTCCGGGATCACCGGGGTGCTGTGCATGAACGACGCCCTGGCCTCACGCCTGCTCCGACACTTCCGCAGGCGGGGCATCGAGATCCCGAAGCATCTGTCCCTGATCGCGTTCGACGACGAGATCGCCGAGCACCTGGAGCCTCCGCTCACGGCCGTCTCCCCCGAGCGGGAGACGGTCGGCTTCGTCGCCGTGCAGCAGGCGCTCGCCATGCTGTCCAACGGCGACCCCGGCCCCGGGCGGCGGCTCACCATCGATCCCACCCTCGTCATCAGGGAGTCCACCGCCGCCCCTGCCGGATAGCTCCTTCTGCATAATGGCGGGTGCCACCCCCGCGCGGTCCAGCACCTGCCCGAAGAGTCCTGCCGCGACACCGCCCAGGACTGGAGGATGCCATGCCCCCGCACGATTCGCGCCGGCGCGGCCGCCCCTCGCTGGCGGATGTCGCCGCGCGGGCGGGGGTGTCGGCCGGGACGGTGTCGCATGTCCTGAACCATCCGGAGCGGGTCGCCCCCGCGACCCGTCAGCGCGTCCTGGACGTGGTCGAGGAGCTGCGCTACCGGCCCGACCGGATCGCCCGCTCCCTGGCCGGGGGGCGCAGCCAGACCATCGGCCTGGCGCTCACCGACCTGGGCAACTCCCTCTTCCTGGACATCGCGCGCGGCGCTGCGCGGGTGGCGGAGGAGCACGGGATGCAGACGCTCCTCGCCGACGGCGACCGGCAGGTGGGCCGTGAGCTCAGCCACCTCGCCCTCTTCGACGAGCTGCGGGTCGCCGGGGTCCTGATCAGCCTCAGCGACGACGAGACCATGGCGACGCTCATGAGCAGCCGCGACGCCGACACCCCGCTGGTGCTGCTGAACTTCACCGCCCCGGCGTCGTTCTTCTGCTCCGTCTCCGTGGACAACGTGCACGGTGGGCGCATCGCCACCGAGCACCTGCTCTCGACGGGCCGGCGCCGGCTCGCCTTCGTGGGCGGGCTCGATGTGCTCCGCCCCGTCCACGACCGGCGCACCGGGTTCCGGACCGCGCTGCGGGAGGCCGGGCTGACGGCCGTGGTGGAGCATGCGCCGCCCGGGGTGAACGAGGAGGACGGCCGGCACGTCGCCGAGCAGCTCCTGCCCCTGGTGCGCAGCGGGGAGGTGGACGGCATCGTCGCGGCCTCGGACCTCCTGGCGGTCGGTCTGCTCGAGGTGCTGCTGGCCGCGGGGGTCGCGGTCCCCGAGCAGGTCGGGATCGTCGGCTATGACGACAACCTCGCCGCGCACGCCGCCGCGGTGCCGCTGACCACGGTCGCCCAGTCCGGGCAGCGCGTGGGGGCGGAGGGGGCGCGGCTGGTGATCGCCGAGGACCGCGAGGGGAGCGCGCACCAGCACGAGTCGGTGCGGATCACGCCCTCGCTCGTGGTCCGCGCCTCCGCCCCCGCCTGATCCTCAGGCGAGTGAGCCGAGCACCTCGTGCCTGCCCGGTCCGACCTCGTACGGAGCCACGCCCGGGACCTGCACCTCGGCGGTGGTCCCGGAGGGCACCGTGAAGCGGACCCGCAGCGCTTCGCCCTCGCGCTCCCAGGCGACGCCGGCCTCCCCGTAGGGGGTGAGGTGCCGGGCGGAGGCGCTGGTGAGCCCGCCACCGGGGCGGGGTGCGATCCTCAGGCGGCGGAATCCCGGCTCGGCCGCCGAGAGCCCGGCGACCACTCGATGCATCCAGTCCGCGACCGATCCCAGCGCGTAGTGGTTGAAGGAGGTCATGTCGCCGGGGTTCACCGTGCCGTCGTCCAGCATGGAGTCCCAGCGCTCCCAGATCGTGGTGGCACCCAGCTCGATCGGCGAGAACCAGGACGGCGAACTGCGGGAGAGCAGCAGCTCGTAGGCGACGTCGAGACGGCCGCCCCGGGTGAGCGCCTCGGTGATGATCGGCGTGCCCGCGAAACCGGTCCCGATCCGTGCGCCACCCTCCCGGACCAGCTCGGCGAGCCGCTCCCCCGCGCGGGCCACGGCCGGCTCGTCCGGCAGCAGCTCGAACACGATCGCGAGGGAATGGGCGGTCTGCGTGTCGTGCCACGCCTCGGTCGAGGTCCCGCCGATGGCGGCAGGCAGGTACCTGCCCTGGTAGGCGCTGCGGATCTCCTCGGCCAGCTGGCCGTAGGCGGCGGCGTCCTGCGCGTACCCGAGGGTCTCGGCGCTGCGGGCGAGTGTCTGCGCCGAGCGCGCGAAGTACGCGCTGGCCACCAGGTGCGGGTCGGTGCGGGCCTGCAGCGGATCCTCCGGCGGCGCCGTCGGGTCCAGCCAGTCCCCGAGCTGCAGGCCCTCGTCCCAGAGCCGGCCGGGCCCCGCGAGGCCCGCGACCCGGTCCACCCAGGCCTTCGCGCCGGGGTACTGGCGGCGCAGCAGCTCGATGTCCGCCGAGCGCTCGTACAGCGCCCAGGGCATGAGCGCCGCCGCATCGCCCCAGCCGGCGATGTCCTGGTCCTCCCGCCAGAAGGTGCCGCCGGGGATCCAGGGGACGAACACCGGGGCGGTGCCCCCGAGGCGCTCCTGCTCGGCGGAGAGGGTGCGCAGCCAGTCGGCGAGGAAGCCGTGGGCGTCGTAGAGGAAGGCCGCCGTGGGGGTGAACACCTGGATGTCGCCGGTCCAGCCCATGCGCTCGTCGCGCTGCGGGCAGTCGGTGGGGATGTCCACGAAGTTCGAGCGGAGGCTCCACACGACGTTCTCGTGCAGCCGGTCGAGCATCGGATCGCTCGAGCCGAACCAGCCGGTGCGCCGCATGTCGCTGTGCAGCACGCGGGAGACGACGTCCCCGGCGCCCAGCTCCCCGGGCCAGCCGCTGACCTCCGCGTAGCGGTAGCCGTGGATCGTGAACCGCGGCTCCCAGTCGACGGCCTCACCGGCACTGATCAGCTCATCGGTCGCGGCGGCGTCGCGGAGGGTGCGCGTGTACAGCTCGCCGTCCTGCAGCACCTCCGCATGGCGGAGCGTGATCGTGGTGCCCGGCGCGGTGGCCGGGACGCGCACTCGCAGGTGCCCGGAATGGTTCTGGCCGAAGTCGAGCAGGTACCGCCCCTCGCCGAGCCGCGTGGTCGCGACCGGGGCGAGCTCCTCGGTGACCCGCACCGGCGGCCCGTCCGGGGCGACGAGCACGGAGGTGTCCAGCTCCCGCACCGTCACGGGGTGCCAGTCGCTGTCGTCGAAGCCCGGCAGCGACCAGCCCTCCGGGTGCAGGCGCGCGTCGCAGGTCTCCCCGTCGTAGAGGCTCGCCCTCGTGAGCGGGCCCGGGGCGCTGCGCCAGTCGGGCCCGGTGGCGAGGACCTGCATACCCTCCTCGGTCACCACCTCGAGCTGGGCGAACAGCCCCACGTGCTCGCCGTAGATGTTCCAGGTGCCGCCCTCGAAGCCGAAGCGACCGCGGAACCAGCCGTCGGCGAGCCAGGCACCGATCGCGTTCGCCCCGGGGCGCAGGTGCTCGGTGACGTCGAACGTGTGCACGCGCAGTCGCTGGTGGTACGGGGTCCAGCCCGGCAGCAGCTCCTCGCGCCCCACCCGGGCACCGTTGATCTCCAGCTCCGCGAGCCCGTGCGCGGTCACGCGCAGCAGTGCCCGCTGCGCACCTCCGGCGGGCAGCTCGAACTCGTGGCGCAGCAGCGGTGCCCGACGGTGCAGCCCGGTCCCCTCCGGGTATCCGGGGCTGATCAGCTGCGCCGTCCATTCCTCCGCGGTCGGGCCGCGCTCGGCGCGGACCGGGGCGCTCCAGTCGCTCCAGTCCTCGCCCGCCCCGCGGACCCGGACCGTGACCTCGGCGTGCTCGCGCGGTGCGAGCGGGCGGGCCGGCCAGGGGACGAGCACCTGATCCGGGCCGTCGATGATCCGCGAGCCCTGATCGACGACGGCGGCAGCCGCGTCGGAGGCCGACGCGGAGGCCGCGCCGGGGACCGTGATCTGCCAGGACACTTCGTAGGCGCTCTGACGGTGCTCGGGGGGCGCGCCCTCGAGCGTCCAGGACAGGCGCGGGGCGGGCTCGTCGATGCCGAGGGCGGGCTGCTCGTGGTGCTCGAGGCGGACGACGGGGGCGGGGATGCTCATGATGCTCCTTCGTGGGGCCGGGCAGGTCGCCGGTGACGGGCCCGGGTCTGCTGGTGAGCTCGGGACGGGCGGCGGGCTCCCGGGCTCCGGGGCGGCTGGGGCGCTGTCAGGGGGTCGGTGTGGAGTGCTGCGGGTCCGGCACCGACGCCGCCGGGGCACTGCTCGCATCGGCAGCCTGCGGCGTCGCGGAGCCGCCGGTGGCGGGGACTCCCCCGGCGGGCTCGACGCCGTCGACGTCCTCCGCATCGGCGACGCGGGGGAAGCGGGTGATCCACAGCAGGCCGATCAGCGCGGCGACCGCGATGCAGGCGGCGACGAACAGGAACATGACGGCTGGGCTGATGCGCAGCAGCATCGGCGTCCACAGCGCCACCACGGCGGCGACCACGCGGGCGGCGGCGATCATCGCGCCCTGCGCGGTGCTGCGGAACGCCGTCGGGATCAGCTCCTGGGCCCAGATCTTGAACATCGGCTCGCCGGCGACCGCACCGCCGAGCGCACCGAGGATGCCCATCAGGACCAGCGTCCACAGGTGGACGCCGAGCAGCGCCGGGATCACGTACGCGGCGGTGTAGATCACGCCGGTGACCGCGAACCAGCGCATGCGGTTCCGGCC
>DXDT01000037.1 GCA_019115335.1 Candidatus Brachybacterium merdigallinarum
CTCTGGGCCGTACTCCTCATAGCCGTGGAGCAGCACCTCCGAGTCGGTCTTGGTGGTGAACACGTGGCCCTTCTGGAGCAGCTCCTCCCGCAGGGGCCTGTAGTTGTAGATCTCCCCGTTGAAGATGAGCACCTTGCTGCCGTCCTCGTTGAGAATGGGCTGGCGGCCGCCCTCCAGGTCGATGATGGACAGCCGGCGAAAGCCCAGGGAGATCTCCCCGTCCATATAGTAATCCGCGTCGTCCGGGCCCCGGTGGCGGATGGCGTCCGTCATGGACTGGAGCACCCCCTGGTCCCGCTGGGTGTCCCCTCCGCCGATAAAACCAACAAATCCACACATAAGCGTTATCCGGTCCTTTCCTGTTATAGCTTGCGGCGTGCGGCTGGCGCTGCCTCACAAAAAGAGGGCGCGTTCCTGCGCCCTTGCAGTATTTCTTATTGTATCACAAATTGCTGGGAAATGACAGGCTTTTTTCATCATCAGCGGGAAATGGTGATTTTTTCTCAAAAATATCCGCCATTCCCGCTGTTATCCGCCCCATTGATGACCGGCGGCCTGCTCGGCGCTGCGGATGAGGTCCAGCAGGGAGGAGGCATGGGAGGGGAACTCCTTCTCCAAACTCTCCGGGGTCAGGGCGGGGAGGGCCTCTTTCCTCACCCCTTCGCCCCCGGGGATTTCCTTCCCCTTCAGCAGGGCGGCGGCCCGGGCCTCGGCCAGGGCCATGGCGGCCTGGGTAAGGGCCCCGTACAGCGCCCCGTCCAGCTGGAAAGCCCCCTGGGGGTTCTGGGGGTTGGCGGAGTACACCGCCCGGAACACCCGGTACACCCCGGCGGCAAGATAGGTATAGGCCTCCTTGGTCAGGGCCTCGCTATTGATTTTTTTCAGCAGGGAGAATACAATATGAAGGGAATTGCCCAGCACCCGCCGGTCGTACTCCGCCGGGGAGGCGGCCCCCTTCTTCCCCTTGCCCCCGGCGGGCGCGCCCTCCAGGTTCAGCACCGCGCCGCTGCGGTGGGGGGTGCGGCCCAGCAGATAGTCGCAGGAGACCTGGTAATAGTCCGCGGCCCGCACCACAAAGTCCAGCCCGCACTCGCGGATGCCCTTCTCATAGTGGGACAGTAGCGCCTGGGAGATGCCCAGGTCCGCCGCCGCCTTCTTCTGGCTGTAGCCCCGCTCTTTCCGCAGCAGGGCCAGGATACGGGAGAAATCTTGGTTCAACAGTACCACCTCGCAGCAAAATCCCTCATTCCTCCTATCATTTTAGGGCATGGGGGTGGTAATGTAAAGCGATTTGCGAGAAATTTCCGAAAATTTATGGAGTTTTTACGGGAGAAGTGAAGAAAAATACGGCAAACCGCCGAGAGGAGGCAGGCCTGTGAAATCCTATGTGATCCATCTCATCCGCAATATGCCCTGCGAGGGGAACCTGGAGGGCCGGTACATCGGCCGCACCGAGTCCCCCCTGGCCCTGGAGTCCATCGCCCAGCTGGCCCGGCGGAAGCGCCAGTACCAGTACCCGGCGGCCGCCGCCTTTTACGCCAGCCCCTCCACCCGCTGCGTGGACACCCTGAAGATCTTGTACCCCCAGGCCGACCCGGAGGTGGTGCTGGAGCTGGCGGAGTGCGACTTCGGGGAGTGGGAGAATAAGACCGCCCAAGAGCTGCAGAACGACCCCCGCTTCGCCGCCTGGATGGCCGGGGGCGGCACTGCGGCCCCGCCCGGCGGGGAGAGCGGCGCGGTGTTCGTCCAGCGGGTGTGCCAGGGCTTCGAGCTGCTGGTGAAGAACCTTATGGCCCAGGGCCAGACCAGCGCTGTGCTGGTGACCACCGCCGGGGTGATGGGCTCCCTGCTGGAGGCCTACGGCCTGCCCCAGGCCCCGGCCCACCAGTGGATGTGCCAGCCCGGCTGCGGGTATTCGGTGCGCATCACCCCCGGGCTGTGGATGCGCTCCGGGGTGATGGAGGTGTTCGCCCAGCTCCCCGGCGGGGAGGACCGGGAGAGCCCGGACCACCTGGTGGTGGACCTGGCCCGGGAGGCGGCCCAGCGGGCCTACGGCAGCGGGGACGGCGGCTCCCCGGAAACTGAGGCTTGACAAAGGGCGGGCATCCGTCCTATAATGGCTGCAACAAGACTGTGAAGGGAACAAGACGGCGGGGCGCCGCAAAGAGAGCCTGCGGGCGGTGGAAGCAGGCGGGCCCCCGGCGGGATAGCTCATCCCGGAGTCCCCTGCCTGAAGAAATGTAGGGCAGGGCGGGCGGCCCCGTTACCGGCCGGGCCTTTCTAAAAGCAGGCCATGAGGGCGGGTCTCCCGCCGAACACGGGTGGTACCGCGGAAAAGATTTTTCGCCCCGGGCATGACGGAAGTCGTGCCCGGGGTTTTGTCATATCCCTTGGAAAGGAGCAGCGCCATGAGACAGGGCTGCCGGAAATACAAACCCTTCGCCCCCATCGCCCTGCCGGACCGCACCTGGCCGGACAAGACCATCACCCAGGCCCCCGTCTGGTGCAGCGTAGACCTGCGGGACGGCAACCAGGCCCTGGTAAACCCCATGAACCTGGAGCAGAAGCTGGAGTTCTTCCAGACCCTGTGCGAGATCGGCTTTACGGAGATCGAGGTGGGCTTTCCCGCCTCCTCCGAGACAGAGTACGAGATCTTACGTGCCCTCATCGACCATGACCTGATCCCCGACGGGGTGACGGTGCAGGTGTTGGTCCAGGCCCGGGAGCACCTGATCCGCAAGACCTTCGAGGCCATCCGGGGGGCCAAAAACGTCATCATCCACTTCTACAACTCCACCTCCACCCTCCAGCGGCGGGTGGTGTTCCACACGGACATGGAGGGCGTCATCCAGATCGCCGTGGACGCCGCCCGGCTCATCCGCCGCCTCACCGAGGAGCACATGGCCAAAGAGGACGTGGACATCCGCTACGAGTACTCCCCCGAGAGCTTTTCCGGCACCGAGGTGGAGAACTCCGTGCGCATTTGCGACCGGGTGCTGGAGGAGCTGGGGGCCAGCCCGGAGCGGAAGGTCATCCTCAACCTGCCCAACACCGTGGAGCTCTCCACCCCCAACACCTACGCCGACCAGATAGAGTACGTGTGCCGCCACTTAAAGCACCGGGACTGCGCCATCGTAAGCCTGCACCCCCACAACGACCGGGGCACCGCTACCGCCGCCACCGAGCTGGGCCTGATGGCCGGGGCAGAGCGGGTGGAGGGAACCCTCTTCGGCAACGGGGAGCGCACCGGCAACGCGGATATTATGAACCTGGCGCTGAACCTCTACTCCCAGGGGGTGGACCCCAACCTGGACTTCTCCCACATGAACCACATCAAGCGGGTGTACGAGGAGTGCACCGGCATGAAGGTCCACCAGCGCCACCCCTACGCCGGGGAGCTGGTGTTCACCGCCTTCTCCGGCTCCCACCAGGACGCCATCAAGAAGGGCCTGGAGCGGATGCAGAACGACGCCGACGCCGCCGGGATCGACCTGGCCGATGCCGAATGGCGCGTCCCCTACCTGCCGATCGACCCCAAGGACGTGGGCCGCTCCTACGAGGCCGTGATCCGTGTGAACTCGCAGTCCGGCAAGGGCGGGATGGCCTACCTGCTGCGCACCGAGCACGGACTGGACCTGCCGCGCCGCCTGCAGATCGAGTTCTCCGGGATCGTCCAGCACCGCACCGACTCCGAGGGCGGGGAGGTCACTCCCGAGCAGCTCTGGGACGTCTTCACCGATGAGTACCTGCCCGCTGCGGACCCGACCCGCCGCTGGGGCCGGTACAGCTTCCGTGACGTGCACCAGGAGTCCACCGGGGACGGCGCCGACCGGATCACGGTGAGCCTCGTGGCGGACGGTGAGGAGCACCAGATCACCGGCATCGGCAATGGCCCCCTGGACGGCTTCGTCAAGGCCCTCGCCGAGCGGCAGATCGACGTGCGGATCCTCGACTACGCCGAGCACGCCCTGACCGAGGGCGACGACTCCCTGGCCGCCTCCTACATCGAGTGCGAGATCGGGGAGCGCATCTTCTGGGGAGTGGGCATCGACGGCTCGATCACCCGGGCCTCCCTCGAGGCGATCATCTCCGCGCTGAACCGGGAGCACCGCGCCCGCTGAGCTCCTCCGGGTGCGTCTGCCCGTGCGGCATGTAGCCCTCGACTCGCTCGTCCTCGATTCTACCGCTCCCGGCCGCGGAGATCTCGACCTCGCCGGTCGTGACCTCGTCCTCCTCCTGCGCGATCTGCTCGGGGGTGAGGATGGCGAGCTCCCCGGTCACGGTGGCGTGGGTCGGGGTGGGCAGCTCCGTGGCCGGCTCCTCGCCGGCGGGCTGCGGGGACGGGGCCGACGTGCGCGCGGTCAGGGTGACGCCGACGCTCGCCCCGACCACCAGCACCGCGGCGAGGACCCGCAGTGGGGTGGCCTCCTGGCTGATCAGCACCACCCCGGCCAGCAGAGCGATCACCGGTTCCAGGCTGAGCAGGATCCCGAACACATGCCGGGGCAGCGTCCGCAGAGCGCTGAGCTCGAGGGTGTAGGGCAGGACCGAGGCCAAAAGTGCGGTGATGGCGGCCAGGCCCAGCAGTCGCGGATCGGTCAGCCCGGTCATCGCCCCGGTCGCGCCGAGGGGCAGGACCGCCAGGGCGCCCACCGCCATCGCGATCGCGAGCCCGCTCTGTCCGGGCACGAGCCGGCCCACTCGCGCGCTGGCGAGCACGTACAGTCCCCAGAACACGGCGGCGACCAGCGCGAAGGTCACACCGAGGGGATCCAGTGCCTCCCCGGTGAAGGACTCCAGGCCGAACAGGCTCACCCCTGCCAGGGCCAGCAGCACCCATAGCAGATCGGTGCGCTTGGTGGACAGCACCGCCGAGACCGTCAGCGGGCCCAGGAATTCGATGGCGACCGCCGTGCCCAGCGGGATCCGCTCGATCGCGGCGTAGAAGGCACCGTTCATCCCGCCCACCACCAGGCCGAACACGATCATGGCCTTCCACTGCTCGCCGGTGAACCGGTGCAGGCGCGGCCGCACGATGAGCAGCAGGATCACTGCGGCGATGCCCAGGCGCAGCGCGGTGGTGCCCCAGCTGCCCAGCTCCGGGAACAGCTGGGTCGCGAGCGCCGCACCGAACTGGAGGGAGAGGCAGGAGCCGAGGATGAACAGCACCGGCATCGCCGGGACGCCGGAGGGGCTGGTGGGAGAGGAGTTCTGAGCCGTCACGCCCTCACTCTGCCCGTCAGGCATCTTTCGGTCCAGCGCGACTTCTGGCCTGTACTGTGAAGCAGAACTGATGTGTTGACGGGGCAGGGGGCGAGGCGTGCTGAATCTGCAACGCGTGTTCCTGCTGCGCGAACTGCACAGGTCAGGGACGATGTCCGCGGTGGCGGCGGCGCAGTCGATGTCGCCGTCGGCGGTCTCGCAGCAGCTGGCCCTGCTGGAGCGGGAGATGAAGGTCTCCCTGGTGGTCCGCTCCGGTCGTGGCGTGGTTCTCACCGATGCCGGCGTGCAACTGGCTCGGCGCGCCGAGGAGATGCTGGCGCTGGCGGAGACGGTGCAGGCCGAGATGACCTACAGCCGTGGCGATCTGAGCGGAGTGCTGCGGGTGGCCTCCTTCCAGACCCCGCTGATCGCTCTGGCCCCGGCGGCGCTCACTGTGCTCGAGGAGGGAGAGACGAGCCTGCGCATCGAGGCTGGCGCAGCGGGAGGTGGGGGAGGCCTACGCGGGCCTTCTCGCCCACCGCTTCGACGTGATCCTGGGGGAGGACTACCCCGGCGGTCAGCAGGTGGTGCGCCGCGGCACCGACCGCGAGAACCTCCTGCGCGACCCCCTGCTGCTGGTGCTGCCCGACCACGGCCCGTGGTCCCGAGTCAGCAGCCTCGCGGAGCTGGCCGATGCGCCCTGGGCCCTCGATCCTGACGCCACCCGCACCGGGGTGTGGGAGCGCACTTACCTGCGCTCTTCCGGGATCGAGCCCTGGATCCGCTTCGACACCCCGGATCCCCTGCTGCAGGTGCACCTGGTCCGCTCCGAGCACGCGCTCGCCTTCGCCCCGGGCATCATCGCCTCCGAGCACCTGGGCGGCACGCGACCGGTCCGGCTGCCCCGGGACCCTCATCGCACGCTGTACACGGCGGCGCGCTCCGGGGCGGTCTCCCATCCATCACTGCTCGCCTTCCGAGCGGCGCAGCTCGAGGCTGCCGGCATGGTCACGGAGCTGCCCGGCCTCGGGCGACTCACCGGGTGAGCGGCGCTCTCTCCGTCTCGTCGTGGCGCAGAAGAGAGCGGTCCTCCTGCGGGCGCGCACGAGGTCACTGCACCGGAGGGAAGCCTTCCTTCGCGGCTTTCGCGATGCGGTTCAGCTGCGCCCGGTCGAAGAGTGCTCCGAGCACCGCGCCGAGGCCGGGGATGGCCTTGCCGAACAGGCGCACCGACCGCAGCCCGAAGCGCTTCAGGATTCGACCACCGATGGCACTGGCGACCTGCGAGGAGGCGTGCTGGGGAAGCCGCCCAGCGACGGTGCGGGTCGCGGCGCCGGCGACGGGGCCCAGCCCCACGTTCTTCAGCACCTCCCCGGATTCCTCGCCGACCAGGGTCGCGAGCACACGGGCGCGGATCTCCTCGTCCTGGACGTCGTAGCCGCGCACGGTCGCGATCGCACCGACCATGCGGGTGGCCTGGATGTAGAACTCGGCCACATTGGTGGGCAACAGCAGCGGGAGGGTGAAGACACCGCCCAGGCCGGTGAGGAATCCCCCCGCGGTCACGCCGCGCCGGTGGCGCCGGATGACCCGCCGCACGGCCTTCTCCGGGCGCCGGCGGGCTCGGCCGCGCTGGGCGCGCTCGGCGGCGACCTGCGCGGAGGAGTAGGTCAGCTTCCCGTCCAGCCCGATGTCACGGAAGGTCTCCACCAGCCGCTCCAGGGCATTGCCCGGCCCGGATCTCTCTCCGGAGAGGGCCCGACGGCCCTCTCGAAGGCCCTCCCGGACGGTGTCGGTGATCCTGTCATCGCGTCGCAGCAGGTCTCGGATGCCCATCGCGACCCCCTCTCGGTCGGTTCCGCCGCAGCCGTCGGCCACGGGGTGCACCGCCCATCATGCCCACCGGAACTGAGCGTTCCCAGCCCTTCGACCGCGCGGACGGGCACCGCCGACGATCGGAGCCCGAAGCGCTCCACCGCCCAGGTGCCCGGCAGCCTCCATCGCCCCGGAGGCCGCTGCCGGCCCGAGGCAGTGAGCGACCTCCCGCCCGACACCGCCCCGGCCTACGACCCCTCGCCGGGATCGCGACGTACTCTCGAGAGATCATGCAGAAGCTCTACCGGGACGATGCGATCGTGCTGCGCACCCATCCGCTGGGTGAGGCCGATCGCATCATCACGCTCCTGACCCGCCGCCACGGCAAGGTCCGGGCCGTGGCCAAGGGGGTGCGGCGCACCGGCAGCCGCTTCGGTGCCCGCCTGGAGCCCTTCACCCTGGTGGACGTCCAGCTGCACGCCGGCCGGAACCTGCACACCGTCACCCAGGTGGTCACAATCGAGGCGTTCGCCACCGCGATCTGCATCGACTACACCCGCTTCACCGCCGCGAGCGCGATGCTGGAGACCACCGATCGGCTCACCGACGAGGTCGTCGATCCCTCCCAGGGCGGGTTCCTCATGCTGGTGGGAGCGCTGCGCTCGATGGCGGCCGGGCAGATCCCCCCGCCGCTGGTGCTGGACTCCTTCCTGCTGCGCACCCTGGCGATGTCCGGCTGGGCACCGGAGCTGCAGGTCTGCGCCTCCTGCGGGGCACCGGGGCCGCACCATGCCATCGACATCCGCGCCGGGGGGCTGGTGTGCACCTCGTGCCGTCGGCCGGGAGCGATCGCCGTGCGGCAGTCCGCGATCGAGCACATGATCTTCCTGCTCGCCGGGGACTGGGAGAACGTCGTCGATGCCGAGGACTCGGTGCGGGACGAGGCCGGTCGCCTGATCGCCGATACCGTCACCTGGCACCTCGAGCGCTCGGTACGCTCACTGAGCTATGTCGAACGGTGAGATCCGTCCCGTCGGCCCATCGCGCCTGAGGAGAGACCCATGACCGGGGCAGCATCCCGCACCTACCTCGACCCCTCCCCGCACCCGAGCGGTGCAGAGCCTCCGCAGCTGCCTGCGCCCACGATCCCCGGCCACGTCGCAGTGGTGATGGACGGCAACGGACGCTGGGCGAACCAGCGCGGCCTGCCCCGCACCGCGGGGCACGAGGCGGGGGAGGCGGCGCTGCTGGACGTCGTCGCGGGTGCACTGCAGATCGGGGTGACCCACTTGTCGGCCTATGCGTTCTCCACCGAGAACTGGAAGCGCTCCCCGGACGAGGTGCGGTTCCTGATGGGGTTCTCGCGCCGGGTGCTGCGCCGCCAGCGCGACACCCTGAACTCGTGGGGGGTGCGGATCGTGTGGATCGGTCGCGCCCAGCGACTGTGGGGCTCGGTGATCCGGGAGCTGCAGGAGGCGGAGGAGCTCACCCGCACCAACACCCGGATGACCCTGTACATGTGCGTGAACCACGGCGGCCGTGCGGAGATCGTCGATGCGGTGCGGGAGATCGCCGAGCAGGCCCGCCACGGCCATCTGAAGGGCTCGGGGATCACCGAGTCCAGCTTCGCGCGCCACCTCAACGATCCGGACATGCCGGATGTGGACCTGTTCATCCGCACCAGCGGTGAACAGCGGACCTCGAACTTCCTGTTGTGGCAGGCCGCCTATGCGGAGATGGTGTTCGTCCCCGAGCTGTGGCCGGACGTGGACCGGCGGGTGCTGTGGCGGGCGATCACCGAGTATGCACGGCGGGATCGTCGCTACGGGGGAGCGGTCGATGCCCCTCAGCAGCCGGACAGCACGGTGCAGGACGACGTCTCAGGTGCGGACGCTCAGGCCTGAGGGGTGCTGTTCAACGGCGCGGGGTCGGGGGCGGAGCTGTCACCGGTGGTGTCGCTCTCCTCGCCGGTGCCGGTGGGGGTGAGCATCCGCTGGGTGCGTCGACGATGGCGCAGGACGACCGCGATCAGCGCGACCAGCAGGGCGAGCACCGCGACCGCCGCCCAGGGGGAGTGCACGAAGAGCTCGAACCAGCCCGCGATCACCACCAGCCCCACGGTCGCGTAGATGAACGCCCAGGCCAGACCGCCCACGGCGAGCGCCGGCACGTAGCGCTTGGCGGGCATGGCGTTCAGACCGGCGGCGGCGTTGGCGGCGGTCTGGAAGCCGACGGTCAGGAAGCTCAGCGCGACCACGGGCGCCCCCCACTTGTTCACGATTGCGGAGGCGCGCTCGACCTTCGGGGAGGCCAGGAACGCGGCGACCTTGCCCCGGTTCACGGCGGAGCGAGCGCCGCGGCCCAGCAGGTAGGTCGCGCCCGCGCGCAACCAGATCACGACGTACAGGAACGCGACTGACGGGATCACGGGGAGGGACTGGACCCAGTCCATCATGAGGCGGCATCCTCATCGGTCTCGTCGGGACCGGCCCCTGAGGCCTCGTCCTCGGCGGCGTCGTCCTCCTCAGGATCGTCCTCAGGATCGTCCTGGTCGGTGTCGCCCCCGGCGGGCTGCGCGGAATGCTCCTCGCACAGGCCGAACACCTCGAGGGTGTGGTCCAGATCGGTGAAGCCGTGCTCCTCGGCGATCGCGGTCATCGCGCCCTCGAGCTTCGGCGCGAGGAACTCGACGGTCCGCCCGCACACCCGGCACACCAGGTGGTGGTGATGTCCGCTGGCCGCGCACTGGCGGTACAGCGATTCGCCGTCCGCGGCGACCAGCACGTCCAGCCGGCCCGACCGCGTCAGCGCCTGCAGCGTGCGGTAGACGGTCGCCAGGCCCACGGTGGCGCCGTCGATCTTCATCTGCTCGTGGATCTGCTGCGCGCTGCGGAACTCGTCCTGCGCAGAGAGCGCTTCGAGGATCGCCGCACGCTGACGAGTATTCCGTTGCATCCCTCGATTCTCCCCCATCCCGGGCGGGACCTCCAGAACTGGTGAGGCGAACCTCTCTCGCCCAGCTGGGCGCCGGAAAGAGCCCGGCCGCGGGCGGAGTGCGGCCGCCGGGGAGAGGAGTGCTGCGGGGGATCCTCAGCGCACGGGCTGTCCGACCTGCTCGGCCTCATCGGCGCCCTCCGCGGGCTGCTCCGCTGCGCCGCGGCGGGTGAGCAGGGTGCGCAGAACCAGGCCCGCCACGTAGACCGCGATGGTGGCCAGCACGATCACGCCACCGGGCGGGAGATCGACGTACACCGTGATCAGCAGGCCGCCCAGCGCGCACACCACGGCGATCGCCATGGCGGTGCGCATGGTGCGGGCGAAGCCGACCACCACGGTCTGAGCGGCCGCAACGGGCACGATCATGAGCGCGGAGACCATCAGCGCCCCGACGATCCGCATCGAGAGGGTGACCGTCAGCGCCGCCATCACGGCGATCAGCACATTCGCCAGGCGCACCGGCAGGCCGGAGGCGCGCGCGAACTCCTCGTCGCTGGTGACCGCGGCGAGCACGCCCTGGAAGCCGACCCCCACCACCAGCACCACGATCGCGAGCACCAGGGCGATGCCCACATCGAGCCCGGTCACGGTGGACAGCGAGCCGAACAGGTAGCCCATCAGGTTCTGGGAGGTGCCGCCAGCGAGCTGGATGATGACCACGCCCCCGGCGATGCCGCCGTAGAACAGGATCGCGAGCGCGACATCACGGCTGGTGCGGCCCACCTCCCGCACGTACTCGATCGCGAGCGCGCCGACGATGGAGGCGGCGAGCGCCCCGGGGATCGCGAGCAGGTCGCTGGGGCTCACCTGCACCCAGGCGCCGACCAGCCAGCCGACGGCCACGCCGGTCAGGGCGACGTGGCCGAGGCCGTCGCCGAGCAGGGAGAGGCGCTTCTGCACCAGGTAGGTGCCGACCACGGGCGCGGTCAGTCCGATCAGCACCGCGATGATCAGCGGGTAGCGCAGCACGTCGGAGGTGAGCAGGTCCAGGGGAGAGATCATGCCGGGTGGATCTCCTGTCCGAGGAAGTCCTCGTCGGGGCCGGAGGGGTGGTGATGGTGGTCCCCGAGGTCCAGGGCGGGCTGCTGGGCCGCCGGTCCGTCGTGGATGACGCGCCCGTGGTCGAGGATCACGGCCCGGTCGATGTCCTCGGCGAGGGCACCGGTCTCGTGCAGGATCACCAGGATGGTGGTGCCGGCGTCCGACAGGTCGCGGAACAGTGCGGCGATGTGCTCCTGGGAGGCGAGGTCGATACCGGCGAAGGGCTCGTCCAGCACCAGCAGCTCGGGCTCCCGCACCAGCGCCCGGGCGATCATCACGCGACGCCGCTGCCCACCGGACATGCGGGTGATGGGACGTTCGGCGAGCGGGCGCATGCCCACGGCGTCCAGGGCGCGGTCCACGCGGGGATCGTGACGGCGCAGCCGCCAGGTGCGCGATCCCAGCAGACCGGTGGCGACGGTCTCGCGGGCGGTGGAGGGGATCGAGCCGGCGTCGGCATCGCCCTGCGGGACGTATCCGAGCCGGTCATGGGTACGGCGGTGCGCGGTGGAGGCGCCGAACAGCTTCGCCTCCCCGCCGCTCAGCGGCAGGACGCCGACGGCGGCGCGCATCAGGGTGGACTTGCCCGAGCCGTTGGCCCCCAGCAGGGCCACGAACTCCCCGGCCCGCACCTGGAGATCGACCCCGTGCAGCACGGGGGCGCCGCCGAGGGTGACCCGGGCACCAGTCACCTCGACGACGAGGGGGTGCCCGGTGGAGGCGCGCTGCGGGGGACCGCCCTCGACGGTCGCGCTCGCGGTGTCCTGCCGCTCGTCGGGTGCGCTCATGCCCAGCTCGCCACGAGCTTGTCGGCGTTGTCCCGCATCACCTGGAGGTAGTCGGCGGATTCGTCGAGCTGGCTCTCGAGGTTGTCGAGCTCCTCGGAGCTGACCCCGACGTTGTCGGCGAGGGTCTGGGCGACCTTGGGCGAGGCGGTGGTCTCGAAGAAGATGGTGGTCACGCCCTCGTCGGCGACCACCTGCTCGAGCTCGAGCAGGCGCCGAGGGGAGGGCTCGGTCTCGGGATCCACCCCGGCGATCCCCACCTGCTCCAGCTCGTAGCGGTCCGCGAGATAGGCGTAGGCGGCGTGGCTGGTGATGAAGGTGCGGCTGCCGTCGATGCCGCCGAACTCCCCGGCCAGCTCGGCATCGAGCTCCTCGAGGTCGGCGCGCACCGCGTCGGCGTTGGCGGTGAACTCCGCGGCGCGATCGGGGACGATCTCGCCGAGCCGGGCGGCGATCGCATCGCCCACGTCCGCCATTCGCAGCGGGTCCTGCCAGAAGTGGGGATCAGTGGGGCCGTGATCGTGGCCCTCATGCCCCTCCTCCGCGGGCTCCTCCTCCGCATGGTCGTGCCCCTCGTGGCCGTCCCCGCCGCCGTCGGAGGCCCCCGTCGCGGGATCGTCCGCGGAGTCCTCGGCCCCGCCGTAGGGGAGGAGGTCCACGACGGTGGAGATCTCCAGCACGTTCTCCGTGCCGCCGGAGGCGATGGCATCGTCGACCGGGGCCTGGAAGCCCGCGATCTGGAGCACCAGATCGGCCTCCTGGATCTGCATCACCTGCTGAACCGAGAGCTCGAGACCGTGTGCGTCGACGCCGGGGCTGGCCAGGCTCACCAGATCCACCTGGTCTCCGGTGATCCTGCTGGTCAGGAAGTCGAAGGGGTAGCACGTGGTGACCACCGTCGGCCCGTCCGATCCCGCGGGCCCGTCGCCGCCCGCACCACAGGCGGCGAGCAGGGAAGCGCCCGCACCGAGTCCGGCGAGGGCGAGCAGGGAGCGTCGACTGGGGCGTACGACCTGGGACATGACAATCATTCTCACCAGTGTGGGGGTCGAGCGCAAATCGGAACGCTTCTCGACAGCGATTCGGTGCCCACTGTCACACCCGAGGCGTGGCTATGCTGGACGGGTTCGCTTCCACACCGTCACCAGGAGTCTCCCCGTGGCCAAGGCCCCCGCCAGCACGCTGGACAACGTCATCGCTCTCGCCAAGAAGCGCGGCTTCGTGTTCCCGGCCGGTGAGATCTACGGCGGTACGCGCTCCGCCTGGGACTACGGGCCGCTGGGCGTGGAGCTCAAGGAGAACATCAAGAAGCAGTGGTGGCGCACCTTCGTGCAGTCCCGCGGCGACATGGTGGGTCTGGACTCCTCGATCATCCTCCCCAAGCGCGTGTGGGAGGCCTCCGGCCACGTCGAGACGTTCACGGACCCGCT
>DXDT01000038.1 GCA_019115335.1 Candidatus Brachybacterium merdigallinarum
GCAGATCATCGACGCCGATGCCGGGGCGATCTTCGCCTTCGACGACCTGATGGCCGCCGGCGTGATCGCCGGCCTCAGCGACCGGGGCGAGCGGGTGCCGCTGGACCGCAGCGTGGTCGGCTGCGACGACGTGCTGCTGGCGCAGACCATGACCCCCTCGCTCACCACGGTCACCGCCCCGTTCGAGGAGCTGGGGCGCAGCGCCGTGGAGCTGCTGGAGGAGGCGGTCGCCGGAGGGGCCGCGCGCACGGTCTCCCTGCCCGGGAGGGCCGCGCTGCGCGGCACGGTCGGACCGGCCGCAGCCGTCAGGTGAGCGTCACTTGATGCCGCTCATCATCACGCCGCGCACGAAGTATCGCTGCAGGAAGATGAACACCAGCAGGGCCGGGATGAACGTCACCACCGCCGTCGCCATCAGGGTGGCGAGGGAGACCGCCTCTGACTGCAGGCTGTTCAGCCCCACGGTGAGGACGTAGTTCTCCGGCGACTGCTGCGCCACCAGCGGCCACAGGAAGTCGTTCCAGTGCCACAGGAACACGAAGGTGCCGAGCGTGGCCAGGATCGGCTTGGTCTGCGGCAGGATGATCGACCAGTACACACGGAACTCGCCGGCCCCGTCGATCCTGGCGGCATCGATCAGCTCATCGGGGATGTCCTGGATGAACTGGCGCATCAGGAACATCGCCTGCGCGTTGGCGACCGTGGGCACGATCAGCCCCCACATGGTGTTCAGGCCGCCCAGCTGCCCCACGATCAGGTACTGCGGGATGATCGTGAGCTGGTAGGGGATCATCAGCATCGCGATGAAGACCCAGAAGATCACCTCGCGCCCCAGGAACTTCTTCTTCGCGAAGGCGTAGCCGGCCATCGAGGCGAACAGCAGCACCAGCACCACCGAGACCACGGAGTAGACGGCGGTGTTCAGCGCCCAGCGCGGGATCCGGGAGTAGCTCAGCGCCTCGACGTAGGCGGACAGCGAGATGTTCGGATTGATGAAGATGTCGGGGACCGACACCGCCTCTCCCGGGCGCAGGGAGATCGAGACCATCGCCAGGAACGGGAACAGGGTCACCAGTCCCATGATGATCAGCGGGATGTGGATCAGGTGCCGGCGCACCCGCACGGAGGCCGGCACCTGGCGGCGGGGGATCGCCGAGGTGGGGCGGGAGGTCGCGGGGTCGTCCAGGACAGGGGTGGTCATGACTCGTTCCGTCCGATCAGTCGGCGCTGGATCAGCGAGAGGATCAGCGTGATGACCAGCAGGACCACGCCCACGGCGCTGGCGTAGCCGAACTCGGAGTACCCGAAGCCCTGGTCGTAGATCATGAAGGTCAGTGTGTAGGAGCCGTGCGCGGGACCGCCCCCGGTCATGACGTAGATGATGTCGAAGGCCTGGAAGGACTTGACGGTCTCCAGCACCAGCACGAAGAACAGCGAGGGCTTCAGCAGCGGAAGGGTGACCCGCCAGAACCGCTGCCAGGCGTTCGCCCCGTCGAGACTGGCCGCCTCGTAGTAGTCCGGCGGGATGGCGAGCATCCCGGCCAGCAGGATCAGCATGTTGTACCCGAAGCTGGACCAGGCGGCGACCAGCGCCAGGGCCGGCAGCACCAGTGACTGGTTCTGCAGCCAGCTGCCCAGCTCCAGACCGAACACCGACAGCCCGGTGTTCAGCGGGCCCTCGCTGCTGAAGATCCAGATGAAGATGATCCCCGAGAGCACCGGAGAGGTCACCACCGGCAGGAAGAACAGTGCGCGGTAGAAGCTCATGCCGCGCAGGGTCCGGTTGCACAGCTGCGCCATGGCCACGGAGACCACGATCGACAGCGGGATCGCCAGCAGGGCGTAGGTGGCCGTCACGCGCAGCGAGTTCCAGAACACGTCGTCCTGGAACAGGCGGATGTAGTTGTCCAGCCCGCTGAACCTCAGGTTCCCCGCCAGGGAGTAGCGGCCGAAGCTCAGCACCACCCCGTACAAGGCCGGGATGATCCGGAACACCGTGAAGAACAGGACGTACGGGAGGATGAAGACATAGGCGAACATCGCCCCGCGGGAGAGGAGGAGCTCGCGCAGGCGGCTCCTCCTCGGAGCCGTCGGAGGACCTGCATCGCCCTCGTGTGCCGCGGGGGAGGGGCGGGTGGCGGTCGCTGTCATCGCAGTCCTTTCAGCGGCGCGGAGAGCAGGGTCCTCGCGCGCCAGAGGGGGTCAAGCGCCGCGGGAGAGCAGGTCGTTGACCGCGGACTCCATGGTGTCCAGCGCCTGCTGCGGATCGAGCCCCTGCAGGAGGACCTCCTGGATCGTGGGCTTCATGGTGTCGATGATCTCGCGGGCCTGGGCATGGATGATCCCGGCGTTGACCACGTCCAGGTACTGCTCGAACTCGGCCACCGCGGGATCGTCGGCGTGCAGCCCGGTGACGTCCGTGCGGGGCGAGTAGTACGTGAACGTGGAGCAGACGTCCTCGACGAAGTCCGGCTCGGTGAGGTGGTGCACCCAGGCGGCCGCAGCCTCCGGGGACTCGGTGGTGTTGAAGATCGACAGGGCGCCCACGGAGCCGATGGCCACCTGCTCCCGGTGGGACATCGGCGGGACCACCGTGATGTCGTCCTCGAGCACGTCGCGCACGGTGTTGACGTTCATGCCCAGGGTGTAGGCGGTCTGGCCCTGGGCGAGCGCGGTCTGCTCGAAGGTCTGCTCGACGCTGATGGGCTCGGTGGGCATCCAGCCGTTGTCCACCATCTCCTTGATGAACTCCAGCGCCTCCAGTCCCTCGGGACTGTTGAAGGCAGCGGCGGTCATGTCCTCGTTCAGCACCTCCCCGCCGGCCTGCCACAGGTACATGTAGTAGTTGTGGTTCAACGTGGCGATGCCGCTGTACTCGGTGAGGTAGTAGCCGGCCGCCTTCGCCGCCTCCCCGACGGTGCGCATCTCCTCCCAGGTGGTGGGAGCCTCCATCCCGATCTCGTCCATGATCCGCTGGTTCACGAAGGTGGGCGAGGCCTGCATGAGGATCGGGGCGGAGTACAGGGATCCCTCGTAGGTCATCGCCTCCAGCGCGGAGGGCACGAAGGTGTCCCAGTCCTCCCGCAGGTCATCGAGATTGACCAGCAGCTCCTCGGAGGCGAAGCGGGGGACGAAGTCAGGGTTGAAGTAGACGACGTCGGGCGCATTGCCGCCCGAGATCGAGGTGGTCAGCTGCTCCTCTCGGCTGGCCCATCCCTGCTGGACCACCTGCACCTCGACGTTGGGGAACTTCTCCCGGAAGGAGTCGATGTAGGGCTGATACCACTCCTCGGTCGCCGAGTCGGCCAGCGGGTAGGTCCACATCACGACGGAGCCGCTGAGCTCCTCGCTCTCCTCCGGCGGCGCTTCTGCGACCTCGGCGTCCCCGCCTCCGCAGGCCGCCAGGCCCAGTGCCGTGGCACCCGCGGCGCCGACGCCGAGGACTCCTCGTCGAGAGATCCTGTTGACCATGTCTCCTCCTCGAAACAGGGTGGAGGCTCACCGGGCGGTGATGCCTCGTCGCCGCGATCCTTGTGCGGCAAAGGTTTTCTGTAACGTACCGGGTGGCGTGACCCAGGTCAACCGACGGGGATGAGGTGATGACGATGGCTCGACGGGACGCATGATAGTGTGCAACCGCTTGCAATCGATTCGCGGCGACCCGGCCCGCCGTCGTGCCCGGAGATCGCCCTCGCAGTGACCACGAGACAGCCAGCACGACACCGCGACCACGACGCAGCCGTCACGAAAGGGCACCATGTCGACCACCGATTCCTCCCGGCCCCTGCCGATCGAGGTCAGCGCCACCCCCGAGGAGGCCGGCGCCGCCGCCGGCCGCGCCGCCGCGGACGTGCTCGCCCGAGTGCTGGGGGAGCGGGACCGCGCCCGCGTCATCTTCGCCTCGGCACCCTCGCAGGAGCAGATGCTCGCCACCCTGGGCGGTGACCCCCGCATCGACTGGGCCCGCGTGGACTCCTTCCACATGGACGACTACCTGGGACTCGACCCTGCTCATCCGGCCGCCTTCGGCACCTGGCTCGCGGACCGACTGCCGAGTTCGGCCCTTCCCACCCTGGACCGGATCCGGGTGGACGGCGAGGCCGAGGCCGAGATCGCCCGCTACACCGCACGCCTGGCCGAGGCCCCGATCGACCTGGTGTGCTGCGGCATCGGCGTCAACGGCCACATCGCCTTCAACGAGCCCGGGGACACAGATTTCGCGAGCCCCGAGGCGGTGCGCCTGATCGAGCTCACCCACGCCTCGAGGCAGCAGCAGGTCGACGAGGGACTGTTCCCGGACCTCGCGGCGGTTCCCACCCAGGCGCTGACCCTGACCGTCCCCGCCCTGGTTGGTGCGCGCACCCTGGTCTGCACCGTGCTCGGCACCGCCAAGTCCCGCGCCGTCGCCGACACCGTGGCCGGCCCCGTCACCGAGCAGGTCCCGGCCACCGCCCTGCGCGGCCACCGGGACGTGGTGCTGCACTGCGACGCCGCGGCCGCCGCGCTGCTGCCGGAGCCCGCGTGATCACCCCCGGCCTCGTCGACCTGCAGGTCAACGGGTATGCAGGGCACGACGT
>DXDT01000244.1 GCA_019115335.1 Candidatus Brachybacterium merdigallinarum
CACCCGTGACGTCTCGGGGGAGGGCGTGCAGCAGGCGCTGCTGAAGATCCTGGAGGGGACCGTCGCCGCGGTGCCCCCGCAGGGCGGGCGCAAGCACCCCCACCAGGAGTTCATCCAGATCGACACCACCAATGTGCTGTTCATCGTCGCCGGCGCATTCGCCGGGATCGAGGACATCATCGGCTCCCGCATCGGCAAGCGCAGCATCGGCTTCGGCTCCGAGCTGCACAGCCCCCTGGAACAGCAGGAGATCTACTCCCGGCTGGTGCCCGAGGACCTGCTGAAGTTCGGGCTGATCCCGGAGTTCATCGGTCGCCTCCCGGTGATCACCAGTGTGTCCAACCTGGACCGCGAAGCGCTCATCCAGATCCTCACCGAACCGAAGAACGCCCTGGTCAAGCAGTTCCAGAAGATGTTCGCCCTGGACGGGGTCGAGCTCGATTTCGAGCTCAGCGCCCTCGAGGCCATCGCCGATCTCGCGATCGAGCGGGGCACGGGTGCGCGCGGTCTGCGGGCCATCCTCGAGGATGCCCTGCAGCCGGTGATGTTCGACGTTCCCTCCCGTCGGGACGTCGAGAAGGTGGTGATCACCGAGGGCGTGATCACCTCCGGTCGCGCTCCGCTGATGCTGACCGGCAAGGATGCCGAGGTGCAGGGTGCACGCCAGGAGAGGTCGGCCTGAGATGACCACGCAGCCCGCCGAGAGCGCCGAGACCGATGAAGCTCGCCGCGCCCGGGAGCTCCTGATCCAGGAGCGCCGCAGCATCGACAACATCGATGCCGCCCTCGTGCACCTGCTCGCCGAGCGGTTCGCCCACACCCAGCGGGTGGGGCACCTGAAGGCCGAGCACGACCTCCCGCCCGCCGATCCGGTGCGGGAGCAGGAGCAGATCGCACGTCTGCGCTCCCTGGCGGACTCCGCCGGCCTGGACCCCGTCTTCGCCGAGGCGTTCATGCGCTTCATCGTCACCGAGGTGATCCGCCACCACGAGCGGATCCGTGAGTCGGGGGATCCCGCCTCGGCGTGAGCCGCGAGGTCGTGCAGCTCCTGAGGCGCGCGGACCGAAGCTGAGGCCAGGTGGACGGCCCGGGCACATTGCTCGGGGTGCCGTCAATGGGGAGTCCGATCCTCGCTCCGGGCCCGTCCGATGAGTACCGTGAACGCCAGTGTCAGCCCGCTGACGCCTGTACCGCGCCGTTCACCTCAGGAAGAGCCAGATGTTCATCGGGATGGAAGTCGACCAGGTCCGTCAGCACGCCCAGCGGATCACGGACGCCGAGGCGACGCTCCGGGAACGGTTCGAGCTACTGCAGACGGATGTGCGCTCCTCCGAGGCCTTCTGGCGCGGACCGGATGCTGACTCCTTCCGCGCGGACTGGGAAGCGCTCGGATCCACGAGTTATGAGCCGACCCTGACCCGTCTGACCGAAACCGCGACGCGAGCACAGGACGATGCTGAGGAGCAGGACGCGGCCTCCGGTAACGACGCCGGCGGTTCAGGGGAAGGGGCCGCCGATCCGTCGCTCACGATCCAGGACGGGCAGCCGGGGGACCCCGGATACGAGGTGGAGATCGACCCCGAGGTCGAGGCGGCCTGGGCGGATCTCGAGGAGCACGAGCGCAAGGCCATCATCGACGAGCTCATCCGCAGGGAGTTCGAGGAGTACGGGCTGGAACCGCCGGAGGTGGTGTACTTCGACGACCCCGGCGACGAGGACGGCATCCTGCTGGGCTCCTGGAACGAGGGCGATCAGGTCATGCGCCTCAATGAGAACGAAGCCGTCCTCGCCAGCCCCAACATCCTGAACACCGTCGTGCACGAGGCGCGCCATGCCGCGCAGTACGAGATGATCGATCGTGTGAATCAGGACTGGGGGAACATCCCCCTCGTCTCCGACGCCCGGGAGAACTTCGAGTACTGGCAGATCGAGCGTGAGCACGGCATCACCCGTGAGGAGATCGAGGCGTGGGAGGAGAACTACTACGGGGACCCGGGGTACAAGTCCTCCGAGGAGTACGGCTTCGAGGAATACGAGGACCAGCCCGTGGAGAGGGATGCGCGGGAAGCGGGGGAGGAGTACGTCGAGGACCTGACGCCCGAGGATCTCGAGGACCTGCAGAACGGCGAGGACGACGGGTTCGGTCTCGGCCCATTCCCCTGGACGTGATCTCGCGGAGAGTCGGCGACGGGAAGGGCAGATCATGACGGAGACGGCTGCGCGCCGACCACCGCGGCCCACCCGCCGAGCGCTGCTCCTGACCGGCAGTGCGGCGGCGCTGACGGTCGCAGGGTGCACCGATCTCGGCAGAGACGGGGGCGACGACGAGGACGGCGACGACGGCTCCGGACCGGCGGCCGAGCTGCGTGCGAGCGAGTGCAGGGCCCCGGAGGACTTCCCCGAAGAGGAGCTCCGCACCGAGCTCGAGGACGCACGGGACGAGCTCGAGGACGGTGCCGTGACGGACCCGAGCCCGGCGGGGCCCGACTCCGAGCGCCGACTCGACGCGCGGGTGCTGAGCGTCTCGCCGGACGGCGCCCTCCTCATCGCCCGGGAAGCCTGGGACCGTGCTGCACTCGGACTCGTCGAGGACGCTGGTGCGCTGATCTGGGAGACCGCCACCGGGGCGCTCTACGGACGTCTCCCCGTCGGCGGCGGCACGATCGCGTGGCACCCGGACGGCGACCGGCTGGCGGTGGCCGGGGAGCTCGCCGTGGACATCGTGGACCAGGAGGGAGCGCCGCTCCAGCACCTCCTGGGGCACTGGCCGGTCGACACCGGTCTCGGCGAGCTGATCGCCGAGGTCGCGTCCTCCGCCGACGGCGAGTGGCTCGCCTCGCGCGGGATCGACGGCAGCGTCCGCCTGTGGCGCGACCCGGGAGCCGCCTGCGAGGTGGGCGAGGTGCTGGACCTGCGGGACATCTACCCGCAATCCCTCGCCTTCGGTCCGGAGGGGACCCTGCTCGCCGTCGCCGGGGAGAAGGGCCCGATCCGCCTGTACGACCTCGAGCAGAGTGATCTCGTCGAGGAGATCGACGCGGGCGACACCTACATCTCCCCGCCTCTGTTCAGCCCGGACGGGAGCCTGTTCTGGTCGGCGGCGGGGGAGGGCGGTCTCCGGGTGCGGGCGACCGACGGCAGCACGCGGACCGTCCCCGGACCGGAGGGTTACGAGCCGTCGAGCTTCGTCGCAGCCGCCGACGGAAGGATCGCGATGATCAGCGCACCCGGCGACATCGTGGCCGTCTGGGATCCGGAGACGGACGAGGTCGAGGAACTGACCGGGGCGCCGACGACGACCGAGCGACTCGTCTGGTCCCCGGACGCGACGGTGCTCTACGCCCTCTCGACCACCGACGGGGTGGTGGCCTGGGACGGCGCGGCCTGGCAGGGATTCGAACTGCCCGGCTGAGGAGGCTCCGGGCATCGACCCGGAAAGCGCCTGGCAGTCGGCCTGCCCACTGCTACGCTGGCGTCATGCCTGGTCCTGTGAAGCTCAACTGGCCGGTGCTCCGCCAGCTGCGGGGGACCGACCGGACCGGCCGCGGGACGGCGGTGATGTCCTCGCAGACCGCGCGCACCGTTGCCCGTACCGTCACCGCCGACGGCATGGCCCAGAGCGTGTGCCCGTACTGCGCGGTCGGCTGCGGCCAGCGCGTCTACCACCAGGACGGCAAGGTCATCCAGATCGAGGGCGACCCCGACTCGCCGGTCTCGCGGGGCCGGCTGTGCCCCAAGGGCGCGGCCTCCGAGCAGCTCGCCACCTCGACGCTGCGCCAGACCACCGTCAAGTACCGGGCTCCCTACGAGAGCGACTGGCAGGACCTCGAGCTCGACACCGCCCTGGACATGATCGCGGACCGCTTCCTCGAGGCGCGGCGCAGGCACTGGGAGGACACCGACCACCAGGACCGCACGCTGCGGCGCACGATGGGCATCGCCTCCCTGGGCGGGGCGACCATCGACAATGAGGAGAACTACCTCATCAAGAAGCTCTTCACCGCCGCCGGGGCGATCCAGATCGAGAACCAGGCGCGCATATGACACTCCGCCACGGTTCCCAGTCTGGGAGCCTCGTTCGGCCGCGGCGGCGCCACCCAGTCCCTGCAGGACATGGCCAACGCGGATTGCATCGTCATCGAGGGCTCGAACATGGCCGAGGCCCATCCCGTGGGATTCCAATGGGTGATGGAGGCCAAGCAGCGAGGTGCCCGCGTGATCCACGTGGATCCGCGCTTCACCCGCACCTCCGCCAACGCTGACCGGCACATCCCGATCCGGGCCGGCACCGACGTGGTGCTGCTGGGCGCGGTCATCAGGCACGTGCTGGAGAACGAGCTGTGGTTCGACGAGTACGTCAAGCTGTTCACCAACGCCTCCACGATCGTCGGCGAGGCCTACGGCGACCCCGAGGACCTCGACGGGCTGTTCTCCGGCTACGACCCGGAGACCGGCACCTATGACAGCTCCACCTGGGCCTATGCCGGTGACACCGACTCCCTGCACCGAGGCCTGCCCGAGCGCGACGAGACGCTGCAGCATCCGCGCACCGTCTTCCAGATCCTGAAGCGCCACTACGCCCGGTACACCCCGGAGATGGTCGAGGCGGTCTGCGGCATCTCGCGCGAGGACTTCGAGTACCTGGCCACGTCGATCACCGAGAACTCCGGGCGCGAGCGCACCACCTGCTTCGCCTACGCCCTGGGCTGGACCCAGCACCAGGGCGGTGCCCAGATGATCCGCACCGCGGGCGTGCTGCAGCTGCTGCTGGGCAACGTGGGCCGGCCCGGCTCGGGCATCATGGCTCTGCGCGGCCACGCCACCATCCAGGGCTCGACCGACATCCCGACGCTGTACCACATCCTGCCCGGCTACCTGCCGATGCCGAAGGTCGGCCAGGACGACTTCGCGCAGTACACGCGTGCGATCGGCAAGAAGGAGCAGAAGGGCTTCTGGGCCGATGCCGACATCTACGCCACCAACCTCCTCAAGGCCTGGTGGGGCGATGCCGCGACCCCGGAGAACGACTTCGCCTACGACTACCTGCCCCGCCTCACCGGCGCCCACGGCACCTACCAGACCACGATGCGGATGCTCGAGGACGGGGTCGACGGATACTTCGTGCTCGGCCAGAACCCGGCGGTCGGCTCCGCCAACGGCCGCATGCAGCGCCTGGCCATGTCCCACCTGAAATGGATGGTGGTGCGCGACTTCTACATGATCGAATCGGCCACCTGGTGGAAGGACGGCCCGGAGATTGAGACCGGGGAGCTGCGCACCGAGGACATCGCCACCGAGATCTTCTTCCTCCCCGCCGCGAACCACACCGAGAAGGCCGGCTCCTTCACCCAGACCCAGCGGATGGTGCAGTGGCGCGACAAGGCGGTGGACCCACCCGGGGATGCGCAGTCCGAGCTGCAGTTCACCTACGAGCTGGGCCAGCGGATCCGGGAGAAGCTGCGGGACTCGACGGATCCGCGCGACCGGCCGCTGCTGGACCTGACCTGGGACTACCCGGTGGCCGAGGACGGCGAGCCCGACGCCGAGGCAGTGCTCGCGGAGATCAACGGCCGCCACCTCACCGGGGAGAGAGCCGGCCAGCCGCTGGCCGGCTTCGCCGAGATGAAGGGCGACGGCTCCACGGACGGCGGCTGCTGGATCTACTCGGGCGTCTTCGCGGACAGCGTCAACCAGGCCCGGCGCCGCACTCCCGGGCAGATGCAGGACGAGACCGCGGCCGAATGGGGCTGGGCCTGGCCCGCGAACCGGCGCATTCTCTACAACCGCGCCTCGGCCGACGCCGAGGGGAAACCGTGGAGCGAGCGCAAGAAGCTCGTGTGGTGGGACGAGGAGGCCGGGACGTGGACCGGGAACGACGTCCCCGACTTCCCGGCGACCAAGCGGCCCGATGACCCGGGCGACCCCGGCCGGGGCGGTGCCGCCGCGCTGGCCGGCACCGATGCGTTCATCATGCAGCCCGATGGTCGCGGCTGGCTGTTCGCCGCGACCGGCATGGTGGACGGTCCGCTGCCCACCCACTACGAATCCCCGGAGTCGACCGTCGTCAACCCGCTGTACGGCCAGCAGTCGAATCCGACCCGGGTGACCTTCCGGGATCGCAACAACCTCTCCTCCCCGGGAGCGAGCGATCCGCGGCACGGGGCGACCTACCCCCACGTGTTCACCACCTACCGGATCACGGAGCATCACACCGCCGGCGGGATGAGCCGCTTCCTGCCCTTCCTCGCCGAGCTGCAGCCGGAGATGTACTGCGAGGTCTCCCCGGAGCTCGCCGACGAGGTGGGCCTGGAACCCTACGGATGGGCCACGATCATCTCCGCCCGCTCCGCGATCGAGGCGAAGGTCCTGATCACTGAACGGATGAGACCGCTGCGGATCGGGGAGCAGACCATCCACCAGATCGGCATGCCCTTCCACTTCGGGCGCGGGAAGTCGGCGATCATCGAAGGGGACGGCGCCAATGACCTCATCGGCATGAACCTCGATGCCAACACCCAGATCCAGAACAGCAAGAACAACGCCTGTGCGATCCGCCCGGGTCGCCGCCCGCGCGGGCCCGAGCTGCTCGAGCTGGTGCAGGAGTACCGCCGCCGAGCAGGGCTGGTCCCCGCCGAGCAGGCGCAGGTGGACGGCGCCCTCGGCGCCCCCGGGGCGGGGCCCGCCGACCAGTACACACCGGAGCGCGTGCGCGGCCCGGAGGAAGCCGGTGCGGTGCCTGCCCGCGACCCCTCGTTCAAGGAGATGGATCACCGATGACCCTGCTCGCCGGGCCCGCTGGTCCCGCCGCTGAATCCGGCTGGGGCCATGACCATCCCCGCAAGGGGTTCTTCACCGACACCTCGATCTGCATCGGCTGCAAGGCCTGCGAGGTCGCCTGCAAGGAGTGGAACCGCAACCCGGTCGACGGGGACCTCGAGATCCTCGGCTCCAGCTACGACAACACCGGCGAACTGGGGGCGAACACCTGGCGGCACGTGGCCTTCATCGAGCAGGGCCGGGACCGCATCGACCAGGCCCGGGAATCCGGGCGCCAGCTGGTCAGCCTCGGCATGCCCACGATCGGACCCGGGCCCGGGCGCACCCGCCCGGGGGAGGAGGCCCCCGATCAGCCCGCGACCGCGGAGGCCCACCCCGACACCCCGGACTTCCGCTGGCTGATGTCCTCCGACGTGTGCAAGCACTGCACCAATGCGGGCTGCCTGGACGTGTGCCCCACCGGCGCGATCTTCCGCACCGAGTTCGGATCCGTGGTGGTGCAGGGCGATGTGTGCAACGGCTGCGGCACCTGCGTGGCGGCCTGTCCCTTCGGTGTCATCGAACGGCGGGACGACGGCACCGTCTCGGCCAAGGTCGAGCGCGACGAGGAGGTGCCCCGCCTCGGCACCGCCAACAAGTGCACGCTGTGCTACGACCGTCTCCTGGCCGGCGAGGAGCCCGCCTGCTCGGCCACCTGCCCCACCCAGTCGATCCGCTTCGGCGACCACGAGGAGCTGGTCCCCAGTGCGCGCCGGCGCGTCCAGGACCTGCACGCCCAGGGGCAGACCGAGGCACGGCTGTACGGCGCGAACCCCCGTGACGGGGTGGGCGGCACCGGATCGGTGTTCCTGCTGCTGGACGAGCCCGAGGTCTACGGACTGCCGCCGGACCCCCAGGTGCCCACCCAGGACCTGCCCGGCATGTTCGCCCGGGTGGGCCTGGCCGCGGCCGGGCTCGCCGCCGCGACCGCGCTGGCCTTCCTGGGAGGCCGTCGATGAGCATCTCCGACCTGGACTCGGACCGCCCGCCGGAGAAGCCCCGACGCCGCCGCCCCGAGGCCTATCAGCAGGGCAGCACCGTCCGGAAGGGCAGGCGCAGGGGCCAGGCCGCGGGCGAGGCCGCCGGTGCCCGGGAGATGGCACTGGTGGACGATGTCGAGTTCGAACGCACTGACTCCTACTACGGGCGCCCCGTGGTCAAGGCACCGCCGTGGAAAGGCCCGATCGCCGCCTACCTGTTCCTGGGAGGACTCGCCGGCGGCTCCGGAGTCCTCGCCCTCGGGGCACGGGCGACGCATCGCCCGGCCATGCGGCGCAACGCCCGCCTGGTCTCCCTGGCCGCGGTGGGCGCCGGCACGGTCTTCCTGATCGAGGACCTGGGACGCCCGGAGCGCTTCCTGAACATGATGCGCACGGTGAAGATCTCCTCCCCGATGAGCCTGGGCACCTGGTTGCTGGCCGGCTACGGCACGATCTCCGGCGTCACGGCCGCGATCGAGGTGGACCGGATGACGGGCGAGCGGATCCCGCTGGGAGTGCTGCGTCCGCTCGTGCAGGCCACCGAGGCACCGCTCGCCCTCAGCCAGGCAGCCCTCGGGCCGCTGCTCGCCTCCTACACCGGGGCGCTGCTCGGCGACACCGTGGTGCCCACCTGGGAGGCATCCCGCCGGCACCTCCCCGCCCTGTTCGCCTCCTCCGCGGCGGCCGCCACCGCCGGGGCGGCCCTGCTCGGCGCCCCGGTCCGCGAGAACCGACCGGCGCGACTGCTGGCCGCCGCCGGCGCTGCCGGTGACGTGGTCTCGATGCACCGGATGAAGCGAGCCATGCACCCGCTCGAGGCGGAGCCGCTGGAGACCGGCAGACCAGGCCGGCTCCTCACCTGGGCGGAGCGGCTCACGATCGCCGGCGGTGTCGGAGCGCTGTTGGGCGGACGCAGCCGGGTGATCGCCGCAGCGAGTGGCGCCGCCCTGCTGGCCGCCTCCGCCCTGACCCGCTTCGGCGTGCTCCACGCCGGGCTCGAGTCCGTGAAGGACCCGCGCCGGGTGATCGAACCGCAGAAGGCACGGCTGGCCGCCCGCCGCGCCGCCGGCATCACCGACGACTCGATCACCACCGCGGGCTGAGCAGCGCTGACCGCCGGATCGGCACATCAGCCTGCGCGGCACGACAGCCGGGGCTGCCGATCGGTCGAGGTCAGCGCACCTGCACCCCTGCGCCGGACACGGTCTCGCCGATCACCGGGCAGCCGGGGACCTCGCCGATCACCAGCAGACCGCCGGAGGTCTGGGCGTCCGCGAGCAGAAGCAAATCCTCCTCGGTGACTCCGCTGCCGACGGTCAGGTGCGGGCGCACCCAGTCCAGGTTCCGCCGGGTGCCCCCGGAGACGAAGCCGTCACGCAGCGCCTCGGCGGCGCCGTCGACCAGGGGGACCGCAGAACGATCCACCACCATGCCCACCCCGGAGGCGCGCCCCATCTTGAACAGATGGCCCAGCAGCCCGAAGCCGGTGACGTCGGTCGCCGCCCGCGCTCCCGCCGCCAGCGCCGCCCGCGAGGCATCCCGGTTCAGCGCGGTCATGGTCTCGATCGCCGCGGCGGAGACCTCCCCGGTGGACTTGTGCCGATTGTTCAGCAGCCCCACCCCGATCGGCTTGGTCAGCGTGATCGGCAGCCCTGCGACGGCGGCATCGTTGCGCAGCAGCCGATCGGGATGCGCGGTGCCGGTCACGGCCATGCCGTACTTCGGCTCCGGATCATCCACGGAGTGCCCGCCGATCACCGGCACCCCGGCCTCCTGCGCGACCGCGAGACCCCCGGCCAGGACCTGCTGCAGCAGCTCGTAGGGCAGCACCCCGCGCGGCCAGCCCACCAGGTTGATCGCGACCACGGGTTCGCCGCCCATCGCGTAGATGTCCGAGAGGGCGTTCGCGGCGGCGATGCGGCCCCAGTCGAAGGCGTCGTCCACCACCGGGGTGAAGAAGTCCGCGGTGGAGAGCACCGCGACATCGCCGTCGATCCGCACGGCCGCAGCGTCGTCACCGTCGTCCAGACCCACGATCACCTGCTCATATTGCTGTCCGCCCAGGGTGGAGACGACCTCCTCGAGCTCCCCCGGCGGGATCTTCGAGGCGCAGCCACCGCCATGGGCCATGGTGGTCAGGCGCACTGCCGGCTCGGACACAGGGCGGATCGGTGCATCGCTCATGGCCCGAGCCTACGGCGAGCGGTCGCCGAGGCGGGCGGGAATCGTCCCTGATCGGCGGTGATAGCGTGACTCGCGGAGGCGTCCGTGTCCTGGTGGGCACCCCGGTCTTCAAAACCGGTGAGGCCGAGCATCTCAGCCTGGCGGGTTCGATTCCCGTCCGCCTCCGCCACATCCGCCCCCAGGAGGTCCCGTGCCCGCTCCCGGCTCCCGGCCCGTCCCTGTCGATGACCCCCGCCGCCGGATCCCGCGCACGGACCATCTGCTGGCCGAGCCCGCGGTCGCCGCGGCGAGCCGCTCGCTCGGCGACCGGGTGGTGCGGGGGATCGTCCGCGGGGTCCAGGACCGGGCGCGCCGCGAGGAGATCCCGCCGGAGCAGGTGCTCGACGAGGTCCTCGCCGCTCTGGGCGACCGCCCCGCCGCCTCCCTGCGACCGGTGCTGAACGCGACCGGGGTCATCGTCCACACCAACCTGGGCCGGGCACCGCTGTCCGGGGCGGCCCGCACCGCGATCGCGGAGGCCACCGGGTACACGGACGTCGAGTTCGACCTGGCCACCGGTGCGCGCTCCCGCCGCGGCGCCGGTGCCCGGGCGGCCCTGCTCGCCGCCTGCCCCGCCGCGGAGGACGCCCTGATCGTCAACAACGGCGCCGCGGCCCTGGTGCTGGCCACCACGGCGCTCGCCGGCACCGGTGAGGTGGTCATCAGTCGCGGAGAGCTGATCGAGATCGGCGCCGGGTTCCGCCTGCCCGACCTGATCGCCTCCACCGGGGCGGTGCTCCGGGAGGTCGGCACCACCAACCGCACCCACCTCGAGGACTACACCGCCGCCCTCGGCCCGACGACCGGCTGCGTGCTGCGGATCCACACCAGCAACTATCGGGTCATCGGCTTCACCAGTGCCGTCCCCATCGCGCAGCTCGCCCCGGCCACGCGCGAGGCCGGGATCCCGCTGCTCGCCGACCTCGGCAGCGGGCTGCTCGCTCCCGAACCGCTGCTGCCCGACGAGCCCGACGCCACCACCGCGCTCGAGAGCGGCGCGGACCTGGTGATCGCCAGCGGCGACAAGCTGCTGGGCGGACCGCAGGCCGGCATCCTGCTGGGACGCTCCCCGGTGATCGCCCGCCTGGCCCGCCACCCCCTCGCTCGCGCCCTCCGCGCCGACAAGCTCGCCCTGGCCGCCCTGGAGGCGACCCTGAGCGGCCCCACCCCGCCTGTCCTCGCCTCTCTGCGCATCGACCCGGAGGCGCTGCGGGAGCGCACGTCCGCACTCGCCGAGCGGATCGGCGGGGAGATCATCCCGCACGACGGGCGGGTCGGCGGAGGGGGAGGAGCCGAGGTGCCGCTGTCCGGCTGGGCCATCGCCCTGCCCGCCGAGCTCGCCCCCCTCCTGCGCACCGGCACCCCGGCCGTGGTCGGGACCGTGCGCGACGGCAGCTGCCTGCTGGACCTGCGCTGCATCCCGGAGAGCGAGGACGACGCCCTCGCCGCTGCCGTGCACTCCGCCGCCGCACGTTCCGCCGCTGCTGCCGAGGGCGGGACGGCACGGGACCACTGATGCAGGTCATCGCCACCGCCGGCCATGTCGACCACGGCAAGTCCACGCTGATCCGGGCCCTGACCGGCACCGATCCCGACCGTCTCGCCGAGGAGAAGTCCCGCGGGCTCACGATCGACCTCGGCTTCGCCTGGACGCAGCTGCCCTCCGGGGCCGAGGTCTCCTTCGTCGACGTCCCCGGTCATGAGCGCTTCCTCGGCAACATGCTGGCCGGGATCGGGCCCGCCCCGATCGTCTGCTTCGTCATCGCGGCGGACGAGGGCTGGAAGGCCCAGTCCACCGACCACCGCGACGCGATCGCCGCCCTCGGCATCGACCAGGGCCTCCTCGTCGTCACCCGCACGGACCTCGCCCCCGCAACCACCGCCGCGACCCTCGCCGAGGCCCGCGCCGAGCTCGCCGGGACCGGGCTGGCGGGCGCCCCCGCCGTCGCGGTCTCCGCCGTGACGGGGGAGGGGATGGAGGAGCTGCGCCGGCTGCTGGACGCGGCCGTCGCCGCCGCGCGCCCTCCCGTCCTGGCCGCCCCGGTCCGACTGTGGGTGGACCGGGCGTTCACGATCTCCGGAGCGGGCACGGTGGTCACCGGCACTCTCGCCGCCGGCAGGCTGCGCACCGGGGATCGGCTGGACCTGCACCGCCTGGGGGCCCCGCACCGCGCCGGGACGACGACCGCTCCCACGGAGCAGGTCACGGTGCGGGGGCTGCAGAGCCGGGGCGGTGCCGTGGACGAGCTCGGCCCCGTCAGCCGGGCCGCGGTCAACCTGCGCGGGATCGACGCCGACTCCCTCGGGCGCGGGGACCTGCTCCTGACCCCCGGCGCCTTCCCCCTCACGCACCGGGTCGATGTGCGCCGGATGACCGGCACCGGCTTCGAGGAGGCCCCCGCAGAGCTCATCATCCATGCCGGGACCGCGGCCGTGCCCGCCCGGGTGCGGCCGCTCGGCGCCGAGCACGCCCGGCTCACCCTGCCCGTCCCGCTGCCGCTGCAGGTGGGGGACCGACTGGTGCTGCGCGGCAGCGGGACGCGCGCCGTGCACTGCGGCGTCGCGGTCCTGGACGTCGACCCGCCGCAGCTCGTCCGCCGCGGCGACGGCACCCGGCGCCGCCACGCGCTCGCGGTGATGCCGCTGCACGGGGACGTTGCGACCGAGGTGTCCCGCCGCGGCGCCGTCCGGGAGCAGACCCTGCAGAGCTTCGGGGTGCAGATCCCCGCTCCCCTGCCCTCGAGCGTGCTGCGCCGCAGTGGTCACCTGATCGATGCCGAAGCGCTCTCCACCTGGACGCAGCAGCTGCTCGACGCGGTCGCGACCGACCGCGCCTCCGACCCGCTCGGTGCCGGCCTGCCGCGCAAGGCCGCCGCCGATGCGCTCGGACTTCCAGCCCTCGAGCTGCTCGACGACGTGGTCGCCGCCGCCTCGCTCGAGCTCGCGGACGGCCGGGTCCGGGACCCGCGGCGCACGGACGGGCTCGGCACGGCGGAGCCCGCGATCGCGACCCTCGAGAACCGGCTGCAGCAGGCACCGTTCGCCGCCCCCGAGGCGGACGACCTCGCCGCACTCGGCCTGAGCCCTCGGGAGCTCGCCGCCGCCGCCCGGGCCGGACGGGTGCTGCGTCTGCCCGGGGAGGTGATCCTGCTGCCCACCGCGGCGGCGCTCGCGATGCGAGAGCTCGCCCGGCTGCCCCAGCCGTTCACCCTCAGCCAGGCCCGCCAGGCGCTCGGGACCACCCGCCGCATCGCGGTGCCGCTCCTGGAGCACCTGGATACCCGCGGCTGGACCCGGCGGGTCGACGGCGGTCACCGCGAGATCCGGCGCTGAGGCTGCGGACCACCTCCGGTGGGGAGATCTCCCCATGGGCAGTTCCGCGTTTCCCCGCTACGGTGAACCTCAGTCAGGGTGAGTGCGAGCTGATCACCGATGGGTGATCACGAGGGAGCTGTCGGCATGGCGGGGTTCTACGGTGGAGACACCGAGCAGATGAGGGGGCACGCCACCGCGTGCCGGCAGGGCTCCCAGCGGATCGAGGACATCACCGATGTCGCGACCCAGATGATCGACTCCGTGCCGTGGCTGGGGCCGGACGCGGTCGCCTTCCGCGCTCTGTGGCACGGAACCGTGAAGCCCGGGCTGCTGGCGAAGGCCGAGGACATCCGCGCCCGGGGCACCGAGATCGACGCGCACGCCGAGCAGCAGGACCGCGCCTCCGACGACGGGGACGGCGGCTTCTGGGACCGCGTGCGGGACGTCATCGGCGACATCCTGCCGCACATCCCGATCATCCCGGGCGTCCCGCTGACCCCGGAGAACATCGAGCGGATCCGGGACGCGATCGAGGACGGCTTCATCGACGGCGGCGAACGCCCCGGTCAGGAGTTCTACGGCGACGAGGGCTACGAGGGTCGGGGCTGGACCGCCAATGACGACCGTCCGATCGGTGGCTACCACGACGACTTCTCCGCCTGGGAAGGCAATGAGATCGAGGGGGAGTACGGGCACCTCAACGGCTATGCCGAGGGCGGCTACAGCCTCGGCGGGAACCACACGGTCGACGAGCACGGCAATCACACCGGCACCGTCGGCGGGCGAGCCGGTGCCGAGATCGGCGGGGACGGCGAGTTCATCAGCCCATTCGGCGGCGGCATCGCCGGCTCCGGTGCGATCGGGGCGGAAGGGTATCTGGAGGCCGGCGGGACCATCGGCCCCGACGGGTTCTCCGGAGGCGGCCGCGCCGGGGCGGGCGTCTACGCCGAGGGCGACCTCACCATCACTTCTCCGGACGGTGACCAGGTCGGGGTCTCCGGCAACGCCTACGCGGGGGCGTATGCGAGCGCCAACGCCTACAGCCATGCCACCCGCAACGAGGACGGGAACATCAACGGCTGGTCCGCAGGCTTCGACGGCCGCGCCTTCGCCGGTGCCCAGGCCGCGGCGACCTTCGAGGCCGGGTCGCCGGATGGCTGGTTCAACGCCACCGCCGGGGTCTCGGCCAAGGCCGGCGCCGGTGCGGGAGGAGGCGCCGGGGCGGTGGTCTCCACCGATGCGGTCGGCTTCAGCCTCTCCGGCGACATCGCCACCGGGCTCGGATTCGGTGGCAGCGTGAGCTTCAGCGTGAACCCGAACGCGATCTTCGACTCCATCACGCCCGGGGAGTACAACCTCGACGATGCGATCGGCGACGCCACCGGAGCGCTCGAGAGCGCAGGAGGATGGGTCTCCGACAACTGGCCCTTCTGACCGCAGAGCAGGGGCGAGGATGGGGGAGGGTCAGGGTCGCGGCTGGTGGTGGCTCGCGGCGGCGGCCAGCCACCGCTGATGGGCCTCGATCACCCGCTGACCCCGCGCGAGATACCCCCGGGTGGCGATGCGACGGTTGGACTCGCCGTGCTTCGTCTTCGACAGCGCACGGACCTGCTCGATGCGCCCGTCCCGCAGCAGGAGCTGGACACAGGACCCGGGATCCGTGTCCCCGGGCACCAGCACCCGCTGCACGACACCCCAGGGGATGAAGCGGCGCCGACCGATCATCGGGGTCCACCCGATCCCGTCGGCCTCGAGGACCACGCCGGTGCGCCAGGCCATCGCCAGCAGCACCGCCCCGAGCAGCGCGAACAGAGCGGCCCCGGCGACTCCCAGCAGGAGCAGCGGCTCACCCGAGGTCACCGTCGCGATCCCGAGCCCGATCGCTGCCGCGACCCCGGAGACCAGGAAGGTCCCGCCCACGATGAACAGGACGGTGCTGCCGCCCGAGCGCATCTTCCGCATCAGCTGGACCCCTCGTCTCCACGTCTCCTCGGCGCCTGCAGCGGTCAGCAGCGCCGTCGGGCAGGTGCGCTCAGCTGCGCGGCTGCTTGACCGGCGGCTCGCCGAGCTCGACGTCGCGGGCGGTGATCTCCTCGACCTGTCCGGCGACCAGGACGAGCTTCTCGATCCGGCCCAGTGCTGTGAGGTCCGCAGCGGCGGCCTCGAGGTGCGCGAGCGCCGCCTCGGGGGCCTCGACGGTCACGGCGAGGATCGCTGTCTTCTGGGAGACCTTCGCGTCGGACTTGATGCGGCGCAGCGTGATCGCGGCCTGCGCGACGGAGTCCACCAGCGCGGCGTGCTGACCCTGGGCCGCCTCGCGCAGCGGCGCGGCCTCGGGCCAGGGCTGGGTGTGCACCGAGCCCTCGCGCCACCACGACCACACCTCCTCGGTCGCGAACACGACCACCGGGGCGAACAGCCGTAGCAGCACCTCGAGCGCGATCGCGAGCGCCGCCCGGGCCGAGGCGGCACCGGCCTCGCCGCTGGGGCCGTTGCCGTGGGCACGCTCCTTGACCAGCTCGATGTAGTCGTCGCAGAACGCCCAGAAGAACGGCTCGACGGCCTCGAGGGCGCGGGCGTAGTCCATGTCCTCGTTCGCGGTGGTGGCCTGGTCGACCACATCCGCGAGCTGGGCCAGCAGCGCGCGGTCCAGCGGATCGGTGACCGCCGCCGGGTCCGCGGCGAGGCGGCCGGCCGGATCCGCCGGAGCCTCGCCGAAGCCGAGGGCGAACTTCGAGGC
>DXDT01000245.1 GCA_019115335.1 Candidatus Brachybacterium merdigallinarum
CCAGCGTCACGGCCGCCACCTCGGCGTGGGCGAAGTCCGGCGCGAGGATCATCACCGCGTCGACCTCGTGCTCCGCCAGCATCTCCTGGACCGAGTCGACCACGGCGACGTCCTGCCCGATCCGTTCCCGGGCCTGCGCCTTCCCGCGCGGCGAGGGATCGGCGACCACGGTGACGGCGGAGCCGTGACCGGGCCGGTGCGCATGGACGGCGAGGGAGGAGCGGGCGCCGAAGCCGATCATCCCGAGGCGGAGGTCGCTCATGCGGGCTCCCCCTCCTGGGCCGGGGCGTGCTGCGCCAGGGCGTCCGCGACCCGCACCTCGATCCGCCGCAGCTCCACGGGATCGAGGTCCGCGCGCACCTCGAGCTCGTCGAAGGCGTCCGTGGCCAGGATGCTGCGGGCGATCTCGCTGCCGGCACGCTGCTCGAGCAGGCGCACTGCGCGGTGATCGAGCATGGCCGCCCGGAACACCTCGTAGCGCAGGGAGGTCAGGGCGTGGCCGTCCCGGCCGGGGTAGACGATGAAGGCGTCCCCGGCGTAGAAGCCGCCGCCGGCGCTGGTGTCCAGGAACGGGTCGATCGCCCGGGTGGAGAACTGGGCGTTGTAGAAGTTGAAGCCCCAGTGCAGGAAGCCCTCCGCCCCGGCGAGGAAGAGCTGGTTTCCGAGCACCCGGTTGTGGGCGCTGGACAGGGCGATGAAGCGGTTGGCGACCCCCTTGTTCTGGGAGACGCAGTAGTAGAGCCACAGCGGGTCCACCCCGTTCTCCAGGAACGGCCGCCCGTGATTGGTGGCGACCACCGGCACCTCGACCAGGCCGCGCTGGAAGAACTCGTGGGAGCTGATCGCGTCGACGACGGTGACGTCCGCCAACAGGTCGGCGACCACGTCCCGGGCGGCGGAGTAGCTCTCCAGGTGGTCCTCGTTCGGCTCGTCGGAGATGTGGAAGATGACCTTGTCGATCCCCCAGTGCTCGTCCAGCAGCGCGATCAGGTACGGGATGAGCTGCTCGACGAAGCGGCGGTAGGAGGGATCGGTCGCGGCGACGTCCCAGCCGAAGCGGCGCTCGGTCCCCGAGGGGGTCTGCACGTAGATCGCGGGGGTGGCGCGGGCGCCCCACTGGGTGAACAGGTGCGGCACCTCGAGGTGGCGCATCCCGACCCGGCGGCAGATCTCGAGCCAGCGCAGCAGGTGCTGGGGGTCGAAGCGGTAGGTGCCGTCGCCGTCGTCATGGATCCCCAGCAGCTGGGTGGGGATCCGGGTGTGGCCCACCCGGGTGTCCAGCGGCGGGGTCCACACGGGGGTGAGCACGGAGTTGACCGACATCTCCGCCGCCGAGCGCAGGAAGTTCTCGTGGATCTCCCAGTACCGCTCGGAGAACGGCTCGAGGTCGTAGTAGGAGATCAGACCGTCGCTGTGGAACCAGTGGGTGTTCACGATGTCCAGCGCGGGCAGCGTCTCGGCCACCACGCGCAGCGGCACCGTGCTGGCCAGGGTCTCCCCCTCGGCGATCGCGACCTCGACGGAGACCTCGGCGTCGGCGCCCCCTGCTGCGGCGGGTGCGTCCTCCCCGATCAGCAGGTCGACCCAGATGCCGTGCCAGCGTTCGGTGTTCAGGCCCAGCTGCTCCCCCTCGGCGAGGGGGCGCAGCAGGTCCGGGTACAGGCCGGGCTCGGTGCGCAGGTAGGCGGGACCGGCATCGGCCGGGGCGGGCAGGGTCACCGGGACCAGCTCGACCGCGCGCACCCGGGCGGTCACTCCGGCGGGGGCCCGGACCGTGATGTCCGCGGAGCGCAGGTTGTCCCAGGTATCGCGCCGCGGCACGCGGACGGCGACCTGGAACGCGGTCCGCTCCCCGCGGTAGCCGATCAGGGGGAGCGAACGATCGATCTCCCGCGGGGCCTGGTCGGGGAAGATCTTCTCGAGGGAGTCGCACAGCAGCATGGCTGCGCCGGGGGTGGTCGGGTGGGGCATCGAGCTTCCTTTCAGCACCGCGAGCTCCGCTGCTCACTTCTGAGGGCGCAGGCTCCATCCAATCACAATCGAGCACTGGGGGGCGCGTTGCTCGCCGCCCCCGCGCGCCGGTGCTCTCGGGTCGGCGGGCGTGCTCAGCGGGTCTGGGTCGGATCGCCGATCCAGCCCAGCACCAGCGGGGCCAGGGTGGCGGTCTCGTAGGCGACGAAGAGGAAGGGGGCATCCAGGATCAGCTCGTTCGGGATCACGGGCGCGGAGGTCTCCCCCACCACCACCGCGGTCGCGGCAGCGGCCTCCATGCCCTCCTCGTCGATGGTGATCACGGCCTTCTGCAGCACGTTCGTGATCATCAGCGACGCCTCTGCGGTGACCCCTGAGAAGTCGGCGCTGCCGGTGAAGGCATCGACCATGCCGAGCTGCTGCAGAGGGTCCTCCAGCTCCTGCTCCCAGTCGATGTCGAAGGCGGGAACGGTCAGCTGGGTGCCTTCCGAGTCCTCCTGCAGCCCGCTCAGCAGGGCGGCGATACCGGCCTCCGGGTCTCCGCCGCCGCGAGCCCCCGCTGCGCCCGCCCAGCCGTCGATCACGGTGGGGACGTCCTGGACGGGCTGGATCAGGGCGAGCGCCAGCTCTCCGCCGTAGGTGGACAGCGAGGTGGCGCGGACCAGGTCGTCCTCGTACCAGCCCTGGGACGTCCCGGTGAGCATCTCGGCGCTGAGCTCCTCGCCGTCGGCCGTGGTGAAGCGCCCGCCGGAGAGCGTCAGCGTGCTCTGCCAGGCGGCCTTCAGGTGCAGGGCGTTGACCAGCACCAGGCGGGTGTCCGGCGAGAGCACCCCCTGGGGGATCAGCTCCTCGATGAGGTCGTTCGTCTGCTCGAGCACCCAGTCGTTGATCTCGGTGCGGGCCTGCTCCCGCTCGCCCTCGTCTGCGAAGTCGGCCTCGTACAGCCCGCTGCCGAAGGAGGTGGCGAGATCCTCGAGGAACGACTCGCTGACCTCGAAGCCCTCCTGGATCCAGGTGGCATTGGCGAGCGAGGCCCTCGCCGCCTCGGGGTCACCGTCCTGCGGGTCCTCCCGCTCCTGCTCGCCGACGCCCGCCAGGACCTGATCCAGCGTGTTCGCCCCCTGGGCGAGGTCCTCCATGGGCGCGCCCAGCACCTCCTCCATCTGGGTCCGGGTCGCCCCGGCCGCGCCCAGCCCGATCATGGCCAGCGCGATCTGCGCCGACAGCGGCGAGCACACCGCGTTGACGGGTTCACGGTCGATCGCGGCCAGCAGCCGGGCCGTGAAGGGGGCGACGATCTGCCCTGCACCCTCCGGCGGGTCCGGTTCGGCGCGGGGCACCTCGGCCCGCAGGTCGGGGGCCGCTCCCCCCTCACCTCCGCCGAGGGCGCCGCAGCCGGCCAGGCCTGCCGCGGCCAGCGGCAGGAGGGCACCTGACGCGAGCAGGGGACGGCGGGCGAGCAGCGGGTGAGGCGAACGGGGAGCGGGGCGCTGTTCCATCCTCCTATCGAAGGTGCCCCCGCACGGAAACACAAGGGGCCGAGGGGCGAGGGGCCGCCGTCGCGCCGCGCCGGCGGTCCCTCGCCCGCTCAGCCCTTCCTGCTCAGCCTGTCGCTCAGCCCTTGACGGAGCCCTCGGTGAGGCCGCCGCGCCAGAAGCGCTGCAGCACCAGGATGAGGATCGCCAGCGGGATCACCGACAGCAGCGCACCGCCGACGGTGAGCTGGTAGAACTCCGGCAGTCGGTCCGTCTGCGCCCGCCAGTTGTCCAGGCCCAGGGTGATCGGATACAGGCGCTCATCGGCGAGCATCACCAGCGGCAGCATGTAGTTGTTCCAGATGGCGACGAACTGGAACAGCAGCACCGTGACCATGGCGGGGACCAGCTGCGGCAGGGCGAGGCGATGGAACAGCCCCAGCTCTCCCACGCCGTCGATCCGGCCCGCCTCCAGCAGCTCGTCGGGCACCGCGGCGTTCGCGTAGATCGAGGAGAGGAACAGGCCGAAGGGGCTGACCAGCGAGGGGATCAGCACCGACCAGTAGGTGTTGGTGATTCCGATCGAGCTGAACAGGAAGAACAGCGGCAGGGCCACCGCGGTGCCGGGCACCAGGACGCCGCCGAGGACGAGCACGTAGACGAAGCGCCGGCCGGGGAAGCGGTACTTCGCCAGGGCATAGCCGGCTGCGGTCGCGAAGTAGGTCGCCAGCACCGAGCCGACCCCGGCATAGACGATGGAGTTCAGCGCCCAGCGGGGGAAGATCCCGTTGTTGGCCGCGAGGACCGAGCGGATGTTCTCCCACAGGGTGAACTCGCTGCCGAACCAGAAGCCACCCGTCGCAAAGAGGTCCTCGGTGGTCTTGGTGGCGTTGATGACCACCCAGTAGACGGGGACCAGGAAGTACAGCGCGACGATCACGAGGATCGCGGTGACGATGATCGTGCTGGTCGGCTTCCTGCCCGCGGCGCGGGTCCCGGAGCGGCCGTCGCCCGTCCCGGCGCCGCGGCGACGAGCCGCCTTCCGCCGCGCTACCGCCTCGATGCCAGCGCTGGCGCTGGTGGTGGGAAGTGTGCCTCGGGTGGTGTCTGCGGTGCTCATCGACGCTTCTCCGTCCACTGCGAGATTCCCAGCGCAAGGGCCGAGAGGGTGAAGGCCGCCACCGCGATGATCACGGACTGGGCCGCCGCCATGCCGATGTCGTTGTACTGGAACGCGAAGGCGTAGGCGGTCATGTTCGGGGTGTAC
>DXDT01000246.1 GCA_019115335.1 Candidatus Brachybacterium merdigallinarum
TCGCCGCGGCGCGGCATCTGATCGACCACCCGGACGCGGAGCTCGAGGAGCTGATGCGCTTCGTGCCCGGCCCGGACCTGCCCTCCGGGGGCCGGATCGTGGGCCTGGACGGCATCCGGGACGCGTATCGCACCGGCCGCGGCTCCTTCAAGATGCGGGCCACCACCCGGATCGAGAACATCACCAGCCGCCGCAAGGGCATCGTGGTCACCGAGCTGCCGTACCAGGTGGGGCCGGAGAAGGTCGCCGAGAAGCTGCGCGACGCGGTGCAGTCCAAGAAGGTCCAGGGCATCACGGACTACCAGGACTTCACCGACCGTCACCACGGGCTGCGCCTGGTGCTGACGGTGAAGTCCGGCTTCGATCCGGAGGCGGTGCTGCAGCAGCTGTACAAGTTCACGCCGCTGGAGGAGTCGTTCGGCATCAACAACGTGGCGCTGGTCGAGGGCCAGCCCCGCACGCTGGGGCTCAAGCAGCTGCTGGAGGTGTTCGTCGACCACCGCATCACGGTGGTGCGGCGCCGCACCGAGCACCGCCTCGGCAAGCGGAAGGACCGCCTGCACCTGGTCGAGGGCCTGCTGCTGGCGATGGTGGACATCGACGAGGTCATCTCGATCATCCGCAACGCCGAGGATGCCGAGCGGGCGCGCACCGCCCTGATGGCGGCCTTCGACCTCAGCCAGGTCCAGGCCGAGTACATCCTCGAGCTGCGGCTGCGACGGCTGACGAAGTTCAGCCAGATCGAGCTCGAGGCAGAGCGGGACGATCTGCGCCGCGAGATCGAGGAGCTCGAGGCGATCCTGGCCTCAGAGGAGGTGTTGCGCCGCCTGGTCTCCGACGAGCTGGCCGAGGTCGCCGCCGAGCACGGGGACGCCCGTCGCACCGTGCTGCTGGAGGCCGCCGATCAGCCCGCCCCGACCTCCGCAGGCTCCCTCGAGGTAGCCGATGAGCCGTGCGCGGTGCTGCTGACCGGCACCGGCCTGGTGGCCCGCATCGCCGGCGACGGCACGGTGCTGCGCGAGGGACCGCGCGGCTCCCACGACGTGATCGTCTCGCACGTGACCACCACCACCCGCTCCGAGGTGGGTGCGGTCACCGACCGCGGCCGGGTGCTGCGGCTGTCCGTCGTGGATCTTCCCTCGCTCGCCCCCACCGCGGGGGCGCCCTCCCTCGCCGGCGGCACCCGGATCACCGACCTGCTGGACCTCGAGCGGGAGGAGAGGGTGCTGGGCCTGGTCCGGGTCGCCGAGGCCGACATCGCCCGCGGTGGCGCGCTGGCGCTGGGCACTCGCGACGGGATCGTCAAGCGGGTCCAGCTCGACTTCCCCCGCGGGGACGGCTTCGAGATCATCTCGCTGAAGGACGGCGACGCCGTGGTGGGCGTGGTCGATCTCGAGCAGGACCAGGATCTGGACCTGGTGATGGTCGCCTCCGACGCGCAGCTGCTGCACTTCCCCGCCTCCGGCGTGCGACCCCAGGGCCGTGCCGCGGGCGGGGTCGCCGGGATCCGGCTCGCCGAGGGCGCGCGGGTGGTCTTCTTCGGGGCGATCGACGTGACCGCTCCGGCGGACGTCGTCACCGTCGCCGGCAGCTCCGGGACCCTGCCGCTGCTGCAGACGGGGTCGCTGAAGGTCTCCTCCCTGACGGAGTTCCCCGCCAAGGGTCGTGCGACCGCCGGGGTGCGCTCGCATCGCTTCCTGCGGGGTGAGGACTGCCTGATCGGGGCCTGGGTGGTGCCGCATCCGGCGCGAGCGAGCTCTGAGGCGGGTCAGCCGATCGAGCTGCCCGAACCGACCGGACGCCGCGACGGCTCCGGTACCCCGGTCGCGGTCCCGATCGCCGCGGTCGGCTGAACGAGCGCCTGATGGAGCCGGCCCGCACCGCGTCGCCCCGCAGGGCATGGACCGGCACTGCGCGGTCCACGCCCGCAACGCGCACGGAGTCCCTCCACCTGCTGATCGGAGCGGGCGGGGCGGCGATCGGCCTGCTGGTGGGGCTGCTGGCGCTGCGCGGCACCGCTCCCCTGGCCGGCACCGGGTCGATCGGACAGGTCACAGCGCTGAGCGTGGCCGGTTGCGCCGCCGCGGCGACGGCGCTGACCATCCCGCTGCTGACGGCGCGGGCTCTGCCCTGGTTCCAGGAGCGGCGCTGGTGGCGTCGCGCCGTCGACGTGATCGCCCTGTCCCTGATCATCGGCCTGCTCGGGCTGCTGCTGACCGGTGCCGTGTTCACGGTCATCCAGCAGGCGTTCCTGGGGGTGGCCTTCGACCGGATGACCGGGACGTTCTGGGTCGCGGCGGCCAGCGGTGCCGCTGCCTTTGCGGCCTCCGCCGCGGCGGCTGCGCTGAACGGGCGGGTGTTGGCGACGCTGCTGGCGCTGTTCCTGACCGCCGGGGTGCTCACCAGTGCGATGAACGCTCCGGATCCCTACTGGTGGGAGCGGTACTTCTCCGAGCTCGGGGAGGGTGACGGCATCGCCAGCTACACCTTCAACGTCACGCTGCTGCTGACCGGCATCGCCCTGCTGACCGTCACCGAGTTCCTGGCTCATGATCTGCAGCGGTGGGCCAGCGCTGCCAGGGAGCCCCGCTGGAAGGTGACGGTGGTGCGCTGGATGCTCTCGGCGGTGGGGCTGCTGGTGTCCGGGGTGGCGCTGGTCTCCCGGACGGTGAGCGTGTTCTGGCACGACGTGCTCGCCCAGTCCCTGGTGGTCGTCTTCGGGCTCGCGCTGCTGGTGTTCCCCCTTCTGCTGCGTCGCCTGCCGGGCGGGCTGCTCGCCGTCACCGGCGGCGCCTTCGCCCTGCTGGTGACGCTGATCGTGCTGTACACCGGGGTCGGATACCTGAACATGACCGCGTTCGAGATCGGGGCGGCAGTGGTGGTGTACGTCTGGCTGCTGCTGTTCATCCGTCTGGTCGCCGCCGCCGCCGAGGGTGCCGTAGAGCCGGACGCCGAGGCGGCAAGGGACGCGAAGTCCCAGACCGAATCGGTCCAGGAGTGACAGGATGCTGTCATGACTGACACTGCCGCGTCCCTCCCGCTCCCGCCCGGGGTCACCCTGGGCACCGATCATGGCGCCGAGGCGGTGCTGGTCGACCTGCCCGTCGCCACCGCGGTGCTGCACCTGAACGGTGCTCACCTCACCAGCTGGGTGCCCGCCGGCTCGTCCGACCTCCTGTGGCTCTCCCCCACCTCGGCCTTCGGCGACAGCGCCGCGATCCGCGGCGGGATCCCCCTGGTCGCGCCCTGGTTCGGGCCCGGGCGGCGCAGTGACCAGGAGGTCAAGCACGGCTGGGTGCGGAATGTCCGCTGGGACCTCATGGCGGCCGAGGCCGACGGCGACGAGGTGCTGCTGCGCCTGGCCTCCCCCGCCTCCCGCACCGAGCTGTCCGCGCAGTTGGAGGTGCGGATCGGGAGCGAGCTCGCCCTGGACCTGACCATCACCGCCGGGGAGGCACCGCTCGAGGTGGAGGCGGCCCTGCACACCTACCTCGCCGTCTCCGACGTGCGGCAGATCCGCATCCAGGGCCTCGGTGGCGCCGGCTACCTCGACAACACCCGCGGCCTGGCCGCCGATGTGCTCCCGGAGGGCGACCTGACCCTCGAGGGCCCCACCGATCGCATCGTCGACCGCGCCCAGGAGGTGCGCATCCTCGATCCCGGCGCCGGCCGCACGATCGTCTCGGCCCCGCGCGGCACCGCGAGGACCGTGGTGTGGAATCCGTGGACCGATCTGGTCACCGGCATGGCGGACATCCCCGACGAGGCCTGGCCGGAGTTCGTGTGCATCGAGCCGGCGGTCGCGAAGGAGGCCGCGGTCGCCCTGGGTGACGGCGACTCCCTGAGCCTCGGTGTCACCTACCGCCTGGAGTCCTGACCTCCGCGCACGCCCCCTCACTCGCCTTCTGGCGCCCCTTCTCACCGGGACCCGGTCGCGCCCTGCACGGGGCGCGGCCGGGTCCTTCGTGATGCCCGTCCTCGTGCTCATTCCGGCATGGGCGGATATTCCGTTGCGCGTCCAGCGCAGAGGTGGTCGACTGCAGGCATGAGGAATCGCATCGCCCCGCATCCGACCCCGGCCTTCCCGGCCCGGTCGGCGGTCGGCTGTGCGGCGTCCCGCGGGCGGGCTCCGGTCTCGCTCCTGATGAGCTAGCGGTCCCTGGACCAGGCAGCCATCACCGCGGGCAGTGCCGCACTGCCGGATCGACCGACCGTCCTGCCCGCCCCGAGTATCACCGTCCTCGCTCCCTGCCGCCCCGAACACGGGCGGAACTCACACCCAGCTCGCACCTTCACGTGTCGAGAACTGCGTGATGCCCCGGAGATCCACGGACCGAACCTGTCCTCACGCTCCGGAAGACTTTCCTGACCCCGCTCGAGGAGCCCCCGCATGTCCACCGTCCTGTCCCCCCAGACCCGTCCCCCGACCACCGTCACCCCGCCGGTCCGCGGCATGCCGCCGCAAACGGCGGAGATCATCGGCCAGGCCGCCCGTGTCCGCTTCGTCCCCACCCGGATCCTGCAGCGCGAGCTGGAGCGTCGCCGGGCACTGCAGTCGATGCGGCGCCGCCGCGTCGTCGAGCAGGCACACCGTGAGCACGAGGCGGCGCGTGATCGCGCAATGGTGCTCGGCGCCCTTTTGACGCGCTGATCCGCTGCGGGTGCGTGGTGTGCCGGACCGTCCGCAGGACTGGTCAGCGCACCGCGATCCCGTCGGCGGCCATCGCGGCCTTCACCTCGGCGATGGTCATCTCCCCGAAGTGGAACACGCTCGCGGCGAGCACCGCGTCCGCGCCCGCGTGCACGGCGGGCGGGAAGTGCTCGGGAGCGCCGGCGCCGCCGGAGGCGATCAGCGGTAGCGTGGTCGCCTCCCGGGCCAGGCGGATCAGCTCGAGGTCGAAGCCCTGCTTGGTGCCATCGGCATCCATGGAGTTCAGCAGGATCTCCCCGGCGCCGCGCTCGGTGACCTCGCGGATCCAGGCGATCGCGTCGATGCCGGTGCCGCGGCGTCCGCCGTGGGTGGTGACCTCGAAGCCGGAGCCGTTGCGGGCCGTGCCCTCCGGGGTGTCGTCGGTGGCCCGGCGGGCGTCGATCGACATCACCAGCACCTGGTTGCCGAAGTGGCGGGCGATCTCGGTGACCAGCTCGGGCCGGCCGATCGCGGCGGTGTTGACCCCGCACTTGTCGGCGCCGGCGCGCAGCAGCTGGTCGACGTCCTCCACCGAGCGCACTCCCCCGCCCACGGTGAGCGGGATGAAGATCTGCTCCGCCGCGGCGCGGACCACGTCGACCATGGTCTCGCGCCCTCCGGAGGAGGCGGTGACGTCCAGGAAGGTCAGCTCGTCGGCGCCCTCGCTGCCGTACCTGCCTGCCAGCTCCACCGGGTCCCCGGCGTCGCGCAGGCCCTGGAAGTTCACGCCCTTGACCACCCGGCCGGCGTCCACGTCCAGGCAGGGGATGACTCGTACGGCCAGGCTCATGCGTCGATCCTCTCTCGATCCAGCTCTTCGGCGCCTTCGATGATGAACTGCTTGCGGGGGGCGACGTCTGAGCCCATCAGCAGGTCGAACATGGAGCTGGCCGCTTCGGCGTCCTCGATCCGCACCCGCCGCAGGGTGCGGTGGTGGGGGTCCATGGTGGTGTCGGCCAGCTGGTCGGCGTCCATCTCGCCCAGTCCCTTGTAGCGCTGGATCGGCTCCTTGTACCGCTTGCCGCGCCTCTCGAGGCTGGAGAGCAGCTTGTGCAGCTCCGCCTCGGAGTAGGTGTAGACCAGCTCGTTCTTCTTCCCGCCGCCGTGGATGATCTCCACCCGGTGCAGCGGCGGGACCGCGGCGTAGACCCGGCCCGCCTCGACCAGCGGCCGCATGTAGCGGTGGAAGAGGGTCAGCAGCAGGGTGCGGATGTGGGCGCCGTCCACGTCCGCATCGGTCATCATGATGATCTTGCCGTAGCGGGCGGCGTCGAGGTCGAAGGTGCGGCCGGACCCTGCGCCGATGACCTGGATGATCGCGGCGCACTCGGCGTTCTTGAGCATGTCCGTGATCGAGGCCTTCTGGACGTTGAGGATCTTCCCGCGGATCGGCAGCAGAACCTGGAAGTCGCTGTCGCGGGCGCTCTTGGCGGTGCCCAGCGCGCTGTCTCCCTCGACGATGAACAGCTCCGAGCGCTCGACGTCGGTGGAGCGGCAGTCGGCGAGCTTGGTGGG
>DXDT01000247.1 GCA_019115335.1 Candidatus Brachybacterium merdigallinarum
CTGCAACGACCTGCGCTGGATGGGCTCCGGCCCCAACACCGGCCTGGGCGAGATCGCGATCCCCGACCTGCAGCCCGGCTCCTCGATCATGCCCGGCAAGGTCAACCCCGTGATCCCCGAGGCGGTGCTGATGGTGTGCGCGAAGATCGTCGGCAACGATGCGGCGATCGCCTGGGGCGGTGCGCAGGGCGCCTTCGAGCTGAACGTGCAGATCCCGCTGATGGGCACCAGCCTGCTGGAGTCGATCCGGCTGCTGGCCAACGCCTCCGTGGTGCTGGCCGACAAGACCGTCGAGGGCCTGACCGCGAACGAGGAGAAGGCCCGCTTCTACGCGGAGGCCTCCCCCTCGATCGTCACCCCGCTGAACAAGCTGATCGGCTACGAGAACGCCGCCAAGATCGCCAAGCACGCCGTGGCCGAGCAGATCTCGGTGCGCGAGGCGACCCTCGCACTGGGCTTCGTCGAGCGCGGCGAGCTCACCGAGGAGCAGCTCGATGCGGCCCTCGACGTGCTCTCCATGACCGAGCCCAAGGCCTGACCAGGCCAGCCCGGCTTTCGCATACACCCACTGGCGCTATGTGATGAGGTCACCCGGTATACGGGGTGACCTCATCACATAGCGCCAGTTCTTTTCCGATCAGCCTCACCTGCCCAGCTTCCATGCCGCGCCCGCCCGGCCGGACACACCACCACCCAGCCAGCCAGCCACACCTCAGCCAGCCATACCCGGACCAGCCAGCCACGCCCTGACCAGCCAGACGCCTCCCCGGCCAGCCGGTCACGCCGCGAGCATCCCGGTCCCCGCCCGTGGCGGGCGCAGGTGCTCACCGCGGCTGAGGACGGCCCGGAGCATCGCTTCAGTGCTCGCCCACTCCACGCACACCTGCTTCCAGGAGAGCCTGGTGACCTGATAGCCGTGGGCGACCAAGTGCAGGTCACGAGCCCGGTCCTGCTCGTAGCCGTCGGGGTCGTCGTGGAATTCCCGGCTGTCGCACTCGATCACCCATCTCCGCCCGACCAGCAGATCCACCCGCCGATCGTCACGCGGGAAGAGGACCTGAGAGCGCACAGGTATCCGGCGGGCCTCGAGCCACCAGCGCACCATCGTCTCCGTGCCCGATTCGGCATCGCCCCGGATACGTCCCAGCGGACGGCCGAACCGCTGCGGGAGGAGAGCGATGACGCGATCGGCATCCCGCCGGCTGAGGAGCCGACGATGGAGGGCGGATTCGAAGAGCACGGCCGCCTTCACGGTGGGGAGGCAGCGCCCGGCGTGCTCCAGAGCGATCCCGAGATCCGGTACCGGATGGTCATCGACCCAGGATCGCAGTTCGGTCCGGTGCAGGACGAGCGGCTGCGGATCACGGTCGGCGAGCGGTTCACCCCGGCGCCGTCGGATCGGAGCCGCGAGCACCTTCTCCAGGTCGCCCCGGCTGGACGTGGAGCGGGGCCGGAACACATGGGTGCCCTCATGCACCGGAACCCAAAGACCGTGCAGGGAGGCGGCGTCGAGGCAGGTGGGCCTCATCCCGTGCTCGAGCAGCGCCACGATGTCCGGGGGCGCTTCCGGGGTGATGTACCACGGGGGCACGCTGCGCATGGCTCCGCTCGCGAGCCAACTCTGCCGGCGGCGCCTGCTCACGCCCTTGGCCTGCAAGGTGCTGCGGTGGATGATGCCTGGGATCTCCATGGCCGGTATGCCACCAGCTCCTCGCGCCCGCGGCGAGGCCCCTCTCCCGGATTGTGGAAGACCACGCCCTGGGGAGGAACGGCGGGCCGTACAAGCAACGGCCTGTGGTGATGAGGTCACCCCCTATATGGAGGGACCTCATCACCACTGGCCAGTTCTTGACCGGGCCAGGCCGCAGAAAAGCGGAAACGGGGTGGCCGGGCTCAGGCGGAGCGGGTGCTCTCGTAGTGGCGGGCGTGGCCGCGGATGCCGGCCAGGCGGAACGGCGCGGCGGTGACCTGTGGGAACTCCTGGTCAGTGCTGGATCCGTCGACCGCGGCGTGAAGAGCTCGGTAGTCCTCCAGGGCGATCCGCTGCCGGTTCTCGAGAGCGGCACGGGTCTGCTCGGCACGCACATGCTCGCGGTAGCCGGGCTGGACGATGCCGGAGAGCACCTCGCCCACGCTGCCGGATCCGTAGCTGAGCAGCCCGATCCGCTTCCCGGTCAGGTCGTCGTCGCTGTCGAGCAGGGCGGCGAGCCCGGCGTACATGGAGGCGGTGTAGCTGTTGCCGAGCTGGATGTTGTAGGTGAAGGTCGACTCGAACGCCTCGGGCACCGACTCGGCGCCGTTGTGCTGGGCGAGCCGGGCATGGGCCTTGCGGGCCATCTTCGTGAACGGCTGGTGGTAGACGAAGTGATCGATATCGGCGAACTCCGCGCCGCCGTGGGCGCGGTAGTCGTCCCAGGCGCCGAGCACGGCATCCATGTAGGCGCGGGTGGACAGGGCACCGTCGACCACGGCGGTGGTGGAATCCAACGGGCGCCAGAAGTCATCGATGTCCGCGGTGTGCACACCGGAGGCGGTCTCCAGGGCGAGCAGCGCGGGATCGGCGCTGACCAGCATCGCGACCGCGGCGGCGCCCTGCGTGGGCTCGGCGGCGGAATCCAGCTCGTAGCGGGCGATGTCCGCGGTGATCACCAGCACCTGCTCGGAGGGGTTGCGGGCGACGATGCCGAGGGCGGTCTGCAGCGCGGCGGTGCCCGAGTAGCAGGCCTGCTTCAGCTCGACGGTCCGGACCGCGGCGGGCAGCCCCAGCAGGCTGTGCACGAACACGCCGGCGGCCTTGGAGTTGTCCACCCCGGTCTCGGTGGCGAACAGCAGGGTGCGGATGCGGTCGGTGCCGTGGCGCTCGATGATGGGCAGCGCGGCGGCGGCCCCCATGGTCACCACGTCCTCATCGGGAGCGGGAACGCTCATCTGGGCCTGGCCGAGGCCCATCCGGTACTTCTGGGGGTCCACACCGTTGCGGGCGGCGAGGTCGTCCAGCTCCAGGACGTGGTGGGTGGTGGCGACCGAGAGGTCGTGGATGCCGAGCGCGGTCATGCCTGCTCCTCCTGATCGGGATGGGTGGGTGCCTGCTGGCGGGCCTGGCGGCGCTCCATCGCGACGTGCGCGGCCATCAGCTCCCCGGGGTTGGTCTGGGCGGCCAGCAGGGACAGCTCACCGCACAGCACGGTCGCGGCGATCAGTCCGGCGAGGCGGCGGGCGTTCGCGCCCGGCTCGCGCTCCTCCCGGCAGCCGAGCCGCTCGAGGTTCGCGACCGTGTGGCCGAGGTGCTTGCCGTTGCCGACGGTGCCGACGATGAGGTGAGGCAGGGTGCAGGAGAAGTACAGCCCCTCCTCGCGCACCTCGGCATAGGTGATGCCCTGGGAGCCCTCGACGATATTCGCGGCGTCCTGCCCGGTGGCGAGGTAGAAGGCCAGCAGCATATTGGCGTAGTGGGCGTTGGCCGAGCGCAGCGCCCCGGCGATGGTGGATCCCACGAGGTTCTTCTGGACCACGAGGTCGGTGATGGAACGGGCATCGCTGCGCAGGGTGGAGGCGACGATCTCGTGCGGGATGAGGATGTCCGCGGCGACGGCGCGGCCGCGGCCCAGCACCCCGTTGACGGCCGTGGCCTTCTTGTCGGAGCAGTAATTGCCGGAGACCGATCCGTAGGCGAGGTCGAGGTCCCAGGAGAGGATCGCGCTCATCAGGGCGTCGGCGGCCTTGGTGACCATGTTGTGGCCGGAGGCGTCACCGGTCTCCAGGGCGAAGCGGACGAACAGCAGGTTGCCGACCACCTCGTCGTGGATCTCGACGAGCTTGGCATGGCTCGAGGTGGTGGCGACGACCGCCTCGAGCTCGCTGCGGCGAGCGTGGATCGCGAGCGCCGCCTGGCGGGCGGTGCCGGCGTCGGCGGCGGTCAGCAGCACCGAGCGGGTCATCCGCTCCCCCAGCGGAGTGATGCGGATCCCGCCCTCGACCAGGCGGGAGACCTTCGCACCGCGGCCGACGGAGGGCCACAGCGGGGTCTCGTAGGTGGCCAGGGGCACGGAGATCTCTCCGCTGACGGCGGGGCCGCTGACGCGCAGGGGGCCGACCCAGCGGGTGGGGATCTCGGTGACCGATGTGGTCTCGTCGCGGTTCATGCGGTCCTCTCGGGCTCGGTCTCGGCCGCGTGCCCTGCCGCGGCTGTGGGCAGGGTCTCGCTCCGACGGGTGAAGGCGGCGGCGTCGATGCCGCGCAGGGTGCAGTACTCGCCGACCCGGCCCCGCAGCAGCAGGTCGGTGCGGGGGAGGTCTGCGGGTGTGGCGGCCCCCAGCATGGCCTGGAGCTGGCGGACGTGCTCCTGCCAGAGGGTGATCACGGGGATCAGGGCGTCCGCGCCGCCGTCGAGGACGGGGCGCAGGAAGGTGCCGGCGACTCCCACGGCCCGGGCGCCGAGGGCGAGGGCCCTGATGACGTCGAGCGGGGTGCGGACTCCGCCGGAGGCCAGCAGCTCGGGGCGCTCCGCGGCGTCGGGAGCGTCCAGCAGGCTGGTGACGGCGGACTGGCCGAAACCGTTGAGATAGGCGAAGTCGCGGCCGTCGCGGCGATCGTTCTCGATGCGCACGAAGTCGGTGCCCCCGGTGCCGGAGACGTCCGCATAGGCGGCGCCGAGGGTGCCGAGGTGCGTCAGAGTGCGACGGGAGAGGCCGAAGCCGACCTCCTTGACGACCACGGGCACCGGGACGGTCTCGATGATCTCCCGGATCTCCTCGGGCCAGGCCGAGAAGTCGCGCCCGCCCTCGGGCATCACGGTCTCCTGGACCACGTTGACGTGGAGCTGGAGGGCATCGGCGGAGATCAGCTCGACGGCGGCGAGGGCGTCCCGGGCGCTGCGGCCGGCTCCCAGGTTCGCCATCACGAAGCCGTCGGGGTTCTCCTCGCGGATCACGGTGAAGCCGGCCGCGGTCTCGGGGTGGTCCAGCGCCACGCTCATCGAGCCGACGCCCATCGCGATCCCGGTCTCGCGGGCGGCGATCGCGAGATCGCGGTTGACCCGCGCGGTGGTGTCTGTGCCGCCGGTCATGCCGTTGATGTAGAACGGCATCGGCCAGGTGCGGCCGGCGATCCGGGTGGCGGTGGAGACGGAGGCGACGTCGATCCCGGCGAGGGCGTGGTGGATCAGCTCGACGTCGTCGAACTCGTTGCGGCGGGCCCCGGCGCGGGCCTGGTCGCCGGCGAGCGCGAGATGCTGGTCCTTGCGGGCGGCGCGGACGGCGCTGGGCTCGATCGCGGGATCGGCAGGGGTCGTCGGCTCAGCCATGGGCGAGCTCCGGTGCGGGCGGGTGCACGGCAAGGTCCAGGCGCCGGATCCCCTGACCCTCCCAGTCCGTGCAGAGCCGATCGGTGGGGATGTCGGCGGGGGCCAGCACGATCCCGCAGTCCCCGCCGCCGGCACCGGAGGGCTTCCCGGCCGCGCCGTGCAGCTCGGCGGTGTCGCACAGGCTGGTCAGCAGCGGGGTCTCGATATCGATGCCGCTGAGCTCACCGAGGTGGCGCAGCAGCCGGCGGGCGGTGCGGATGCGGTCCAGCACATCGTCCAGGCGGCCCTCCTCGAGAGCACTGACCAGACCGTCGACGTTCTCGGCGCTTGCGCGGCGGAAGTCCTCGTACAGGGCGGTGGTGTCCACGGGGCGACGTCGCACCCCGGCGACCAGTCGCTCGGTCGAGGCGGGCTTGCCGGTCCAGCCCACCAGCACCTGCAGGTCCGAGGGCGGGGTGACGCGGCGCAGGCTCGCGAGGTCCCAGGCGGGCGAGTGCAGGGCGGCGGTGACCCCTTCGGCCTCGAGGTGGTTGCGCAGCGCGGCGCGGTCGGGGGCGGTGTAGCGCACCCAGCCGCCGACGGTGGAGGCGGCGAGGTCGCCGCCGGAGGCGTTGGGGGCGACCAGGATGGTGGCCAGCAGGGAGAGGCGGAAGCGCTCCTCGAGGGTGAGGCCGAGGCTGTAGAACTCGTCGAGCGCGGCGATCACGGCGACGGTCACCGCGGCGGAGGAGCCCAGGCCGAACTTGCGGCCCTGGGAGTCGTCGAGCTCGCTGCCGATGTCGAGGTCGTAGTAGCGGGGGGCGAGGCCGCGCTCCCCGCGGAGGTGCTCGACGGTCTCGATGGCGCTGAGCACGTAGTCGGAGGGGCGGTGCTCGAGGACCACGCCCACGCCGTCATCGGCCCGGGTCCAGACCAGGGGCGACTGCCCGTACTCGCCGGAGCGGATGCGGCCGGCGTCCACGCTCTCGGTGAGGGTGACGGTGAGGAAGCGGTCCACCGCGATCAGCACGGCGGGCTCGCCGGGCTCGACCACGGCGTACTCGCCGGCGACGTAGAGCTTGCCCGGGGCACGGGTGGTGATCATGCCTCGCCCCCCGCGGTCGGCGGGGTGGGAGCCGCGGCCGGAGTGGCATCCGCGGCCAGGGTGGGCACGGTGGTGGCGGCGGGACCGGCGCCGGAGATGGTGGCCGCGCCGTGGTGCTCGAGGCGCTGGGAGACGAGCTCGGCGTGCTCAGGCGTGGTCAGGGCGACCACGTTCGGGCCCGCGTCGGCGGTGCCGTAGACGGGGACCCCCTCGGAGCGCAGCTGCTCGATGTCGGCGAACACGGCCCAGCTGGCGGGGGTGAGGTAGCGGATCGGCGGCTCGCAGGCGAGGATCGCGGCGTGCATGCGCAGGGCGCTGATCTCGGTGAGCTCACCCAGGCGGGCCACGTCCCCGTCCCGGCAGGCGGCGAGCGCCTGCTCGAGCGTGGCGGCGGTCGAGGAGACCCAGCCGTCGTAGTAGGGGGAGGTCGCGGCGGTGCGTCGCATGGCCTCCCGGCTGGAGACCGGCTTCTGGCCGCGGTCCAGGCTCAGCAGCACCATGGCGAGGTCGGGGCCGTCGACGCTCTCGGCGTAGGACGTCGCGTCGTCCTGCCCGGCGTTCCACACCGCGAGGCCACCGATCAGCGAGCGGGAGGCGGAGCCGGAGCCGCGGCGGGCGAGGCGGCTGAGCGCAGCGGTGTCCAGGTCCAGCCCGTAGGCGCCGGCGGCGGCGACGGCGAGAGCGGCGAAGCCGGCGGCGGAGGAGGCCAGTCCCGCGGCGACCGGGATCTCGCTGATCGAGTCGACGTGGGCGCGAGCGGTGGTGCCGGCCAGGTCGCGGACGATGTCCAGCAGGTGGCTGACGCGCGCGGTCGCCTTCTCGTCGGCAGGGGCGCCGTTGAGGGTGAAGACGTCCTGTGCCGGGGGATCGGCGCTGTCCTGCAGCCGCACCGTGGTGGTGGTCGGGAAGACGTCGAGGGTGAGGGAGAGGGAGCCGGCGGCCGGGAGGATCAGGTCCTCGTCCCGCTTCCCCCAGTACTTGACCAGCGCGATGTTCGGATGCGCCCGGGCTGTCGCGATGCTCATGCGGCCGCCTCCACGGTGGTGGTCCAGACGTCGATCGCGCCGGCCTCGCGCAGCGCCCGGGTGAGGTGCTCGGTCTCGCCGTCGGCGCTCAGCGCGATGACGCAGCCGCCGAGACCGCCGCCGGTCAGCTTGGCCCCGGCGGCACCGGCCCGGCGCGCGGCGGTGACCAGGTTCAGCAGCGCCTCGGAGTCGACGCCGAGGGTGCCCAGGTGGCCGTGGGCCTCGTCCATCGCCTCGCCGAGGGCGTGGGTCGATCCGACGGCCAGGGCGTCCTGCGCGCTGCGGGACAGCTCGGCCAGGCGCCCGATGATCGCATCGACCCGGCGCGGGTGGTCACGGCGCATGTCCCGCACGTAGCCGACTGCCTGCGAGGTGGAGCCGGGCGCCCCGGTGTCTGCGATGACCAGGGTGAACGATCCGCCGGTGGGCAGCTCGGTGGCGATGCCCTGCTCGAAGCGGATCGGGCCGCGGGCCACCACCGAGGCGGCGTCGATCCCGCTGGGCTTGCCGTGGGCGACGGTCTCCGCCTCCTGGATCAGCTGATGGCGGGCGCGCGTATCCAGCTCGACACCGGCATCGCGGGCGACGGCGTCGATCACGGCCGCGGCGACCGCGGCACTCGAGCCGAGACCGCGCTGGACCGGGATGGTGCTGGAGAGGATCAGACGGCGCGGGGCGGACTCGATCCGGAGGCTGCGCGTCGCGGCGCGCCAGGCGGTGACCACGGGGGCGAGGGAGGCGGGGGCCTGCCCGATCGGCCCGCTGTACAGATCACTGGCCAGGATCTCCGCATTCCCGGCCGTGCACCACGCCTGAGCGGTCAGAGAGTGCACGGGGATCGCGACGGCAGGGGCCCCGTAGACCGCAGCATGCTCACCGAGCAGGATCGCCTTGGCATGCGCGGTGCCGACCTTGTTCGCGACGAGGCGATCGGTCGCACCGGCGGTGGGTGGGGCGTGGTGCACGAGGCGACTCCGGAGGGGAGAGGGGAAGCGGCCAGGGCCTGGGATCGGGGACCGGAGGCGCAGCCTTCCCACGGAACGGGGGCCGACCCATCGTAAAGCCTTTCGACCTGCGTCCGGGCCCGAAGTGAGCCGTCACGCATGGAGGTTGCGTGCAGGTTCTGTGCACGGGCCTGAGCGTCGCAGGATAGATTCCGGGAGGACCGGGGCCGGGTGTCCGGCTGCGGATCGGGGAGATCATGAATCGGGGGACACCGTGACCGACGCCGACCGTTCGCAGGGGCTGACCATCCGCCCCCTGCCGCTGACCGCGGGCGCCGCCGCGATCGAAGGGGCCTCGCGCACCGCTCTGCACCTGCTGTGGGGAGTGCCGGGGGCACTGCTGTGCGGGATCGTCCTCGGCGGGCTGGGGGCGGTGTGGGCGACCGTGGGCGCGGAGGATCTCGAGCTGCTGGGACGAGCCGTGCTGGGGCCGGTCCTCGCTCTGCCGCTGCCGCTCGCCCTGACCGCAGGGGCGCTGAACGTCGCCTCCCTCGGTGCCCGGCGCATGCTCGTGGGCCGGTATGCCGACGAGTTCCGGCCGCTGGCCATCGAGCGGCACGAGCTGGCCCGCAGTCCCGTCGGCCGGGCCCGGTCCCTCGCCCTGATCGCCGCGCTGATCCTGGGCGGCCTCGCCGTGCTGTTCGTCTTCGTCCCGCTCGGGATCCGCGAGTGGTGGGCCCTGATCCCGGCGCTGGTCACCGGGGCCCTCGCCGCACTGCTGTTCCTCACCGTCCGCGCCACTGCCGGGGCGCGGGAGCGGGCCGGCGCCCGCTGGGACGGCTGGCGCGAGCGCTGGCCCCGGACCGGCACGCGGCCCCGGGCCGACGGTCGGGCGGAGGACGACAGGCCGCTGACCGCCTCCGGTCCGGTCGTCAACCTCGCCCTCCTGTCCGCGCTGGCCGGGATCGGAGTCGCGATCTGGGGCGGGTGGTGGATGTCGCAGGGGAACACCGAGCCGCCGGGCCCGCTGCCGGTCTCCCCGCTCCTGATCAGCGCGGTGCTGCTGGTGCTCGCCGTGCTCGGGGCGGGCATCGAGGTCCTGGCGGCGTTCACGAAGCGCCTGCTGCAGTACCGGTACGTGGAGCGGGATCCGGTGGCGGCGGCCGAGTCCCGGGTCGATGCGGGTGACGCCCCGACGGCGTGGACCGCGGCAGCGCGGGAGATCCTGCGCCACCATCCGCTGCGGATCCCGGCGATCCTGTGCGCAGCACTCGGTGGGACGCTGCTGGTGATCGCCCCCTCGCAGCTGTTCATCGGCATGACCGGGCAGGAGTACTCCGGTGCCGCCCTGGGGCTGCTGTGGTCGTGCGCACTGCCGGGCGCCGCGCTGACAGGGCTGGCCTGGGCGCTGTTCTCCCGGGCCGCCTGGGCTCTGCCGCGTCACCGGCTGCGGGTCCTCGAGGCCTATCCGGGGATCGATCCGGTGCTCGCACGGGTGAAGAAGCGGGACTCGGAGACCGGCGGGTACTCCCACGTGGTCGTCTACGGGAACCGGGCCGGGGATCCCGAGCTGCTGGAGAAGTACTCGGACGACTCCCCGCGCTGACGGGGCGGGGCCCCGGCGAGCATCAGCTCACCGGGGCCCGTCGGTCGCCGGTTCAGAGCAGGGGCTCGTCCAGCACGTGGGTGACGAGCTCGGCGACCTTGGAGCGTTCTGAGCGCTGCAGGGTGATGTGCCCGAACAGGTCGTGGCCCTTGAGCGCCTCGACCACGGAGGCGATGCCGTCGTAGCGGCCGATGCGGAGGTTGTCACGCTGGGCGACGTCGTGGGTGAGCACCACGCGGGAGTTCTGCCCGATGCGGGAGAGCATGGTCAGCAGCACGTTGCGCTCGAGCGACTGCGCCTCGTCGACGATCACGAAGGCGTCGTGGAGGGAGCGGCC
>DXDT01000248.1 GCA_019115335.1 Candidatus Brachybacterium merdigallinarum
CCGTAGGCCTCGTAGCGCGCGGCGGTGTCCTCGGTGAAGGCGATCGAGGTGTCGCCCTCGATGGAGATCTCGTTGTCGTCCCACAGCACGATGAGGTTGCCCAGCTGCTGGGTCCCCGCGATCGAGCTGGCCTCGCTGGAGACGCCTTCCTGGAGGTCGCCGTCGGAGGCGATCACGTAGGTGAAGTGGTCGAAGGGGCTCTCCCCGGGGGCAGCGTCGGGGTCGAGCAGTCCGCGTTCACGGCGCTGCGCCATCGCCATGCCCACCGCGGAGGAGATGCCCTGGCCCAGCGGGCCGGTGGTGATCTCCACGCCGTCGGTCACGAAGTTCTCGGGGTGACCCGGGGTCTTGGAGCCCCACTGGCGCAGCTCCTCGATGTCCTTCTTCTCGAGGCCGAAGCCGCCGAGGAAGAGCTGGACGTACTGGGTGAGGCTGGAGTGCCCGGCGGAGAGCACGAAACGGTCGCGGCCCAGCCAGTCCTTGTCCTGCGGGTCGTGGCGCATGATGTCCTGGTAGAGCAGGTACGCGGCGGGGGCGAGGCTCACGGCGGTGCCGGGGTGGCCGTTGCCGGTCTTCTCCACGGCATCGGCGGCGAGGACACGCGCGGTGTCGACGGCGCGGCGGTCCAGGTCGGTCCAGCCCTCGGGGGCCTTGAAGGTTTCGGTCACGGGAGTGTCTTCCTTTCGCCGGGGTCGCGGCGGGCGCCGCGGAATACGACTGGCTTCTCGGTGACGTGCCCTGGCAGGGACGTCGCGCTGTCGAGGCTCGGAGCGGAGCGAGAAGCGACGCCGCCCACCTTACTGCGCTGATCCTCCCAACGCGTTCCGCGTCCGGGCCTTTCCCGGTTCCCACCTGTTGCCGTCCCTGTCGGTGCCGCGACGGTGCGCGGACTCACCCGTCTCCCACACCGACCGGGGACGGCGGATCCTCTAGACTGGCTCCCGCGTCGCGCCGTCGGGCCGGACCGGCAGCGGACCCCGCCCCCGCAGCATTCCCGGTCCCCGGGCCTGCGCCGACGCCGTGACGAAAGGATGGTGAGCGGTGACCGCCACCCAGGGAGCCTCCCCGAGCGACTCGCGCACTGCAGGAGTCGCCAGCACGCCCTCCGCGCCGGAGCCCTCGCGCCGCCCGCTGCGCGAGGTGATCCGCGGCTATGTCGCCCTGACCAAGCCGCGCATCATCGAGCTGCTGCTGATCACCACCATCCCGGTGATGTTCCTCGCCGAGGGCGGCTTCCCGTCGCTGGGGCTGATCCTCGCCACCCTGATCGGCGGCTATCTCGCCGCCGGCGGTGCCAACGCCCTGAACATGTACCTGGACCGCGACATCGACGCGAAGATGAAGCGGACCAAGAACCGCCCGCTGGTGACCGGGGAGATCTCCCCGCGCAGCTGCCTGATCTTCGGGATCAGCCTGTCGATCGTCTCGGTGCTGTGGCTGGGTCTGCTGGTGAACTGGGCCTCCGCCGGCCTCGCCGGGGCCGCGATCCTGCTGTACGTGGTCTTCTACACGATGATCCTCAAGCGCCGCACCTCCCAGAACATCGTCTGGGGCGGGATCGCGGGCTGCATGCCGGTGCTGATCGGCTGGTCCTCGGTGACGGGAACGGTCTCCTGGACCGCGGTGTTCCTCTTCCTGGTGGTGTTCTTCTGGACCCCGCCGCACTACTGGCCGCTCGCGGAGAAGTTCTCCAAGGACTACGAGACCGCCGGCGTGCCGATGCTCCCCGTGGTCGCCTCCCGCCGCGCCGTGGCCCGTCAGATGGTGTTCTACACCGTCCTGATGATCGCCTCGAGCTTCGCGATCGTGCCGCTGGGCCACACCGGGATCGTCTACCTCGTGGGAGCGATCGTGGCCGCCGCATACTTCGGCTTCCTGATCGCTCGCTACACGGTGCGCACCTATCAGGGGAAGACCGGGAGGGCGCTGCAGCCGATGAGCGTCTTCCACGGGTCGATCTTCTACCTCACCATCCTCTTCGTCGTCCTCGCGATCGATCCCTTCGTGAGCCTGTGACTCCTGGCGGCGGTGCGCACCCCCGGTCCGGGACGGAGGCGCTCCGCCCCGGGGACCGGCGCCTGCTCGAGCAGTACCTCAGCCATCTGCGCATCGAGCGCGGCCTGGCCGTCAACACCGTCTCCGCGTACCAGCGCGATCTGCTCCGCTATCTGAGGCACCTGGACGGCCGCGGGGTAGACCCCCTCGCCGTCACGCCCGCGGATCTCGGCCAGTGGCTGCAGGCGGTGCGGACCGGGGAGGACGGCGGTGCCCCGCTCTCGGCATCCTCCGCCTCTCGGGCCCTGGCCTCGGTGCGGGGCTTCCACTCCTTCCTCGACGCCGAGCAGGCCTCCCGCACGGGGGACCCGAGCCGTGTGCTGCCCACTCCCGCCCAGTCCCGCCGGCTCCCGCACCCCCTCTCGATCAGCCAGGTCGAAGCGCTCATCGCCGCCGCCGCACGGCCCGGCACCGGGTCGCTGGCCACCGAGCGGGCGCTGCGCGACCATGCGCTGATGGAGCTGCTGTACGGCCTCGGCGCACGGATCTCCGAGGTCATCGGGATGGACGTGGACGACATCGACCTGAGCGAGCGCTCCGCCCGGCTGCACGGCAAGGGGGACAAGCAGCGCGTGGTGCCGATCGGTCGCTATGCCCTGGAGGCCCTGGAGGCGTACCTGACCCGTGGCCGGCCGGCCCTGGCCGCGCGCGGCCGCGGCACCCCCGCGATCCTGCTCGGCGCCCGCGGCACTCGGCTGACCCGGCAGGCCGCGTGGCAGGTGGTGCGCCGCTGCGCGGAGACGGCGGAGCTGACGGATCTGTCCGAGCCGATCAGCCCCCACACCCTGCGCCATTCCTTCGCCACGCATCTGCTGCTGGGCGGGGCGGATGTGCGCAGCGTCCAGGAGCTGCTGGGTCATGCCTCGGTCACCACCACCCAGCTGTACACGGAGGTCACCGTGGACTCCCTGCGCGAGGCCCACGCCGAGGCGCATCCGCGGGCCAGGCGGGGGGCTTAGACTTGCCGGGCGACGTACGCACCACCGCGACGCGCGGGACCGGTCCCGCCGCCCTCGCCGAGGACGGCGATCTCCAGCAGACCCTCCCGGGCCTGGAGCAGACCGGGCGCCCGCCCGCGAGCGGACCGGTGCGAGCCGGAAGCAGACCACGACGCCGACGACAGGACACCGACGTGAGCTCGACCTCCTCCCAGCAGCTGGACATCGACCTGGGCCCCACCGGCCGGCCGATGCCCCAGTTCCCGGAGCCCGCCCCGCTGGACTCCCACGGTCCGGCCCGCATCATCTCGATGGTCAATCAGAAGGGCGGGGTGGGGAAGACCACCAGCGTGATCAACCTGGGCGCCGCGCTGGCGGAGCTGGGGCGCAAGGTGCTGCTGGTGGACCTGGACCCGCAGGGCGCCCTCAGCGCTGGCACCGGGATCAACCCCTACGAGCTGGACGTGACCGTCTACAACCTGCTGATGGAGCGGGGGCACGACGTCCGCGAGGTGATCCAGCAGACCTCGACCCCGGATCTCGACGTGCTGCCCGCGAACATCGACCTCTCCGCCGCCGAGGTGACGCTGGTCAACGAGGTGGCGCGCGAGATGGCCCTGGCGCGCGTGCTGCGCCCGGTCGCCGATCAGTACGACGTGATCATCATCGACTGCCAGCCCTCGCTGGGCCTGCTCACCATCAATGCGCTGGCCGCCAGCCACGGCGTGATGATCCCGCTGGAGGCCGAGTACTTCGCGCTGCGCGGTGTGGCGCTGCTGGTGGAGACGATCGAGAAGGTGCAGGACCGCATCAACCCTCGCCTCGAGGTCGACGGCATCCTGCTGACGATGTTCGATCCCCGCACCCTGCACGCCCGCGAGGTGTGCCAGCGCGTGGTCGAGGCGTTCCCCGACAAGGTGTTCCACACCGCGATCAACCGCACCGTGAAGTTCCCCGACGCCTCGGTCGCCGCCGAGCCGATCATCACCTTCGCCTCCTCGAACAAGGGCGCGGGCTCCTATCGTCAGCTGGCCCGTGAGCTGATCGCCCGCGGCGCCGCGGCATGATGGCGGCCTCCTCCTCTCGCCGTCGCCGCAGCGCCTTCACCCCGCCCAAGCAGGTGCGCCTGCTGGATGACGAGGGCGCTCCGCGCACGGATCGGGCGGCCGGCGGCGAGGACCCCGCCGCGGAGGTCCACCAGGCGGAGGGGGAGCGGCTGCAGAAGGTGCTGGCCCGGGCCGGGTTCGGCTCCCGCCGCGCCTGCGAGGCGCTGATCTCCGCCGGTCGGGTGATGGTCGACGGTGTCATCGTCACCGAGCAGGGGGTGCGCGTGGACCCGATCGCCCAGGCGGTGCACGTGGACGGTCGCCGGCTCCAGCTGGACACCGAGAAGGTCACCGTCGCCCTGCACAAGCCCCGCCACGTCGTCTCCGCGATGAGCGATCCGCAGGGCCGCCGCGACCTCACCGAGTTCACCGCTGAGTACTCCCAGCGGCTCTACCACGTGGGGAGGCTGGATTACGAGACGGAGGGGCTGCTGCTGCTGACCAACGACGGCGATCTCGCCCACCGCCTCATGCACCCCGCCTTCGAGGTGGAGAAGACGTACGTGTGCCGCTTCGACGCCCCGGGCGGTCCGCCCCGGGGCCTGGTCAAGGCGCTGCGTGACGGCGTCGAGCTGGAGGACGGGCCCGCCCACGCCGATCGTGCCCGGGTGCTCGCCCAGGACGGCCGCGAGGCGGTCGTCGAGGTGACCCTGCACGAGGGCCGCAACCGGATCGTGCGCCGCATGTTCGCCTCCCAGGGCTTCGAGCTGACCGCTCTGGTGCGCACCCGCATCGGTCCGGTGCTGCTGGGCGACCTCGCCGCCGGGAGCACGCGCCGGCTCACCGACCGCGAGCTCGGCACCCTGATGGCGGAGGTGGGGATGTGACGCCCGGAACCCTGGTGCCCTCGCCGGTGCGGATCATCGGCACCGGTCTGATCGGTGGCTCCCTCGGTCTCGCTCTGCGCCGTGCCGGGGTCGACGTGCAGGTCCAGGACGTCTCCCCGGGAACGACTGCGCTGGCCGTCGAGCTCGGGGTGGGGGAGCTGGCCGCGGAGACCGATCCCGATCCCGCGCTGGTGATCGTCGCCGCCCCGCCGGACGTCGCCGCGACCCTGCTCGCAGGCGCCCTGGCCACCTGGCCGGAGGCGATCGTCACCGATGTCGCCAGCGTCAAGGAGACCGTGCTGCGGGGACTGGCCGCTCAGGTCCCCCCCGAGCAGCTGGAGCGGTACGTCGGCGCCCATCCGATGGCCGGCCGTGAGGTCTCCGGCGTGATCGCCGCCCGCGGCGACCTGTTCAGCGGGCGTCCGCTCGTGGTGGTCCCGCATCCCACCACCCGCCCCGCCGCGGTGAGCCTGCTGAAGGGCCTGGCCACCGAGGTCGGGGCCGTGCCCGTGGTGATGGACGCCGCCGCCCACGACACCGCCGTCGCCCATGTCTCCCACGTGCCCCAGGTGATGTCGAGCCTGCTGGCGGCCACCCTGCTCGAGCCCAGCGAGGCCGCGCTGGGCCTGGCCGGGCAGGGGCTGCGCGACACCACCCGCATCGCGGATTCCGACCCCCGCCTCTGGGTCGAGATCCTGGGCGCGAACGCCACCGCTCTCGCCCCGGTGCTCGCCTCCGTGCAGGAACGGCTGACAGCGGTCCAGGAGGCGCTGGCGACCCTGGAGGGGGACCCCGATCCTGCTATCGGGTCCCGCCGCGCCCTCGCCGAGCTGATCGGGGACGGCAACCGCGGGGTGCGGCGCATCCCCGGCAAGCACGGCTCCGGCACCGATGCCTTCGCCACCGTGATCGTGCTGGTGCCCGACCAGCCCGGCGAGCTCGCCCGGCTCCTCACCGAGATCGGACAGATCGGCGTGAACCTCGAGGACCTCCACCTCGAGCACTCGCTCGGCCAGCGCGTGGGCCTCGCGCACATCGCGATCGACGCCACGCGGGAGGAGCTGCTCATCGGATCCCTCACGGAACGGGGCTGGAGAGTCGCAGAGAGCTGAGGAGCGCCCGTATCCTTCTGGGATGCACACCGATCCGACCTCCCTCCCCGACGCACCCGCGACCCCGCCCATCGGGATCGTCGTCGCCATCGACGGACCGGCCGGATCCGGGAAGTCCACCGTCGCCCGTCGCACCGCTGCGGCGCTGGACGGCGGATTCCTCGACACCGGCGCAATGTACCGCGCCCTCGCCTGGCACTGCCTGGAGCGCGGCATCGACCTCGCCGACCGGGAGGCCGTCGCCGCCGCTGCGGAGGCCTTCGACCTGGAGCTCGGCACCGAGCCGAGCGGCGCGACCGTCGCCGTCGACGGCCGGGACATCACCGCCCTGATCCGCAGCGAGGAGATCTCCCAGCAGGTCAGCACCGTGGCGACCAACACGCTCGTGCGTCCTGTGCTGCAGCGCCGACAGCGGGACATCCTGCTCGCCGCCGCCGCCGAGCGCGGCTTCGCCGTGGCCGAGGGACGCGACATCACCACCGTCGTGGCACCCGACGCCCAGGTGCGGGTGCTGCTGACCGCGAGCGACGAGGAGCGGATGCGCCGCCGCGCCGCCGAGCTGGGCCTGGAGGACTCCGTCGAGACCCGGGCCCGGATGAGCGACCAGGTGCTGCGCCGCGACCGCGATGACTCCACGGTCTCGCAGTTCCTCCACGCCGCCGACGGCGTGACCACTATCGACACCACCGGCCTGCCCATCGATGCGGTGGTCGAGCAGGTGCTGGAACTGGTCGAGGAGGCGGAGAGCACGACGGGCGCCGAGGCGCCGAGCGACGCCGGCCCGAGCGATGACGAGATCGAGCGCGCCCTGCGCGCCGGCCTGGACGCCTACGACCTGGACCCCGAGGACCTCGCGCTGCTCACCGAGGAGCACGGTGAGCTCCCCGCGGCCGCCGCCTCCCGTTCGCTCCCGGTGGTCGCCGTGGTGGGCCGTCCCAACGTCGGCAAGTCCACGCTGGTCAACCGGATCATCGGCCGGCGCGAGGCGGTGGTCGAGGACGTCCCCGGGGTGACCCGCGACCGCGTGTTCTACGAGGCGGAGTGGGCCGGTCGCGACTTCTGGCTGGTGGACACCGGTGGCTGGGAGGAGAAGGTCCAGGGCATCGCCCATCGGGTCGCCGAGCAGGCCGAGATCGCCGTGGAGCTCGCGGACGTGGTGATGTTCGTGGTCGATGCGAACGTGGGCATCACCACCACCGACGAGCAGCTGCTGCGGGTGCTGCGCGCTTCGAAGCAGCCGATCATCCTGGTCGCCAACAAGGTCGACGACCCTCGCGGTGAGCTCGAGGCGGCAGCGCTGTGGAACCTGGGGCTCGGGGAGCCGCACCCGGTCTCCGCCCTGCACGGCCGCGGTTCCGGGGACATGCTCGATGCCGTGCTCGCGGTGCTGCCCGAGCACGGCCGCGGCGAGGCCGTAGACCATGGTCCCCGCCGCGTCGCGCTGGTGGGGCGCCCGAACGTGGGCAAGTCCTCGCTGCTGAACCGGCTGGCCGGGGAGCAGCGAGTAGTGGTCGATGACACCCCGGGCACCACCCGCGACCCGGTCGACGAGAAGATCAGCTTGGGCGGGCGGGACTGGACCTTCGTGGACACCGCGGGGATCCGACGCCGCATCCTGCAGCAGCAAGGAGCGGACTACTACGCCTCCCTGCGCACGCGCGCGGCCCTGGACCGCGCGGAGGTGGCCGTGGTGCTCCTGGAGGCCTCGGAGACGATCTCCACCCAGGACCTGAAGATCATCGACATGGTGCTGGAGTCCGGTCGCGCCCTGGTGCTGGCCTTCAACAAGTGGGATCTGCTGGACGAGGAGCGCCGCCACCAGCTCGAGCACGAGATCCAGAAGGATCTGGGCCATGTGGCGTGGGCTCCGCGCGTGAACCTCTCGGCGAAGACGGGCCGACATGCGGATCGGTTGGTCCCGGCGCTGGAGACCGCGCTGGAATCCTGGGACCAGCGCATCCCCACGGGCCGGCTGAACGCCTTCCTCGGCACCCTGGTCGCCGCGCATCCCCACCCCCTGCGGGGCGGGAAGCAGCCGCGCGTCCTGTTCGCCACCCAGGCCCGCACTCGCCCGCCGCGCTTCGTGATCTTCGCCTCGGGCTTCCTCGAGCACGGCTATCGCCGCTTCATCGAGCGCCGCCTGCGCGAGGAGTTCGAGTTCACCGGCACTCCGGTGGTGATCGGGGTGCGGATCCGGGAGAAGCGCCGCCGCTGAGCGCCCAGGTGTCGTGCGCGGGGGCGCAGACAGTATGGTGGCCCCATGAGCAACCCTGCAGACGACGGCTCCTCGACCCCGCAGCACCCCGACGGTCAGTACGGACAGCAGAATCCCTACGGAGCCGCCCCGGCTCCGGACTTCGGACCGCAGTCACAGCCCGATGCCGGGGACGTCCCCGCGGGCAGCGCCTGGTCCCAGCCTCAGCCGCCGGCGGACCCCTACGCCCAGCAGCCCGCGCAGGATCCGTGGGCCGCTCCGCCCGCGCAGGATCCCGCCCCGCAGCAGCCCGTGCAGGATCCCTGGGCGGCGCCTGCGGACCAGGGCCAGCCGTCCGCCCAGGACCCCTACGGTCAGCCTTCCGCCCAGGACCCGTTCGGTCAGCCCTCGGTACCGGAGGATCCGGTCGGTCAGCCGTCCGCGCAGGATCCCTACGGCCAGTCCTCGGCACCGGATCCCTTCGCGCCCTCGGGCGCTTCCCCGTACGGCGCCCCGCCCGTCGGCGGGCTGGCACCTGCGGGCGCAGGCGCCGCTCCCGGCGAACAGGGCCAGAGCCGACTGCTGGTGGGCCTGCTCGGGATCTTCGTGGGTGGCTGGGGCGTGCACCGCTTCCTGATGGGATACACGACCATCGGCATCATCCAGATCGTCGTCACCCTCGTCACCTGCGGCTTCGGTGCCCTGTGGGGACTGGTCGAGGGCATCATGGTGCTCGCCAGGTCCGAGCAGTTCCAGCGCGATGCCCACGGGCGCCCGCTGGCCGACTGATCCTGCCCCACCGACCCCGTCGCTGATCTGGAGAGACCGTGACCCATCCCGGGCCGTACCACCCGCCTCGCCCCGCTCCGGCGCCCGATCGCAGTTCGATCCAGAACCGTGCGATCCTCCTGATCGTGGCGGGAGCGCTGTGCGCAGGCATGATCCCCGCGATCTTCGGCATCATCGCGCTGGTGCAGATGGACACCGATCCGCAGTCGGCCCGCACCATGAACAAGGTGGGCACGATCCTGCTGATCATCATCGGGGCCATCTTCGTGATCACGATGCTGATCTCCTTCGGGCTGCCCCTCCTGCTCGGGCTGATCGCCGTCCTCGCCGCCCTGGCGGGCGCGTGAGGACAGTGCGCCCCGGGCGGAAGGGGAGGTGCTGTGCCCACGCCTGATTTCATCCTCGAGCTGCGCCGCAGCATCGGGCACGATCTGCTGTGGCTGCCCGCGGTGACGGCGATCGTGCTCGACCCGCCCCGCGAGCGGACGCTCGCCGTGCGCCGGGCCGACAATGATGCGTGGACCCCGGTGACCGGCATCGTCGACCCGGGGGAGGAGCCCGCCACCGCGGCGGTGCGCGAGGTGCGCGAGGAGGCCGACATGGAATGCACGCCGGTGCGGCTGATCGATGTGCGCGCCCACCCGCCGCAGACCCACGTCAACGGCGACCGCGCCCAGTACCTGGTGCACTGCTTCGTCTGCGAGCACGTCAGCGGGGATCCCTTCCCCGCCGACGGCGAGAACACCGAGGCGCGCTGGTTCCCGGTGGATCAGCCGCCGCCGATGAAGGAGCACTTCCTCGACCAGCTGCAGCTCGCCCTCGAGGATCGTCCCGAGACCCGCTTCCGCCGATGACCTCCTCGCTCCGCCGCACCGGGAGCGAGCTGCTGCCCGGCACCCGGGTCGAGATCCCGCTGACCACCGCGCCCGGTGACGTCGCCGAGGTGCGGCTGCTCGCCGCACCACGCCGCGATCTGGCCTGGTCCGGTCGCCTCAGCAGCCCCCTGCAGCCCTTCGCCGACGCCCTGCTGGTGGACGTGCGCAGCGCCGCCCGGGTGCTGCTGCCGGGCGCCTGGGTCCAGCCCGAGGTGTTCGAGCGCGGCACCCCGCTGCCTCCCCGCCCGGTGCGGGCCCATGAGCTGCGCCTGCCCGCCGTGATCTCCGGCAGCGGCACGGACCTCGCCCTGCACTGGGGCGAGACCATCTGGCCGCTGGATCTCGGCGGAGCGGTCGCGATCCCGGAATCCGGTCGCGCCAGCCCCCATCCGCTGTCCCGGCTGCGCCGGCTCCTGCTGGCCGCGGCCGGCCGCCGGCAGGAGGTCGCCCTGACCCGCTGGCAGGATCCCGGCTTCGAGGTCCCCTGGCATGATGTGCGCCTGCTCGAGCGCGCGGCGGAATGGTTCGAGATCGCCCAGGTCCCACCCGGGATGCGCTACGCCGACGCCGAGCGGGCGCAGGGAGTGGGCCGGGCTCGCCGCTGAGGAGACAGACACGCCGAGTCTTCCGTGACGGGCGCCACCCAGGCTAGCGTGCAGGGACGACGAGGACGAGGAGGTCTCGTGTCCCCTGCACCGCACACCCTGTTGCGTGCCGACCGCCCCTCCTTCCTCCGCTTCACCGCGGGGCGGCGGCACTGGTGCCGTTGGCGAGCCTGACGGCGTGCTCGGGCAGCAACCGCGACCCGAACACGATCCGCATCGCGTTCCAGCAGTTCGGGTCCGGCACGATCAAGCAGGAGTGGATCACGGCCGCGGCGGAGGAGTTCTCGACCGACAATCCGGAGCTGGTGGTCGAGCTGGTTCCCATCGTCGCCTCCGAGAACGACTACTTCACCAAGAACGAGCTGCTGATGAGCTCGCCCCGCACCAGTCCCGACCTGGTCTACGAGGACTCCTTCATCCTGCTGTCCGACGTCGGAGCCGGGTACCTGCAGCGGATGACCGACCTGATCGAGGGGTGGGAGCACTGGGACGACGTCGCCGACGCCCCCAAGGAGGCGGTCACCGGCGAGGACGGCGAGATCTACGGCGTGCCCATCACCACCGACACCCGCGCCCTGTGGTTCCACCGCGAGGTGTTCGCCGAGGCCGGACTGCCCGAGGACTGGCAGCCCTCCAGCTGGGAGGAGATCCTCGAGGCGGCCAGAGCCCTCCGGGACTCCGGCAGCGAGGCCACCCCGATGTTCATGTTCGCGGGCACCCCGCAGGGGAAAGGCTTCGATGCAGGGCTTCGAGATGCTCCTGTACGGGACCGGCGACGGCACCGGGCTGTAGGACGAGGACTCCCGGAAATGGGTGCTCGGCTCCCAGGGCTTCATCGACTCCCTGGAGTTCCTCGCGACGCTGCTGGAGGAGGAGCTGACGATGCCGCTGAGCTCCCTGCTGGACCCGAACAACTCCAAGCAGATCTACACCAGCCTGCTGCCGGATGCGCAGCTCGGCATCCTCATCGACGGCTCCTGGATCTCCCAGAACTGGACCGAGACCGCGGGGCGCCCCTGGCCCGAGTGGCCGGACGTGGTGGGATTGGCGGACATGCCCACCTAGGACGGCGGCGGCACCGGCACCGTCACCCTGGCCGGAGGCTGGGGACTCCCGATCCCGCAGTACGTCACCGACCGCGACATCGCCTTCCGATTCCTCCAGAAGCTGGTCTCCACCGAGACCCTGGTGACCTACGCGCAGAACGACAACCACATCTCGGTGCGCGAGGACGTCGCCGAGAACGAGGAGTACCTCAGCTACTCGCCGGCCGTCGGCTCCTTCACCGACCTGCTGGAGACCGCCTACTACCGGCCCGCACTGCCCGCCTATCCGGAGGTCTCCAGTGCGATCCAGGAGGCGATGGAGGCCGTGATGGCCGGCTCCTCCCCGGAGGACGCCGCCGCGGCCTACGACGCCCAGGTCCCCGACATCGTCGGTGCGGAGAACGTTCAGGAGGCCGGCGCATGAGCATCACGGCATCCCGGGCAGAGCCCGCCACCGAGGCCGCCCCCGCCCGTCGTCGCACCACGCTGGGCAACCGTCTGACGGCCGGCCGCTCGGGCCCGATGCTGCCGGCGGGAGTGCTGCTGATCGGCTTCATGCTGGGGCCGATCCTGTACTCGCTGTACCTCGCTTTCACCGACAGCGCGATCCGGGGCGACGGCGCCTCCGACACCAGCTTCGTGGGGCTGGACAACTTCACCGCCGCCCTCACCGACGGGGACCTCTGGAACTCCGTGGAGCTGACCCTGGTGTTCACCATCGTCTCCGCGGTGATCGGCCAGAACATCCTGGGCATGCTGCTGGCCCTGCTGATGGAACGCGCGAACCGGGTGCTGACCTTCATCGTCACCTCCATCGAGATCGCCGCCTGGATCACGGAGACGACGTTCCGCCCGCTGTGGAACTCCCTGCTGCTGTGCGGCGGGGCGACGCTGCTGACGATGACCGCCGCGGTGCTGTGCGCCTACCCGATGTCGCGGTTCCGGTCCGGGCCAAGCGGCCGCTGCTGCTGACGATCATCTTCTCCACGGGGCTGCCGATCACAGCGTTCATGATCCCCGTCTACTCGCTGTTCGTGCAGGTCAACCTGATCGACTCGATGCTCGGTGCGATCCTGTTCCTGGGGGCGAGCGCCCTGCCGTACGCGATCTTCCTCACCAAGGGATTCATGGACGGGGTGCCGGTGGAGATCGAGGAATCGGCCTGCTGTACCTGTTCCTGGGCCGCAACCTCGGCCAGGGCTTCGCCGCTGCGGGCCGGGTGGAGGGATGATTCCCGCGCCGCCGCGCAGCGCGTCGAAGAAGTGCGGACCGACCGCTCGTTCGAATCGCTGTCCTGACTGCTCCATCGCAGTAGCGTGATGGTCTCGACCTCGCGACATCGAAGGAGCCATCATGACCCAGGACCAGGACCGACTCCTCGCGCCGGTCGCCCGTCGCGCCCGGGAGCTCGCGAACCCGCAGGCCGAACCGTCGTTCGAGCCGCAGGATCAGCAGCCCCCCGGCCTCTCCGCGCCGATGCGGCCCGTGCCGGACCACGGCGAGAGCACCTACCGCGGCCACGACCGGCTGTCCGACATGACGGTATTGATCACCGGCGGCGACTCGGGCATCGGCCGTGCCGTCGCGATCGCCTTCGCCCGCGAGGGCGCCGATGTCGCGATCTCTTATCTGCCCGAGGAGCAGGAGGACGCGGAGGAGACGCGGCGCTGGATCGAGGACGCCGGCCGCCGTGCTCTGCTTCTGCCCGGTGACATCCGTGAGGAGCACATGGCGCGCTCCCTGGTCACTCGCACCGTCGAAGAATTCGGCCATCTCGACGTGCTGGTCAACAATGCGGCCTTCCAATGGGGCCGGGCAGAGCCGCAGGGTCTGGCCGGGATCGACTCCGAGCGGCTGCACCGCACGCTGACCACCAATCTCGAGGCCCTGTTCTGGATCTCGCAGGAGGCGGCCAAGCATCTGGGGGCGGGGGCGAGCATCATCAACTGCTCGTCGATCCAGAGCTACGACCCCTCGGTGCCGCTGATGGACTATGCGGCGACGAAGTCGGCGATCAACAACGTCACGGTCAACCTCGCCGCGGATCTGGGACCGCGCGGGATCCGGGTCAACGCGGTCGCCCCCGGTCCGATCTGGACGCCGCTGAACGTCGCGACCCGGAGCAGCGACGACTACGTGGACTTCGGGAAGAACACGCCGCTGGGCCGCGCTGGCCAACCCGCCGAATGCGCTGGTGCCTTCGTGTTCCTCGCCAGCCCGGCAGAGGCCAGCTTCGTGTCCGGCACCGTGCTGGGAGTGACCGGGGGCCGCCCCGTCTTCTGAACCACCGCGGCCGGTTCTCGCGGGAACGCGCTCAGCGGAAGACGACCGTGCGCGTCCCGTCCAGCAGGACCCGGTGCTGGGCGAACCAGGCCACGGCCTGGCGCAGGGTCCGCACCTCGGCGTCCTGACCGATCGCCATCAGCTCCTGCGGGGAGCGGGTGTGGTCCACCCGGATCACGTCCTGCTCGATGATCGGACCCTCGTCGAGATCGCTGGTGACGAAGTGCGCGGTCGCCCCGATCTGCTTGACCCCGCGGGCATGGGCCTGCCGGTACGGGTTCGCGCCCTTGAACCCGGGCAGGAAGGAGTGGTGGATGTTGATCGCCCGTCCGGTCAGCTCCTCGCACAGCTCGGGGGAGAGGATCTGCATGTAGCGGGC
>DXDT01000249.1 GCA_019115335.1 Candidatus Brachybacterium merdigallinarum
CCGCCGCGGCACCAACTCCCGCCTGCCGCTGGTGTTCATGAACTCCTTCCGCACCCGTGAGGACACCCTCGAGGTGCTCGCGAAGTATCCCGATCTGCCCGTCGGCGATCTGCCGCTGGACTTCCTGCAGAACCGCGAGCCCAAGCTCCGCACCGACGACCTCACCCCCGTCGACTGGGAGGCGGACCCGGACCTCGAGTGGTGCCCGCCCGGTCACGGCGACATCTACACCGCCCTGCAGACCTCCGGACTTCTCCAGCAGCTGCTGGACGCCGGGTTCAAGTACGCCTCGGTCTCCAACTCCGACAACCTCGGCACCGTCCCCAGCCCCGTGATCGCCTCCTGGTTCGCCTCCACCGGCGCCCCCTACGCCGCCGAGCTGTGCCGCCGCACCCCCGCCGATCGCAAGGGCGGCCACCTCGCGGTGCGGAAGTCCGACGGTCGCCTCATCCTGCGCGACACCGCTCAGACCCCGGCGGAGGAGATGGACTACTTCACCGACGAGCATCGCCACCCCTTCTTCCACACCAACAACCTGTGGTGGGACCTCGAGCAGCTCCAGGCCATCCTCACCGAGCGCAAGGGCGTGATGGGCCTGCCGCTGATCCGCAATGAGAAGACCGTGGATCCGGCCGACAAGACCTCCACCCCCGTCTACCAGATCGAGACGGCGATGGGCGCTGCGATCGAGGTGTTCGACGGCGCGACCGCCCTGGTGGTGGGCAGGGACCGGTTCCTGCCCGTCAAGGCCACCAGCGACCTGCTGCTGGTGCGCTCGGACGTCTACCGGCTCGACGAGCGCTCCGCTCTGGTCCAACAGGTCGAGAAGGTGCCGACGGTCTCGCTCGCCGCCGACTCGTACAAGCTGATCCAGGACTTCGAGCCCCGCTTCCCCCACGGCGTCCCCTCGCTGCAGGGCGCGAGCAGCCTCGAGATCCAGGGCGACTGGACCTTCGGCCCGGACGTCATCGTCACCGGTGATGCCGTGCTCGGCGCCGAAGGGGGAGAGGTCCCCGAGGGCGCCCGCCTCGGAGCCACCTCCGCCTGATCAGGCGTCCCCGCCCCGCCCCGCACCAGCCACTGCCCACCCCGGCCCGGCTCTGCCCTGCCCGGCCCTACCTGACCCGGCTCTGCCCGGCTCGGCCCGGCCCGGCCACTGCCCACCCCGGCTCTGCCCGGCGAGGTCGACTTTTGAGCCGCTATCGAGCTGGTTCAGCGGCTCAAAAGTCGACTTCGCCGGGGCGGGGGCGGAGTGGGGGACGGAGTGAGGTGGCGGCGAAGGGCAGCAGGGACGGGCGGGGCTGCTGCTCAGCCCTGAGGGTCACTCCCGAAACTCAGCCTTTCGAGTCACTGCCGCAGTTCAGCCTTTCGAGTCGCTGCCGCGCCTCAGCCTTGGGGATCACCCCTGCCAGCCGTGGTTGCGGAGAGCTTCACGGATGCGGTGGACCCCGCGGGCGCAGTCGTTGCGCAGGTCCGGGGCGGTGGTCCTGATCTCGGTCCACCCGGCGTTCACCCGCTTCTCCGTCCGAGCGATGTCCTTGGCCTGCTGCTGCGGTGTGCGATGACGCGGCCCCTCGTGCTCGGCCATCACCTTCCACTCGCGCCACAGCAGATCGGGCTCCCCCAGATTCACGGAGCCGATCCGTACCGGAGCATTGGCCAGCGGCTCCGGCAACCCTCCTCGAACGGCGGCGAGACGCAGCTGGGTCTCGGCCGGCGAATCACTGCTGGTGCGGATGAGGCGCATCGCCTCCCTGAGCGCGAGTGCCCCTCGACCCTCGTAGGAGTCCGCCATCGAGACGAGCTGGGAGATCGAGGCATAGGGCTCGTCACGGCCGCCTTCGAGATCCGGTCGCGGTCGACGCACCAGGTGATCGCCGATCATGACCAGCTCGTCCATCGTGAGGATCGGAGCCAGGTCACGCAGGGTGCGGATCCGTGTGGTCACCTGAAGATCTCCGATGCGGACTCGCTCATCCAGCGGGATCGAGGCGGGGCTCCAGCGGATCAGCGAGGTGTGACGCCGCTTCCGGCCCGGCCCGGCGAGCTGCAGGAGCCGCCTCACCTCGATCCTCACCATGCCCTGGCTGTGCGGATCCGCCGTGGCGAAGCGCGGCGTGCCCTTCTCGTCTGGGCGGATCTCAGCGGGCACGGCTTGGCGGCCCGGCAGTGGGAACCGCCAGAACCGGGCGGCGCTCACGCGATGGACGACGACCGACAGGTCCTGACGGCACATGGCGGCCGCGAGATCCCTCTCGGTCGGTCTGCTTCCACTGAGCCGGTGGATCCCGGTGCCCAAAGACTCGAGGTCAGCCCGGCGCAGGCGTGACCGCGAGATGCCATGCCCCAGCGCTTCAGCCGCCGTGAAGACGACCGGGTCACCGGGGAGCAGCAGCGGGGCGGGCGGGCGAGACATGCCCCCAGGGTGGCCGGGACGCAGCCCGGGGTCAGGAGTTCTTCACAGTACCCAGGTGGGAGCGTCCGCCGGTCGTTCCTCCCCAATAGCAGGACCGCGAGCGACCCCCGGGGACCACAGAGTCGGGAAAGGCGGGGAAGGACGAGAGGGGAAAGGCGGGGAAACCACGGTGGACGAGGTCGACTCTCAGGCCGCCAAGACCGTCCCATAGCGGCGCAAATGCCGACCTCGCAGGGGATGAGCGAGGGCTAGGGGCGAACGAGGGCAGGGGCGAACACGGGCAGATGCGAGCGAGGGCTGGGGGACGAGCGAGGGCTGGGAATGAACGTGGGCAGAGGCGAGCGAGGGCTGGGGGACTCGGGGTAGACGCCTGACGCAGACGAGGTCGGCATGTGGGCCGCTACCAGGCGCGGTTAGCGGCGCAGATGCCGACCTCGGAAGTGAGGGAGGACGAACGAGTGGCGGGCGGGGCAGGGCTGGCGCCGGTCAGTGCACGGGGGAGAGGGACTTGCCGCGGTCAGGGCGAGGTGGGGCCGCGCTCCCAGTCCGCCCCGCCGTTGAGGTCCAGCGGGTGCGGCAGTGGAGTGCCGTAGCGGTGGTTCGTCGCGCTGATCGCCTGCTCCCGCAGGAACGGCAGCAGCTCGACGCGCCCGCTGACGGTGACCGGGGCGTCGAACAGGGCGACCTCGAGGTTCGCGGCGAGAGCCTGGCGCAGCGTCGCATCGGCCGTGCCCAGCAGACGGATCCGGGACTGGGGGAGCTCAGAGAGGCGCTGAGCGAGGTCCGCGGTGCTCTCCCACCGGATCGCCTCCGACGACAGCCCGCTCCGCGTTACCGCCCCGACGAGCTGGTGCGCCCCCGGCCGGGCACCCACGCCGCCGCCTGTCGCCCCCGCGGCCTCGTCCCTCGTGCCCGGGCCCCCGGCCGTCGTTCGCGGGGCGTTGCCCGTCGAACCTGGGTCCCCGTCCAACGAGCCCGCGGCCTGGACCGTCGCGTGGTCCAGGGAGACCTCGACGGGGGCGCCCGCGGTGCTCGCCGCGTGCAGGACGCGCTCGAGCGTCGCGGCATCCGTCTCCGCGGTGCAGCGCACCAGCACCGGCAGTGGCAGGCAGCGCAGCAGGTTGATCTCACCGTGCAGCTGCTGTATGTCCCGGGCGGCGAAGGTGGTCGCCCAGTGGTGACGGTCCGAGGCGCGGGCGCGATCCAGCCATGTCGCGCCGGCGGCGGGGTCCGCGGAGGACCCGGTGGAGCGCTCGGCAGAGGCGTCGGGCGGCTCAGCGGAGGAGTCGGGCGGCTCGGCGGAGGAGTCCGCGAACGGCTCGGTGGAATCGCTGGGTGGCATGTCGGTGGCACCAGGCGTTCCCGCGGGAACGCCGTCGGCGTCGGAGACGTCCATCAGGGTGAGCAGATAGTTCGGTCCACCGGCCTTCGCGGTGGGGCCCACCGCGGAGCGCTTCCAGCCGCCGAAGGGCTGGCGCTGCACGACCGCGCCGGTGATGCCGCGGTTGACGTACAGGTTCCCGGCCTGCACGTGCTGAGTCCACCAGGCGATCTCGTCCGGGTCCAGGGAGTGCAGCCCGGCGGTGAGCCCGTAGGCGGTGGCGTTCTGCATCCGCACCGCGTCCTCGAGGGTGTCCGCGTGCATGATCCCCAGCACCGGCCCGAAGTACTCGGTGAGGTGGAACTCGGAGCCTTCCCGCACGCGCTCGCGCACCCCCGGGGTGAACAGCGTCCCGGCGTCGTCCAGCTGCTTCGGCGCCGTCAGCCAGCGCTCACCCGGCCCGAGCTCGGTCAGGCCGGAGCGCAGCTTCGCCCGCGGCGGCTCGATGATCGGACCCATCTGGGCGGTCGGATCCATCGGGTGGCCCACCTGCCGCGACAGCACGGCATCGGCGAGCTGGGCGGAGAACCGACGGGAGCGCGCGGCCGATCCCACCAGGATCACCAGGGACGCGGCCGAGCACTTCTGGCCGGCATGCCCGAAGGCGCTCTGGGCGACGTCCTTCGCCGCCAGGTCCAGATCCGCGTGCGGGGTCACCACGATCGCGTTCTTCCCGCTGGTCTCGGCGAGGATCCGCAGCTCGGGGCGCCAGGAGGCGAACAGGGACGCGGTCTCGAAGGCGCCGGTGAGGATCAGCTGGTCGATCCGCGGATCGGTGATCAGGGCCCGACCGGTCTCGTCCTCGGGCACATCGACGATCTGCAGCACGTCCTCCGGGACCCCGGCGCGGTGCATCAGCGACCCCAGCAGCGCCCCGCAGCGGCGGGCCTGGGGTGCGGGCTTCATGATCACGGCGCTGCCGGTCACGAGCGCTGCGAGCACCCCGCCGGTGGGGATCGCCACGGGGAAGTTCCAGGGCGGGGTGACCAGGGTCAGCGCGCGCGGTGTGCAGCGCAGATCCTTCTCGGCCAGCAGCTGATCGGCCTGCTCGGCATAGTGGAGGGCGAAGTCGATCGCCTCGCTGACCTCGGGGTCGCCCTCCTCGATCGTCTTGCCGGTCTCCGCCGCCATCACCTCGAGCAGCTCGGCCCGGTGCACGGCCAGCAGCCGCGCGACCCGCCGCAGCACCAGCGCTCGCTTCTCCAGCCCGACGCCTGCCCAGCGCGGCTGCGCTGTGAGGCTGCGACTGATCACCTCGGCGACCTCCCCGGGCGTGGCGAGCCGGGCGGCGTCGGCCTCCACGATGCCGAGCCTCGACCCGCGGATGCGGTGGCTGATGGTGGCGGCCCAGTCCTGGTTCACCGCGGTGGACAGATCGGTGTCCGGGGTGTTGCGGAAGCGTCCCGGCAGGGCGGGCAGCACGGCTGATCCCAGTTCCGGCGGCCCGTCGACGCCCTCCCGGGAGCGGTCCTGATCTCGGTGGGTGGGCACTGAGTCCCCCTGGAGGGCACGCTCCAGGGCGCGGGAGAACCGCGCCTCCTCTCGGTCGAACAGCTCCGGGGAGGTGCCGAGGTCGAACACCGCCGAGAGGAAGTTCTGCGGTGCGGCCGCCTCCTCGAGCCGGCGCACCAGATAGGAGACCGCCACGTCGAACTGCTCGGGTGCGACCACCGGCACATAGAGCCGCATGGTGCCGGTGGCCTCCTGCACCACGGCCTGTTGGGCGGGAGCCATCCCGGCGAGCATCTCGAACTCGACCCCGCCGCGGCCCTCCCTGGCGATGCCGCGCTCGAGCATCAGGAGGTGTGCGAAGGCGATGTCGAACAGGTTGTGACCGGCCACCCCCAGATGGACCGCCTCGAGAGCCTCCGGGGTGAGCGTGTCCAGCAGCATCCGCTTGTACTGGGCGTCGGTCTCCTCCTTGCTGAACAGCGGTGCCTGCCGCCAGCCGTGCAGTGCGGCCTCGACCTGCTCGAGCGGTAGGTTCGCACCCTTGACCAGTCGCACCTTGATCGGGGCGCCACCCGCCTCCACACGCCGGCGGGCGAAGTCCTGCAGGCGCCGCATCGCGGCCGGGGCATCAGGCAGGTAGGCCTGCAGCACGATCCCGGCCCGGAAGTCCCTCAGCTCGGGCCGGTCCAGAAGCTGTTCGAAGACCCGCAGGGTGATCTCGAGATCCCGATACTCCTCCATGTCCAGGTTGATGAACGGGGGCTGCTCCGTCCGAGAGGCGTCCAGGAACATCGGCAGCAGCGTCTCGACGGTGTGCGCGACCGTCTCATCGGCCGCGGCGGGCGGCAGGTGATCGACCACGGCGGAGACCTTGATCGACACGTAGTCGACGTCCTCCCGCATCAGCAGCTCCCACACCCCGGCCAGGCGCCGGGCGGCCTCCTGGGCGCCGAGCACCGCTTCGCCCAGCAGGTTCAGGTTCAGGCGGGTGCCGTCCGCCGTCAGCGCCGGGATGGTACGGCGCAGGGGGCGGGGGCGGGCGTCGAGGATGAGGTGCGAGACCATCTTGCGCATGGTCGCGCGGGCGGTGGCGATCACGGCCGACGGGGCCAGGTGGGACCCGGTCCCGCCGAGGGCGACGACGCGGCGCAGCATGGGCGGGAGGAAGGCCGGCGGGTTCGCGGCCAGTCGCCGCAGCTCGGCGGCTCCGGCCCGCGGATCCTCGGGCCGGATGACCCGGTCCACGAAGGCGAGGGCGAACTCGAGCCCGTCGGGATCACGCAGCAGATCGCTCAGCATTCTGGCCGAGCTGGGCACCGGTCGCAGCGCAGCCTCGTCCAGCCAGGTGCGCACCTGAGCGGAGACATCCTGGATGGTCAGCGCGGTCCGGCGGGTCGACGGGAACGACGATGAGGACTGCGTCGAGGGAGGCGTCGACGACGGGTGCGGGGGCGGTGACGGGTGCTGCGGTGACACGGCGGTGTACTCCTCGATCACGGACGTCCGGGTGCGATCCGTGTGCATCGTGGCGGCTCGGGGCGACGGTGCCCCGCATGCCGATGCTATGCGTTCCGAGCGGCCGACGCCGACCCCGGCGCGGTGGGACCGAACGGTCGATCCGGGATCTGCATGGGAATGAGGCGTGTGACACGATACGGTGGTCGGCGTCCGGAACCAGGGCGCCCCCTCAACCGTGGAGGCAGCGATGAAGAAGTTCTTGTTCCTGGCCGGTCTTGCGATCGGATTCGTGCTGGGCTCGCGCGCGGGCCGTGGACCGTACGACTCCCTGGAGCAGGCCGCCCGCCAGGTCGCAGAGGATCCCGAGGTCCAGCGCCGTGCAGGTCAGGCCCGTGAGACCGCGGAGAAGGCCGCCCATGACGCCGCGGCGACCGTGAAGGAGAAGGCGCCCGAGGTCGCGGCCGCTGCCCAGGTGACCGCCACCGGCGCCGTCCACCGCGCCAAGGATACGATCTCCGGCGCCGGGAAGGACTCGGAGGAGGACCTCTCCGACGTCGAGATCTCCGACGAGGTCGCTGCGGCAGCCGGCATCCCGCAGGACGACGAGACCGGCGGGGACGGCGAGAGCAGCGACGGCAAGCCCCTCAGCTCTTGAGCCCCCTCAGCTCCTGAGCGCCCTCAGCTCCTGAGACCGCTCAGCTCGTGAGCCCCTCGGCCACTGGGGCACGAGACGGCCTCGCTCCGGACGGCCGGTGCGCCCGCTGGTGATTCAGCCCAGCAGATGCGCGCCGGCCGTCTCCTGCTCCTCCATGAAGCAGGGACCGCACAGCGACTCGTAGCTGACCTCGGCGCCGTCGATCGCGATCTGCTCGCCGGAGAACACGAAGCGGTCGTCCACCCTGCGGGTGTTGAACTCGGCCTGCGAGCCGCAGCGGCACATGGTGGGCAGCTTCTCGATGTTGTCGGCCAGCTCCAGCAGTCGCTGCGACCCCGGGAACGTGCGGGTGAGGAAGTCGGTGCGCAGCCCGTAGCAGATCACCGAGATGCCGTCCGCCTTCGCGATGCGGAACAGGTGGTCGATCTGGGCGGGCTGCAGGAATTGCGCCTCGTCGACGAGCACGGCGTGCAGCGGCCGGAGGCTCGAGGCGTCAGCAGCGGCCATGATCCGGGCCCGCAGGTCCTCGCCGTCGTGGGCGAGCACATCGACCCTTCGCCGCGCCCCGCCGCGCGCCACCACCCAGTCCTCGCCCTTGGTGTCGACCGCAGCCTTCACGGTGAGGGTGGCCAGGCCCCGCTCGTCGTAGTTGAAGGCGGTCTTGATCAGGGTGTCCGACTTCCCGGAGTTCATCGCTCCGTACTTGAAGTGCAGCTTGGCCATGGATGTCCTCGGGATGTGTCGCGGGCCCGGTTCTCAGGTGCGCTGGAGAGCAGCGCCGGGCAGGGTCAGGGGCAGGGCAGTGTGCGGATGGCTGGGTTCAGAAGGTGTCCATGACCCGGGGCCGCGGACCGGCCAGCAGGGTATCGAGGAACGCTCCGGCATCGGGATCCGCCGATACCGCGAGACCGAGCCGGGCGGCATCGGCGAGGCTGCGGCCACCGCTCAGCAGCAGCGAGGCGGCATGGATGTCCAGCCGCACCGTCCCCAGCAGCTCGACCGTGCCCGCCATCGCACCGGGCTGCCACGAGCCAGCGGGACCGGTGGAGTCAGCGGAAGCGCCGTCGACGCGGGCCACCTGTGTCCTGCCGCCGGCGGCGGAGACCTCGAAGCTGCCCGCCGCCCCCGTGGTCCCGGCAGGCACGGTCGCGTCGTCGATGGTCAGTCGGATCGAGCCGGTCAGCCCCGGGGGAGCGGGCCGCGCCGAGAGGGCGGCCACGGTGTCGGTCAGGCGCATCATCACCAGGGGCACCGTGACGGATTCGGGACGGAACCGACCCCCGGGCAGCGCATCGAGCAGCGGATCCTCCCCGGAGACCCGGAGGCGGGCCAGCTCGGTGACGGTCGACCAGGACCCGATCGAGCGCAGCAGCTCGAGACGATCCGCGCGGGTGCGGCCCAGCACCTCGTGCACGCTGATCCCCACCTCGTCGCTGCGGTCCGCGGCGCGGGTCAGCGACAGATACCCGTGATCGCGGCCCTCCTCGTCGACCAGCAGCAGCGCCTGCCAGCCGCCCCCGGGCAGGCCGGAGGGGAACAGCGGCCCCTCCCGCAGCAGCATTCCGTTCTCCGTCGCGGACAGCTCCCGGTACAGGGCGTGCAGGCGCGGCATCGTGGCCTCCGTGACCGCGACCAGCCGCCGACCGGGCAGCGGCCGGATGCGCTGCAGGTCCACCAGCGGCACGATCAGCGAGGGCACCTGCGAGACCACCTGGTAGCCGAGCCGGCGGTAGATCCCGGGATGGGAGGGGTACAGCATCGAGAACGCCATCCCCTCCTGCGTGCAGCGGGCGAGGACGGATGTGAGCAGCCGGTCGAACAGGCCGTCCCCGCGATGCGCCGGGTGCACGGCGAGACCTGCGATCCCGCCGCAGCGGGCCACGCCACCGCCCAGGGTGATCCGGTCCTCACGGATCCGTGCTCCGGCTGCGAGGATGCCCTCCGCGCCGTCCGGCAGGGAGGTCGCATCGATGCCGAGCGCGATCTGGCCGGGGAAGTCGGAGGGGGGCTGCGTCTCGTCGAGGCGACCCCCGAAGGCCGCCGTGGTCAGACGGCGATAGGGGAAGAAGTCCTCGGCGGTCAGCTCGCGAATCAGCATGGTCGCGAGTCTAGGCGGGGCCGGGGGCAGGAGCCGGGCGGCGAATCCTCCTCCGTCCTGCGGCATACTGTCTGCGGCGCAGCACGCGTCGCAGAGGGGAGCAGTGAACCCGTGAATCCACGTCGACGATCACACCAGGACCTCACGTCCCCGGGCGCCTCGTCCTCGGGGTCGCCGGGGAAGGGGACCCGCAAGCCGTACACCCGCCGCAGCACGGCGCACCGCACAGCCCGCGAGAAGCTGACCCGTCGCCTCTCCGCCGGTGACCCGCGCAGCGAGCAGCACCCCGCCCGCCACATCCCCGTCGGCGTCTCCACCTCCTCCGTGTTCCCCGCCGGGGTCGAGGAGTGCTTCCGCCTGGCCCGCAAGATCGGGTACGACGGCATCGAGGTGATGGTCTCCTACCCCAAGGACAGCCATGACCCCGACACGCTGCGCACCTACATGGAGCGCTACGACCTGCCGATCATGTCCCTGCACGCGCCCACCCTCTTCTTCCTGCAGCGGCTGTGGGGCGGGGACCCCTGGGTGAAGATCGAGCGGACCGTGCAGCTCGCCCTCGAACTGGACGTCCCCACAGTGGTCGCGCATCCCCCGTTCCGCTGGCAGGGCTCCTACGCGCGGGAATTCGTCTCCGGCGTCGCCGAGCTCGAGCAGCGCTACGGCGTCGCGATCGCGGTCGAGAACATGTACCCGTGGCGCCTGGGAGTGCGGGAGGTCATGGCCTACCTGCCGGACCACGACCCCACCGACGAGGACTACGCGCACGTGACCGTGGACCTCTCGCACGCCGCGACCGCCGGGGACGACGCCCTGGAGATGATCGAGCGGCTCGGTGACAAGCTCACTCACCTGCACCTGGCCGACGGCTCCGGCTCCACCACCAAGGACGAGCACCTTCCCCCCGGGGAGGGCAACCAGCCCTGCGCCGAGGTGCTGCGCCGCCTGGCAAACCGCGGCTGGGGCGGATCCGTGCTGCTGGAGGTCACGACCCGCGGCAGGAGCGAGGAGGAGCGGGAGAACATCCTGCGCCAGTCTCTGCTGTTCGCACGCCATCATCTGGGGCACCTGCTCGAGGAGGAGCCGGAGGTGTGATCGGACACCAACCCCGGAAGGTCCCAGGGCCCTCTGGAACAATGACCGATGCACGTGACCGAGGCGGCCCGTCGGCATGACACCACGCAGCAGGACACCCCGGACACTTCGAGAACACGACGAAGAACGAAGAACGAGGTAGCGCACGCAGATGGCTGATGGAATCGGGAACGGCAACAGCAACACGGGCTTCGTCCATCGCAATGCCGCCCTCCTCTCCGTGGAGATGACGCTGCCGACGGTGACGGTCACGTCCGACGAGATCGACGAGATGCTGTCCCCGGCCCGCAAGCGCCTGCGCCTGCCCAAGGGCGTGCTGCAGCGCGTCGCGGGCGTGTACGAGCGGCGCTGGTGGAAGGACTCCACCAACGGCTGGAAGCAGGGCGTGGTGCTCGCCGCCGAGCGCGCCATGGCCAAGGCCGGGATCATGCGCGACCAGGTGGGACTGCTGATCAACGCCTCCGTCTCCCGTCAGCACCTGGAGCCGGCCGTCTCCACCTCGATCCACCACTCGCTGGGGATGCCGCCCAGCTGCATGAACTTCGACATCACCAACGCTTGCCTGGGCTTCGTGAACGCCATGACCATGGCCGCGGGGATGATCGATGCCGGCCAGATCAAGTACGCCCTGATCGTCGGCGCCGAGGACGTCGAGGAGGTACAGCGCGGCACCATCGACCGCTTGAACTCCAAGACCTCCACCCGGGACGACTTCAACAACCAGTTCGCCTCCCTCACCCTCGGCTCCGGTGCCGCCGCCGCCGTGCTCGGCCCGGCCGATGCGCACCCCGAGGGACACCGTCTGAAGCTCACCCAGGCCCGTGCCGGGACCGAGCACCACGAGCTCTGCGTGGCGGACATGCAGGACATGCGCACCGACTCCGCAGGCCTGCTCGAGAACGGCATCGAGCTGATCCTGGACACCTGGAAGGGCGCCAACGAGGCCGGCCTGGACTTCAGGTCGATCGAGCACGTGATCCCCCACCAGGTCTCGATGGTGTACACCCGCAACTTCTCCAAGATCACCGGGGTGGGCATGGAGCGGATCCCCGTCACCTTCCCCGACTGGGGCAACATCGCCGCCGAGGCCGTGCCCATGACCCTCGCCGAGCACCAGCACAACATCAGCCGCGGTGAACGCGTGCTGCTGATGGGGGTCGGCTCCGGACTGAACACCGCGATGATGGAGGTGGAGTGGTGAACACCCCGCAGAACGGCCGCCGCCGGGCAGAGGTCCCCGAGGTCCCCGCCATGCCCGGCGTGGATCCGACGATCAGCCGGACACTGGAGGTGCGTGACCACACCGGCACCCTGCGACGCTGGCACCTGCTGGACACCGGCCCCTGGATCGCCGCCCGCGGCATCACCCCGCGCGGCACCCTGCTGGCCGTCCACGGCAACCCCACCTACTCCTTCCTGTTCCGCTCCCTGATGCGGGAGGACATCCCCTGGCGGCTGGTCGCCGTGGACCAGCTGGAGATGGGCTGGTCCGAGCGCACCGGAGTGAAGCGCCGCTACCAGGACCGCATCACCGACCTGTCCCTGCTCACCGATGCGCTCTCGCTGCGCGGCCCGGTGGTCACCATCGGCCACGACTGGGGCGGCCTGATCTCCGCCGGATGGGCGCTGGACAACCGCCACGACCTGGCCGGGATGGTCCTGACCAACACTGGGGTCCACCAGAGGCTCGAGGAGTCGCTGCCGAAGGCGCTGCAGCTGGCGACCACCCCGGGCTTCCGCACCGCGGCGACCTCGGTGACCGACGCGTTCATCCGCACCACCCTGTCGCTGTCCAGGCCCGCGCTGCCCGCCGAGGTGCAGGACGCCTATCTCGCGCCCTATCGCACCCGTGGCCGCCGCCAGGGCATCGACCAGTTCGTGGCGGACATCCCCGCCGCCGCCGACCACCCCTCCCGCACCACCCTCGAGCGGGTCGCCGAGGGGATCCGGGAGCTGGACGTGCCCACCCTGTTCGCGTGGGGCCCGCGGGACATCACATTCTCCGACCGGTTCCTGCGCGATCTGATCCAGCGGGTCCCGCATGCGGACGTCCACCGCTTCGAGGGCGCTTCCCACCTGGTGTGGGAGGACGCCGACGTCGCGGGCCTGGTCGCCTCCTGGCTCGAGGACCGCTTCGGCACCCCGGAGGCGCCGCGCACGAGTGCCCCGGAGTGGAAGCCGGTCTCCGCCCATGCCGAGCAGGCCGAGCACCAGCCGGTCGCCGCCCCCATCGCGCGCCTGGCCGCAGACCCCACCACCGCCCACGGGCCCGCCGTGGTCGAGATGCCCGGCGACAGCGGTCCCGGCCGCGAGATCTCCTGGTCCCTGCTGAACCGGCGGGTCGACGACATCGCCGCCGGCATGCTCGGCCACGGCGTGAAGCCCGGGGATCGCGTGAGCCTGCTGATCACCCCCGGTGCGGATCTCACCGCGGTGCTGTACGCCTGCCTGCGGATCGGTGCGGTCGCCGTCGTGGCCGATGCCGGGCTCGGGGTGGACGGCCTCACCCGGGCCACGATCGGCTCCCACCCCGACTGGTTCATCGGCATCAAGCGCGCCCTGACCGGCGCACGGGCCCTGGGCTGGCCCGGCCGTCGGATCAGCGTCGAGCAGCTGCCCACCCTCGACCGCACCGTGCTGGGGGTGGAGACCTCCATCGCCGAGCTCGCCCGCTCCGGTGCCCAGATGCGCGACCTCGGCGCCCCGCTGGACGCACCCTGGCCGGACCCTGACGCCGACGCCGCGATCCTGTTCACCTCCGGCTCGACCGGCCCCGCCAAGGGCGCCGCCCTCACCCATCGCCAGCTCGGTGCGATGTTCTCCGCGGTGGGGGAAACCCTGCAGCTGGACCCCACTCGTGGACTCGTCGCCGGCTTCGCGACCTTCGCTCTGCTGGGGCCGGCCCTCGGAGCCCCGACGGTGGTGCCCGACATGGACATCACCCGCCCCGGCGAGCTGACCGCCACGGCGCTCGCCCGCGCCGTCGCCGCCCTCGGCGAGCCGGCCGTGTTCACCGCCCCGGCCGCGCTGCGGAACATCTTGGACACCGCCTCGGAGCTCAGCGCGGAGGACCGTGCCGCCCTGGCCCGCTCGGCGAGCTTCTTCTCCGCCGGCGCCCCCATTCCCGCGCACCTGCTGCGCGGGCTGCGGGACCTGATGCCCCAAGCGCGGGCGCTCACCCCCTACGGCATGACCGAGTGCCTGGCCGTCGCCGCGATCGATCTCGAGGGCATCGAGGCGGCCGGGGAGGGGGACGGCGTGTGCGTCGGCGCCCCTGTGCCGCGGGTCCGGATCGCGATCGCGGTCATGGATGAGCTGGGCCGCACCACCGGGGAGATCACCGAGGACCCCGGCGTCCGCGGCGAGATCCTGGTCCGCGCCCCGCACGTGCGCGACCGCTACCTGATGCTGTGGGGCACCACCCGCACCGCGATGCGCTTCGAGGGCTGGCACGCCACCGGCGACGTCGGCCACCTCGACGCCGAGGGCCGCCTCTGGATCGAGGGCCGTGCCGGGCACGTCCTCGCGACCGCCGAGGGACTGTTCACCCCCGTGCAGGTCGAGGAGGCCGCTGAGACGGTCCCGACCGTGCGCCGCGCCGGGGCCGCCGCCGTCGGCCCCCGCGGCACCCAGCAGGTCGTCGTGATCCTGGAGACGGAGGAGGGCTATCGCCCGGGGAGGGCGGCCCGCCCCCGCGCCGCCGACGCCTCCCTCCAGGAGGCGGTGCGTCGCGCCGTCCGCGAGCAGTCCGGGGCGAAGGTCGTCGCGGTGTTCACCACCGCTGCGCTGCCCACCGACATCCGCCACAACTCCAAGATCGACCGCGCCGCCCTCTCGCGCTGGTCCGAGCAGACCCTCGCCGGCCAAAAGGCGGATGCCCTGTGAGCGGGAGCGGCGCGAGGACCGGTCGCACCGTCCTGGTCACCGGAGCTTCCGGCATGCTCGGCGGTGCCGTCGCGGCCCTGCTGCGGGATCGCGGGCACACGGTGCGCGCCTTCCAGCGCCGACCCGCCGGGATCGAGAGCGTCGAGGACCGGCTGGGCTCCCTCACCGAGCCGCAGGACGTGCGCCGCGCCGTCGACGGGGCCGACGCCGTGGTGCACCTGGCCGCGAAGGTCTCCCTCGCCGGGGCGGAGGAGGAGTACCGGGCCATCAACATCGAGGGCACCCGTCACGTCCTGGACGCGATGCGCGCCCAGGGCGGCGGGCACCTGGTCAACGTCTCCTCCCCGTCGGTCGCCCATCTGGGCGCAGCGATCGTCGGCCTCGACGCGACCCCCGCTGATCCCGAGCGGGCCCGCGGTCCCTACGCCCGCACCAAGGCCGCCGCCGAGCTGCTCGCGATGGGAGCCGACGGCCACGACGGGATGCTCGTCACCTCCGTGCGCCCCCACATCGTGTGGGGCCCTGGGGACACCCAGCTGGTGGGCCGCATCGTCGACCGTGCCGCCTCCGGGCGCCTGCCGCTGCTGGACGAGGGCATGGCCCTGATCGACACCACCTATGTCGACAACGCCGCCAGCGCGATCGTCGCGGCGCTGGACCGCATCGAGGACGTCCACGGCGAGTCCTTCGTGGTCACCAACGGCGAGCCCCGCACCGTCCGCGACGTCTTCCACGGCTGGTGCGATGCCGCCGGGGTGCCTCGGCCGACTCTGCGCGTGCCCGGGAAGGTCGCCCGCGTCGCGGGGCGCCTGGTGGAGAAGGTCTGGGCCGTCCGCCCCGGCCAGGACGAGCCCCCGATGACCGAGTTCCTCGCCGAGCAGATGTCCACCGCCCATTGGTTCGACCAGCGCCGCACCCAGGAGCGCCTGCAGTGGACGCCCAGCGTGTCCATGGACGAGGGCTTCGAGCAGGTCGCGGCCTGGTATCGGGAGCACCCCGTCGGGTCCTGAGCCCGCTCACCCCATCTCCGTCCGGTCCTGCGCACGAGAGGCACCTTGATGACCGAAGACCCCACCCGGCACCGCGCCCGGCTCGACGAGCAGGACGCCGACGCGGAGGACAGCGACGTGCAGGTCACCGGCCAGGCACCGGACGAGGCGCAACTGCTCGCCGAGATCGACGCCGAGCTGGCGGCCGAGCGGCGCGAGGCGCCCCGCGCCGGCGATCGCCTGGTCGGCGCGGTGCTGCTGATCGGGGGCCTGATCGGCTGGATCGCCTCCCTGGCGCTCACCATCGACAAGCTGTTCCTGGCCGCGAACCCGGGGGCGTCCCTCGCCTGCGACATCAACCCGCTGATCTCCTGCGGCAGCGTGATGATGACCTGGCAGTCCGAGGCGCTGGGCATCCCCAACATGGCGATCGGCCTGGGCGGCTTCGCGATCATGGGGGTGCTCGGCTCCCTGATGCTCTCCGGCACCGCCCTGCCCCCATGGATGCGGTGGTCCCGGCTGGGCGGCATGACCTTCGCCATCGGCTACGTGCACTTCCTGGCCATCTCCGCGATCTTCGTGATCCGCGCCCTGTGCCCCTGGTGCATGGTGGTGTGGACCGTCACCGCGCCGATGTTCTTCGCGACCCTCGCCCGCACCGTCGAGAGCGGGGACCTGAAGCTCCCACCGGTGCTCGCCGGCATCCTGCGCCGCTGGATGCTGCTGAGCCTCGCCTGGTACCTGCTGGTGATCGTGGTGATCTTCGCGGCGTTCTTCGCACAGTGGATGACGATGCTCGGGCTGAGCTGATCGGCTCCACGCGCGAGCCGGCAGCTCGCGCCCTGGGTGGACGCCGGTCAGGGCGCCGAGCACCCCGCAGTGCCGCGGCGCCGCGCTCCGCTCGGTCCTCCCCATCACCACGTCATCCACAATGCCGCGCCTGGCCTGGGCGGGGCTGACCGGCGGCTCCTACGGTCGGTCCCATGAGCGCCGAGCGACGACGGGCCGCGAGAGGCCGTGCAGGGCGACACCGCCGTAGCGGTGACGCCCTGGTGGAGCACCACGACCATGCCGCACAGCGATCCCGTCGCCTGCGCGTGCCCGCCCCCTCTCCCTCGGCCGTGCTCGGCATCGCGGTGCTGGTACTGATCGCCCTCGGTGTCATCCACCTCTCCTCCAGCGGCACCGCGGTCCCCGTCGACCCCGTGGCTCAGGGCGAACAGATCAGCGAGGCCGGCACCGGCGATCCGGGAGCACTCTCCGCGACCGATGCACCTGCGGCCGCTGACGGGTCCCAGACCGACGGGAACAGCCCCGCCGCCCCCGAGGGCGGGAGCAGCGGTGAGGGCGCCACGGGTGGTGACGGTGGGGAGGGCGCCGAAGAGGCGGGGGCAGACGGCTCGGGCGTCGTCATCGTGCATGTCAGCGGGGCTGTCACCGCACCGGGAGTGTTCGAGCTGCCCGCGGGATCCCGGGTGGATGACGCCGTCGAGGCCGCCGGCGGGCTCACCGAGGCGGCGGACCTGGCGGCCGTCAACCTCGCCCGGCTGCTGGTCGACGGGGAGCAGATCCACATCCCCGAGCCCGGGGAGACCCCACCCGTCACCGCTGCCGGGCCGGGAGAGGGTGGTGGCACCGGTGGGGGAGAGGCCACGGGTGGGGGCAGCACGAGCGCGGGCGACGGCGGGCAGATCGACATCAACACCGCCACCGCCGCGCAGCTCGAGGAGCTGCCGGGAGTGGGGCCGGCGATCGCCCAGCGCATCGTCGAGCATCGGGAGCTGAACGGGCCCTTCACGAGCGTGGACGACCTCCAGGAGGTCTCCGGCATCGGCCCCGCCACCCTCGAGAAGATGCGCGATCGGGCCACGGTGTGAAGCACACGGACCTGCGCCTGCTCCCCGCTGCCGGGACACTGTGGGCTCTCGCCGTCCTCGGCATCTCCGCCGGGACCGCGGCACTGATCGCTGCGGCGGCCGCTGGGCTCGCCCTCGTGCTCAGCGTCGTCCTGATCACGCGCCGCACCGCTCTGGCGCACACTGTCCTGGCGCATCTGGGACTGCTGGTGCTCGGCTGTGCCCTACTGGTCCCGGCGGTGCAGCGGGCCGGCGAGAGCGTCGACCTTCTCGAGGACGCGGCGGCGCAGGGGATGCAGGTGGAGCTGCAGCTCGCCCTGAGCTCCGAGCCCTCCGTGCCGGAGAACGGCCCCGAATGGGAACGCAGCGGTCTGCAGACCATGGCCCGCACCGTGCCGGGCCAGGGCACCTTCGGTCGCGATCAGCACCGCGTGCCCGGTGCGGTCCTGCTGCTGCTGCGCGCCGAGGGCGAGGCCGCCGAGGCCCTGGGCCGGGCGCGGGACGGCGACCTGGTCACCGTCCGAGGCGCCGTGCGCAGCAGCGATGGGCTGCGGGTGCTCACCGCGCGCAGCGTCGAGGTCATCCCGCGCACCGGCGTGGACGGGATGCTCTCGAACGCGCGGCACCAGCTGCGCATGCAGGCCCGCGAGGGCACATCGCACCTGCCCGCCGATGAGGCCGCTCTTGTGCGGGGCATGTCCACCGGTGACACCGTGGGACTGTCCGCCACCAGCGAGGAGATCATGCGCCGGGCAGGCATCTCACACCTGGTCGCGGTCTCCGGCGCGAACATCGCCCTGGTCCTCGCCTCCGTGCTGATCCCGCTGCTGCTGACCGGTGTGCGGCGCCGGCCTCGGCTGCTGGCCGCGGGGATCGCGGTGGCCGGGTACGTCTGGCTGGTGGGGGAGGAGCCAAGCGTGCAGCGCGCCGCCACCATGGCCGCACCCCTGCTGCTGGCCCGCTTCGTGGGGCTGCGCGCCTCCGCGGTCTCGGCTCTCGCCTTCACGGTCGCGCTGTGGTCGGTGCTGGATCCGGTCACCGCCGCCTCGGTCGGCTTCCTGCTCTCGGCTCTGGCCACCGCGGCGATCCTCATCGCCTCCCCGGTGCTCGCCCAGGCGATCAGCGAGCTGAGCGGGGAGCGGATCGGGTCCACCCCGGCCCTGGTCCTCGCCGTGCCGCTGGTCGCCCAGCTGGCCTGCACTCCGATCCTGATCCTGCTCACCCCGGAGATCTCGATCTGGGCCGTACCGGTCAACATGATCGTGGGACCGCTGGTCGGTCCTGCCACCGTGATCGGACTGATCGCCCTGCTGCTCGGCACGGTCGCGCCGGCGGCAGCGGCGGCGCTGTACACGATCGCCGCCGGAGGCACCCATCTCGTGCTCCTGATCGCCCGCACCGCGGATTCCCTGCCCGGCTCGCGCATCGCCGTGCCGGCCGGGACCCTCGGGGTGCTCGCCGCGATCGGGGCGCTCCTGGCGCTCGCGATCTGGGTGCTGGCCCGACGGGTCGCGATCGTGCACTGGATCATGGCCGCAGCGCTGGTGGCGGTGCTCGCGCCCGGGGCGGCCCGGTTCCTGCCCGGCAGTCCCGGCCCGGCCTGGATCGTGGCGGCGTGTGCCGTGGGACAGGGTGACGCCGTGCTCGTGCGCTCGGATCCGGCGGCGACCGCGGACCCCTCCACGATCCTGATCGACACCGGGCCGGATCCCGCAGCGCTCACCGCCTGCCTCGACCTGCTCGGGGTGGCCGCCATCGACCTGCTGATCCTCTCCCACCCCCACTCCGACCACGTGGGCGGCAACGCGGCACTGACCGGATCTCGCCTCCCGCGGGAGCAATGGGTGTGCCCGATCGAGGCGGCGGCGCATCGCGTCGTCCCCGGTGTGCCGGTGAATGTGGCCACCACCGGGCACCGCTGGGAGGGGCCGGGCCTCGACATCGAGGTGCTGTGGCCGCCCACCGCCGCCGATGCCGAGTCCGCCGCAGCGCGGGAGAGCGGCTCCGGGGAGGGCGACGCCGCCAACGACTGCTCCCTCACCCTGTCCGTGACCTGGCCCGACGGTCTGCGTCTGGTCTCGCTCGGAGACCTCGAACCGGCCGCCCAGCAGGAGGTCGCCGCTCTGGACATCGGTCCGGCGGACGTGGCCAAGGTCGCCCACCACGGTTCCCGCTTCCAGCATGAAGAGCTCTACCAGCAGCTGGATGCCGAGCTGGGCCTGGTCACCGTGGGCAGTGAGAACACCTTCGGCCACCCCACCGACGAGCTGCTCGGCATCCTCGCTCGCTCGGGCACCCGCCCCCTGCGCACCGATCAGCACGGCACCGTCATCCTGCCCGCGGAGGAACCCTTCGCTCCGCGCAGCGTGGGACCGGCCCGGTGAGGGCGCCGGTCCGAGCACCATCCCGAGTCGACCGGGCCTGCCCGGCTCGCGGATCAGGGGTGGCCGCTAGGATCGTGAGGCCCTCGCCTCCCACCCTCCACCCCATAAGGAGCTGCCGTGACCGATGTGGCCTGGCACAGCGTCAGCCTCGCCCCGATCGTGCTCATCCGCGGCACCGAGGCGCTGATCGCCGACCGCGCCGTGGAGCGTCTGCGCCTGCTGGCACGGGAAGCGGATCCACAGGTCGCGATCCATGACCTCTCGGGAGAGAACACCGCCCCCGGAGTGCTCGCACAGGTCGCCAGCCCCTCCCTGTTCGGGGAGCCGCGACTGGTGGTGGTCCCGCAGCTGCAGTCCGCCCCCGATTCCCTGGTCACGGAGATCCTCGACTACGTGCCCGCCCCGGAGCACGATGTCACCCTGGTGCTCGTCCACCGCGGCGGGAACCGGGGCAAGAAGCTCTTGGACGCGCTGAAGAAGGCCGGGGTCCCGACCGTCGACGCCGCTCCCGTGAAGCGAGTGGCGGATAAGCAGGCCTTCGTCGCCGCGGAGTTCGCGCGCGCCCGCCGCCGCATCCAGCCCGAGGCGATCACCGCCCTGGTCGACGCCTTCGGCACCGACCTCGCCGAGCTCGCCGCGATCTCCCGGCAGCTCGTGGATGACACCACCCCGGATCCCGGTCAGCAGCCCGAACCCGTGAGCGTCCAGGACGTCCACGCTCTGACCGCGGGCCGCGTCGAGTCCACGGCCTTCGCCGTGGCCGATGCCGCCATCGCCGGGCACGAGCAGCAGGCCCTGCAGCTGCTGCAGCAGGCTCAGCTGGCCGGGGCCGACCCGGTCCCGATCGTCGCGGCGATCGCCTCGAAGATGCGCTCCCTGGCCAAGGTGACTGCTCCCGGCGCCACTGCCCGCACCCTCGGGATGCCGGATTGGATGCTGCGCAACCTCTCGCGGGAGGCCCGGGCCTGGAACGACCGCTCCCTCGCCCGCGCCCTGGAAGCCGTGGCGCAGGCGGACCACGAGGTCAAGGGCGCCGGCCGCGATGCCCGCTGGTCCGTGCAGCGCATGGTGATGGAGATCTGCCGCGCCCGTCGCGCCCGGGCCTGAGGAGCACCGCGCTCGGGCCTGGGCATGACGACGCCCCGCACTCCGTCGGGAGGGCGGGGCGTCGCTCGAGCGGGGAGAGCGGGAGCTCAGGCCTTCACGGAGGCGACCAGCTTGGCGAGACCGGACTTGCGGTTCGCGGCCTGGTTCTGGTGGATGACACCCTTGGAAGCGGCCTTGTCGAGCTTGCGCGAGGCCACCTTGAGCGCGTCGTCGGCCGCGGCGGCGTCGCCGGCGGAGACCGCGGTGCGGACCTTGCGGACATAGGTCTTGAGCTCGGACTTGTAGGCCCGGTTGCGCAGGCGCGCCTTCTCGTTGGTCTTGTTCCGCTTGATCTGGGACTTGATGTTTGCCACGAAGACTCTTCTTCTCTAGTTCTGGGATGGTGGATCATCCGCAGCGGCTGAGGATCGCTCCCGACGGGGACGGGCGGTGGGGTCGCCTGGAGACGTCGGAACCGGGTCGCTGCCGCGGCTACTCATCCGGGTCGCACGATCCTTCGGGCCCAGACACGGGAGGGCCGACGGCGTGCGCACGCCGGACGGTATGTCACACATACGGCAGACCACGCTACCAGAGCACCCTGTTCCCGGTCACCGCTCAGCGCGCGTGTCCTGCATCGCACTTCCCGGATCGTCCTGCACGTCACCGGCCGCATCGCACGGCGCCGGACACCGCACAACATTGATCGTGGCACTCAGCACCGGAGGTCAGTCGGCCCAGCCATGGGTCTCGCGCACCAGCTGCACCACCCGGTCGAAGCGCTGCTGCGGCAGTCGCCCGCCCTCGCGGCGCACGGCCCCCGCGGGCAGGCGCAGCAGGCGATCCACCCGCACCTCGGAGGCGCGACCCTGGCGGTCCCAGCCCCCGGTGCCCACATCGACCCAGGTCGCGCCATGGCGATCAGTGACCACCTCGTCGGCGTCTGCGCGATCACGCGAGGTGAGCATCAGGGCGATCAGCACCCTCCCGGAGCCGTCCGGGCCGCCGATGGCGGCATCCTCCTCACTGAGCACCAGCACCGGACGGTCCTTCCCCTGGCTGAGGTCCTCCTCGAACGGGACCCAGCCCCACACCACCTCACCCGGATCAGGATCGCCGTCCGGATGCGGCGCATAGGAGATCGCCGCCGGGCGGTCAGTGGTGCGATCGGCCAGTGCAGCGCCGCTGCCGTCCCCGGTCGGGCCGCTCGCATCCCGAGGGGACCCTACGCCCTGAGGGGACGGGGCGCTCTGGTCGCCGAGCTTCTCCTGGGCCGCGTCGATGATCGAGGAGCCGGCTCGGCGCAGGGAGCGACGCATCTGCGGGGAGTGGGCGGCGCGGCGCAGCAGGGAGGAGAGGCGGGAGCCGAAGGACATGGTGCTCGCTTTCTGCGGCCGGGACCGGCCGTGCGGCCGGGACGGGGTCTGCCTCCGCGACGGGGACGGCATCCGTGCCAGGGCACGGGCCCACCGGGCACGGGGACGCGCCCGAGTCTGCCAGGGGCGAGTCTGCCAGGGGAAGGAATCCGCATGCACCTCGATCGAGTGATGGCACCCCTGTGAGGTGGCCGACGGTGTTAGATGGATGGCATGTCAGGGAGTTCACTGTTCCAGCATGTCGAGGCGCCCGGGGACATCGACGAGATGTTCGCGGCGGACGGCTCCGTGCGCGACACCTACGCATTCCTCCACTCCGCCCTCGGCGGGCTGGGCCGGGAGGAGCTGCGCTCCCGCTCCGACTCCCTGGCTCGCAGCTACCTGGACCAGGGCGTCACCTTCGACTACGCGGGGGAGGAGCGCCCCTTCCCGATCGACGCGATCCCCCGGGTGATCGCTGCCGAGGAATGGGCGCAGGTCTCCGCCGGCGTCTCCCAGCGGGTGCGCGCCCTCGAGGAGTTCCTCGACGACCTCTACACCGATCAGCGCGTCGTCGCCGACGGCGTGATCCCCGAGAACCTGGTGACCACCTCCACCTACCTGGTCGAGGAGATACGCGGGTATCGCCCGCCCAACCGGGTGCGCCTGCACGTCTCCGGCATCGACCTGGTCCGTGACGGCTCCGGCTCCTTCCGGGTGCTCGAGGACAACGTCCGCACCCCCAGCGGGGTCAGCTACGTCCTGTCCAATCGCCGTGCCATGGCACAGACCTTCCCGGAGCTGTTCGCCCAGCGCCCGGTGCGGAGGGTCGGCGAGTACCCCGGCCGCCTCCTGCACGCGCTGCAGGCCGCCGCGCCCGACGTCCCCGGCGACGAGGCGACGGTCGTGGTCCTCACCCCCGGCCGCTACAACAGCGCCTACTTCGAGCACTCCCTGCTGGCCCGCACCATGGGCGTGGACCTCGTGGAGGCCTCGGACCTGGTCGAGCGGGGCAATCGCATCTTCATGCGCACCACCGCGGGACTGCGGCGGGTCGATGTGATCTACAAGCGCACCGACGACGCTTTCATCGATCCCGAGGTGTTCCGCCCCGATTCGATGCTGGGCGTGCCGGGGCTGGTCCGCGCGATCCTGGCCGGCAACGTGGTGGTCGCCAACGCGATCGGCAACGGCATCGGGGACGACAAGCTCACCTACACCTACCTCCCGGACCTGATCCGCTACTACCTCCACGAGGATCCGATCCTGCCCAATGTGGACACCTGGCGGCTGGAGGAGCCGCAGTCCCTGACCGAGGTGCTGGACCGGCTCAACGAGCTGGTGGTCAAACCGGTCGACGGCTCCGGCGGCAAGGGCATCGTGATCGGCCCGGCCGCATCCCCCACCGAGCTCGACGAGCTGCGGCGCAGGCTGCAGCAGGATCCGCGGGGATGGATCGCCCAGCCCGTGGTGCAGCTGTCCACCATCCCGACCCTGGTCGAGGAGGGTCCGCAGCCGCGCCATGTGGACCTGCGGCCCTTCGCGCTGAACAGCGGCGAGGACATCTGGGTGCTGCCCGGCGGCCTGACCCGGGTGGCGCTGCCCCGCGGCGAGATGATCGTGAACTCCTCCCGCGGCGGTGGATCCAAGGACACCTGGGTGCTGGCCACCGAACGACCCGCCTCCGCCGGCCCGATCACTGGGCAGGAGGCCGAGGAGGAACGCATCGAGGACCCGACGGACGAGAACTACGGTGACTTCGAGGACCCGGCGGAGGAGCACTCCGAAGAGTCGCCCCGCGAACCGGACCCGGTGACGTCCTCGATCCCGATGATCGACGTCGAGGACACCCGTGATCTCGAGGAGCCCGAGGCGGAGGCGCTCCCCGAGGAGGCGCCCGCGTCGCCGCCGTCAGAAGCGCAGCAGACCAGCACGCGGAAGGGAGAGGGTCGATGATGCTCAGCCGGATCGCCGACGCCATGTTCTGGATCGGTCGCTACGTCGAGCGCGCCGACCAGACCGCCCGCATCCTGGACGTGAACCTGCAGTCGATCACCGAGGACGCCGCCCAGGACGAGTCGCTGGCCTGCCGTGGCGTGTTCACCATCTTCGGGATCGACGATCCATCGGAGCGGGACCTGTCCGTGCAGGGCCTGCTGGACACCATGGTCACCGACCGGCTGAACCCGTCCTCGGTCGCCGGCTCCCTGCAGACCGCCCGCGAGAACGCCCGCGGAGCCCGCGAGGTGCTCTCCACCGAGGTCTGGGAGTCCCTGAACACCACCACTCTGGGCATGCCCTTCGGGGTGCGGCCCTCCCGGATGCACAACGTCTTCCAGTTCGCCAAGGATCGCTGCGCGGTGCTGAACGGACTGGTCGATTCCTCGATGACCCGTGACGAGGGCTGGCTGTTCCTGCGCGTGGGGCAGCTGCTGGAACGGGTCGACATGATCGCCCGCATCCTCCAGTCCCATGACTGGGAGGACGTCTCCGACTCCTCGACGGTGATGCTGCTGCGCTCTTGCAGCGCCCACGAGGCGTACATCCGCAACTACCGCGGCCGGGTCAAGGCCTCGGCCGCGATCGAGTTCCTGCTGCTGGACTCGATCTTCCCCCGTTCAGCGGCGCACTGTCTGCTCGAGGTCGACGAGGCCCTGGACACGCTGGCGAAGCTGCACGGCTCCACCCTGGACCGCACCGGCACCTCGGATCCGGCCCGTCGGATCGTGGGCCGCGCCGCTGCGAGCCTGCGCTTCCGCTCGCTGGACGACATCGTCGCCGACGTCGACGAGGAGATGGAGCAGCTGCAGAAGGTCACCAGCGCCGTCACCCGGGCACTGGGCGCCACCTACTTCCACCCCGCCCACTGACCGCCCTCACCTGACTCCCGCCATGTGGCAGCCGTCACGCAGTGGTCGCCGCCCGACTGCCGTCGGCCGAGCGCGGGGTGCCGATGCGGGATGTGAGTTCGCCCCGGCCGCCGCGGCGGAGCGTGAGGGGCCGCGTCGACCGTGAGACCATGGGGGATCGCCCGTGCGCACACGCAGGGCCCGTCATGCCCTGCTACGAGGAGAGGACGAACGCCGGTGACCCCCAGGATCGCTGCCGATGAGGCCCGGGACATCCAGCCCGCGGCGACGCCCCAGGAGCGCATCCGCAACTTCTGCATCATCGCCCACATCGACCACGGGAAGTCCACCCTGGCCGACCGGATGCTGCAGATCACCGGAGTGGTCGAGGAGCGGGCCATGCGCGCCCAGTACCTGGACCGCATGGACATCGAGCGCGAGCGCGGCATCACCGTCAAGAGCCAGGCCGTGCGGATGCCGTGGCAGGTCGACGGCGAGAACTTTGCCCTGAACATGATCGACACCCCCGGGCACGTGGACTTCACCTACGAGGTCTCCCGCTCCCTCGCCGCCTGCGAGGGCGCGATCCTGCTGGTCGACGCCGCGCAGGGCATCGAGGCGCAGACCCTCGCCAACCTCTACCTGGCGATGGAGCACGACCTCACGATCATCCCGGTGCTCAACAAGATCGACCTGCCCGGCGCGGAGCCGGAGCGGTACGCTGCCGAGATCGGGCAGCTGGTGGGGGTCGACCCCGACGACGTGCTCCGCGTCTCCGGGAAGACCGGCGTCGGCGTCCCCGAGCTGCTCGATCACGTCGTGGCCACGCTGCCGGCGCCGGCAGGGGAGCCCGACGCCCCCTGCCGCGCGATGATCTTCGACTCCGTCTACGACACCTACCGCGGTGTTGTCACCTACATCCGAGTGGTCGACGGGTCCCTGAAGGCCCGCGACCGCATCGACATGATGTCCACCGGTGCGCACCACGAGCTGCTCGAGATCGGAGTCAGCTCCCCGGAGCCGCGCGCCACCCAGGGCATCGGCCCCGGCGAGGTCGGCTACCTGATCACCGGGGTGAAGGACGTGCGCCAGTCGAAGGTCGGCGACACCATCACCACCTCGATCCGCGGCGCGGAGGACCCGCTGCCCGGCTACTCCGAGCCCAAGCCGATGGTCTTCTCCGGCCTGTTCCCGATCGACGGCTCCGACTACCCGGTGCTGCGCGATGCGCTGGACAAGCTCAAGCTCAACGACGCCGCCCTGAACTACGAGCCGGAGACCTCCACCGCGCTCGGCTTCGGCTTCCGCGTCGGGTTCCTGGGGCTGCTGCACCTGGAGATCATCCGCGAGCGCCTCGAGCGCGAGTTCGACCTGGACCTGATCTCCACCGCCCCGAGCGTCGTCTACCAGGTGACCATGGAGGACGGCACCGAGGTCGAGGTCATGAACCCCTCGGACTTCCCCGAGGGCAAGGTCGCCGAGATCCGCGAACCGCTCACCAAGGCCACGATCCTTGTGCCCAGCGAGTTCATCGGCGCGGTCATGGAGCTGTGCCAGTCCAAGCGCGGCAACCTCGGCGGCATGGACTACCTCAGCGAGGAGCGCGTGGAGCTGCGCTACACGCTGCCGCTGGCGGAGATCGTGTTCGACTTCTTCGACCAGCTGAAGTCGAAGACCAAGGGCTACGCGTCCCTGGACTACGACGTCACCGGTGAGCAGGCGGCGGATCTGGTGAAGGTCGACATGCTGCTGCAGGGCGAGCCGGTGGACGCGTTCAGCGCGATCGTGCACCGCGACCGGGCCTACGGGTACGGCGTGGAGATGGCCGGCAAGCTCAAGAACCTCATCCCGCGCCAGCAGTTCGAGGTCCCGATCCAGGCGGCGATCGGCGCCCGCATCATCGCCCGCGAGAACATCCGTGCGATGCGCAAGGACGTGCTCTCGAAGTGCTACGGCGGCGACATCTCCCGCAAGCGCAAGCTGCTGGAGAAGCAGAAGGAGGGAAAGAAGCGGATGAAGAACATCGGCTCCGTCGAGGTGCCGCAGGAGGCCTTCATCGCCGCGCTCTCCTCCGACGGCGGGGAGACCGCCAAGGACGCGAAGAAGAAGTGACCGCGCACCGCGCCCTCGACATCACCCTCGACACCCGGAAGGGTGGGCGCATCGGGGCGGTCTGCACCGTCGCCCAGCTGTTCCCGGTGCCCGAGCGGGGGCTGATGAGCGGGATCGACAAGCGACCCGTGGACGCCCCGATCCGTCTGCTCACCCACGGGGTGCTCGGCGACGTGCAGGGAGATCGCGAGCACCACGGCGGGATCTTCAAGGCCGTCTACGCCTACTCCCGCGAGGTGCGTGAGGCCTACGCGACCCTGGAGGGCCTCGACCTGCCCGATGGGGCGTTCGGCGAGAACCTGGTGACCACCGGACAGGACACCGATGCGACCGTGATCGGGGAGCGGTGGCGCCTGGGCACCGCCGAGATCGAGGCGACCTGCCCCCGCAACCCCTGCGGCACCTTCGCGGCCTGGATCGGGGACCGCCGTTGGCCCCGGCGTTTCACCGAGGGCGGCCGCGCCGGCGCCTACTTCCGGGTCCTGACCGAGGGGGAGACCACTGCCGGGGACCGCATTGAAGTGCTCGAGCGGCCGGACCACGGCGTCACCATCCAGCACGCCTTCCGCGGCCTGACCGCACCGCAGGCGCGCGCCCTCCTGGACTGGGCCGAGCGCACCGGCACCGTGCTCTACGACTCCCTGGTGAAGGCGGCGCAGGCCGCCCTGCGGCGCGCCCGGGAAGATGCCGCGTTCCCGCAGCGACTGCGGTCCACCGGGCGCGGACTGGGCCTGGGGATGGGACTGTGACAGCTCCCGCCGTCTCGAGCTCGACGCCGACGCGGACCACGCTGTCCGCGTACATCCATGTCCCCTTCTGCGCCGTGCGCTGCGGCTACTGCGACTTCAACACCTACACCAACGCCGAACTGGGTGGAGGCGGGTCCCAAGCCGAGTACGCCGACAACGCGATGTCCGAGATGGACCTGACCCTCGCCGCAGACCGCGCGGCCGGCTACGAGTACGAGGAGATCTCCACCGTCTTCTTCGGCGGGGGCACTCCGACGCTCCTGCCTGCCGACGACCTGGTCCGCATGCTCGACCACCTCCGCTCCCTGATCCCGCTCGCGGACGGCGCCGAGGTGACGACCGAGGCCAACCCCGACTCGGTCACCCGTGCCTCCCTGTCGCGCCTGGCCGACGGCGGCATCACCCGCGTCTCGATCGGAATGCAGTCCGCGATCCCGGCTGTGCTCGCCACGCTGGACCGCACCCACGACCCCGAGCGGGTGCCACAGGTGGTGCAGTGGGCGAAGGAGGCCGGCCTCCACGTCAGCCTCGATCTCATCTACGGCACGCCGGGGGAGACGATCGCCGATGTCGAGACCTCCGTGCGGGCAGCTCTCGCCTGCGAGGTCGACCACCTCTCCGCCTATTCGCTGATCATCGAGGGCAGCACCGCCATGGCCCGGCAGCTGCGACGCGGCGAGATCGAAGCGCCCGACCCCGACGACATGGCCGACAAGTACGAGCTCGTCGACCACCTCACCCGCGAGGCCGGACTCGACTGGTACGAGGTCTCCAACTTCGCCCGCACCCCCGAGCACC
>DXDT01000250.1 GCA_019115335.1 Candidatus Brachybacterium merdigallinarum
CGGGACGATCAGGGAGCTGCGCAGCGTGACCCGGCGCAGGAAGGCGAAGAACACCATGGTGCCCACGAAGGCGAAGACGATCGCCACGACCATGCGGGTCATGATGCTCGCGCCGGGCACGGCCACCATCACCAGGATGAGGCCCAGGCCCGCCCATTCGGTGGTGCCGGTGGTGGTGGGCTCCACGAAGCGGTTCTGCGTCATCAGCTGCATGATCAGCCCCGACATCGCCATCGCGGCCCCGGCCAGCACCAGGGCGATGGTGCGGGGGATGCGGGTGATGGCGAACATCTGGGCGCCGTCCTCGGCGCCGAAGATGTCGTAGACCCCGGTGAACAGGGAGGCGACCAGGAGCAGCGCGACCAGCACGATGCCGATCACGAGCTTCGCGTCGAGCAGGGGCTCGCGGGAGCGGCGGCGCGTGGGCGGCGCTCCCGTGAGAGGGGCGGTACGGGTCATCAGGTCACCTGGAGAAGAGGGTCGCGCACGGTCGGCGCGGGGTGCAGCGGTCGATCAGACGGCGTGCACGCCGCACGGCGACCCGGGGCCCGAGGGCTCGGATCGCCGTGCGGCGCGCAGCTGGCGAGTACGTGGCTCAGGCCTTGGCCTCGAAGGCGTCGGCGAGGGTCTCGAAGTACTCGGTGAAGGTCTGGATCGACTCGTTGGTGTACGTGTCCTCGGGCATGTAGACGATATTGCCCTCGGTCACGGCTGTCACGCCGGCGAGCGCCTCGCTGGCCTCGAGGATCTCGGCGGCGGGCTGGTACGAGGGGTCGTCGGAGGAGATGGCAGCATCGCGGTCCATGACCAGGATCCAGGTGGGGTTGGAGTCGGCGATCGCCTCGACGGAGATGTCGTCGCCCTGGTGGTCGTCCGAGGAGCCCTCGACCTCGAGCGCGGGCACGAAGTCGAAGGCGTCGAAGGTCCAGCCCAGGGTGCGGCCCACGCCCGGGGCGAGGTAGCCGATCTCGCCACCGGAGACGTTGACGGCCATGATCGTGTCCGAGCCGTTGTAGGCGGCGGAGACGCGCTCGACGGCGGCATCGAAGGCGGCGGTGAGCTCCTCGGCCTCCGCCTCCTTGCCGAAGATCTGGCCGATGGCGACCTGGCCGCGCTTGAGCTCGTCACCGTAGGGCTGGTCGTCGCGGGGATCGACCTCGACGATGGTGGCGTCCGGGGCGAGTCGCTGGAAGTCCTCGTAGTACTGGCCGAAGCGGCCGCCGTTGAGGATCAGGGTGGGCTCGGCGGCGACGACGGCCTCGAGGTCGGGCTCGCGGTGGCTGCCGAGGTCCACGATCGACTCGTCCTCCTTGAGGGAGTTGGTCGCGGGCATCAGCTGACGGGACGCGGCGCTGAGGGTGATGCCCCAAGTCTCGATGCTCTCGTAGAGGCTGTTGTCGGTGACCACGACCGACTCCGGCGGGATCTGCACGGTCTGGGTGCCGTGGTTGTCCTCGATCTCGACGGTGCCGGACTCGGCGCCACCCTCCGCGCCCCCCGCGTCCGAGGCGCCTCCGGCTGCGTCGTCCGAGCCGCCGCAGGCGGTCAGGGCCAGACCCGCGGCCCCGACGGCCGAAAGGGCGGCGAACCTGCGGCGAGTGAAAGCAGTCATGACGTACGAACCTCTTCTGTCGGCATCACGGGGATGGGATGAGTTCTCAGCGCCGGGTCGGGGAGCGACCGCTCCGCATCCCCCGGCGATTGCTGCTGAGGATAGCCTTACCTCGAACATTTTCACCATCGCCCTCTTGCCAAAATCCAGTCCACCTGCTGTGATTCATGCCTCAGGTGCCCATTGGCGACAAACCCGCAGGTCAGAAGCACTCCGACGGGTCACGAAACGGCAACGATCCCGAAGTGGTCCACCGTGCGGACAGGGCTCCACGGCAATTCCTGGGGCTTCGGTCGGAGATGACGCGGCGTCATGAAATACGCGCCGTTCCGCGGACAGCGCCTAGAGTGTTCCTGCCCTGGTCCGCTCATGCGGCTGCCCGGGCATCCGCCTGCAGCGGGGCGCTCCGCGCGCACGCTCCCGGGCGGGTCCTCATCGCGAAAGCCCTGCCGTGCCCTCCTCTCCCCTGGCGTCCTTGGTCCGCTACCGGTCCCTGCCCCGGATCTCCTCGGGCGGGTGGATGGCGCTCGCCATCGCCGCCCGTGCCCCCTACGCGATGATCCCGCTGGGGACGATGACGGCCTTCACCGTCTCCTCCGGCTCGGTCGCCACCGGCGGGCTCGCTGCCGGGCTCGTCGCGGTCACCAGCGCCGTCGCCGGGCCGCTGATCGGCCGGGCCGCGGACCGGATCGGTCCCCGTCCGGTGCTGCTGACCCTGACCCCGCTGAACGCGGTGCTGCTCGCGCTGCTGCTGCTGGCCGCCCTGCAGGGATGGACGGGGCCGGCGCTCTGGGCGGTCTGCATCGGCACCGGGGCGACGGCGATCCCGGTGGGATCCTTCGCCCGCGTGCGCTGGGTGGCCCTGGCCCGGGACCCTCGGGACCTGGCCACGGCACTGTCCTACGAGTCGACGATCGACGAGATGAGCTTCGTGCTGGGCCCGGCGCTGGTGGGCATCGCGGCCTCCTCCGCCTTCCCGGCCGCACCGCTGGCGCTGGCCGCCGTGCTCGTCGCCCTCGCGGGCAT
>DXDT01000251.1 GCA_019115335.1 Candidatus Brachybacterium merdigallinarum
AACCGGGCACTGACCCGCCCTCGTCCCGGCCACGCCGACCTCTCCGGGATGCTCAAGTACGGCTTCGACGAGGCACGCCCGGTGCTCGAGCGCGCGAGTGCCCGCGAGACCGCCTCCCGCGTCGTCGCCGGGCGCGTCGCTGCCGCGCTGCTCGAGCAGGCCGCCGGGATCCGTCTGGTCTCCCACACCCTCGCGGTCGGCTCGGTGCGGGTCCCCGACGGCGCCGCCCTGCCGACCCCGGACGACGCGGAGGCGCTGGACGCGGATCCGCTGCGCTGCCACCACGCCGAGACCTCGGCCGCGATGGTCGCCGAGGTCGACGCCGCGAAGTCGGACGGCGACACGTTGGGCGGTGTGGTCGAGGTCCTCGCCTACGGGCTCCCGGTGGGTCTGGGTTCCTACACTCAGTGGGATCGCAAGCTCGATGGCCGCCTCGCCCAGGCGATCATGTCGATCCAGGCGATGAAGGGCGTGGAGATCGGCGACGGCTTCGCGACCGCCGGCCGCCGCGGCTCCGCCGCGCACGACGAGATCCTCCCGATCGGCAGCGACGAGGGGACCGGCACCGCCGAGGAGCACGAGTACCCGCGCGTGACCAACCGTGCCGGTGGCATCGAGGGCGGGATGAGCAACGGCCAGGTGATCCGTGTGCGCGGCGCCCTCAAGCCCATCTCCACCGTGCCGCGGGCCCTGCGCACCGTCGACGTCGGCACCGGTGAGGCGGCGACCGCCAACCACCAGCGCTCCGACACCTGCGCGGTCGCCCCCGCCGCCGTGATCGCCGAGGCGATGGTCGCCCTCACCCTCGCGGACGCACTGCTGGAGAAGGCGGGCGGGGACAGCCTCGAGGAGATCCGCGCCCATCTCGAGCAGACCACTCGCCTGCAGCGCTCCCGCCCCTCCGCGGAGGCGGCCGGCAGCGCCTCGTGAGCACCTCTGCGGGATCCGACCGCCCCGCACAGCACGGGACCGACGCTGCACGGTGGCCCCATGCTCCGGCGGTGGTACTGATCGGCCCGATGGCGGCCGGGAAGACGAGTGTGGGCCGCGCCCTCGCCACCCGCCTGGACCTCGAGTTCGCCGATCTCGACGCGCTCATCGAGGCGCGCTGCGGCCGCAGCATCCCGGAGATCTTCGAGACCGACGGCGAGGCGGCGTTCCGGGACCTCGAGGCCTCGGTGCTCGCCGAAGCGCTGGCGACCCATCACGGTGTGCTCGCGCTCGGCGGGGGAGCGGCGATGCGCCCCGCCTCCGGCGAGCTGCTGCGCGGCGGACCGATCGTGTGGCTGCGGATCAGCGAGGAGGCGGTCGCCCGCCGGCTCTCCGGCGGGAGGGGCCGCCCGATGCTCGCCGGGGTGGACGCCCTGCAGCGCTGGCGGGACGTCTCCGCCGCTCGAGAGTCTGTCTATCGCGACCTGAGCCGCTGGCAGATCGACGCCGACCGCGGCAGCCCCAGGGCGGTGGCCCGCCTGATCACCGACATGATGGAGGAGGATCTGCTCCCCGTCCCCAAGGAGAAGCACTCATGAGCACCACCATCATCCCCGTGACGACCCCCACCGGCGGCTACGACGTCCTGGTCGGCCGCGACCTGCTCGCCGGGCTACCCGCGCAGCTCCCGGACCGGGCTCGCCGCGTGGTCATCGTCCACCAGCCGTCTCTGCGGGAGGTCGCCGAGGAGGTGCGGGCCGCGATCGCAGGCAGCGGCCGTGACGCCTTCGCCGCCGAGATCCCCGACGGTGAGGAGGCCAAGACCGCGCAGGTCGCCGGGTTCCTCTGGGGCGTGTGCGGGCAGGCGGAGATCGGACGCCGGGACTTGATCATCGGGCTCGGCGGCGGCGCCGCGACCGATCTGGCCGGCTTCGTCGCCGCCAGCTGGCTGCGCGGCATCGACGTGCTGCAGGTCCCCACCACGGTCGCCGCGATGGTCGATGCCGCCGTGGGCGGGAAGACCGGCATCAACACCTCCGAGGGCAAGAACCTCGTCGGCGCCTTCCATCCCCCGATCGCGGTGGTCGCCGATCTCGATGTGCTGGCGGGCCTCGGGCACCACGACATCGCCGCCGGGCTCGCTGAGGTGGTCAAGGGCGGGTTCATCCGGGACGAGCGGATCCTGGAGATCATCGAGGCGGATCCGGCCGCGGTCCTGGACATCTCCTCCGAGGCCTTCCGCGAGGTCGTCGAGCGCAAGATCCGGGTCAAGGCCGAGGTGGTCTCCGGGGACCTGACCGAGCAGGGGGAGCGGGAGATCCTCAACTACGGGCACACCCTGGCTCATGCGATCGAGCGCAATGAGCGATACCAGTGGCGCCACGGGGCGGCCGTGTCCGTCGGCATGATGTTCGCCGCCGAGCTCTCGCACCTGGCCGGGAAGCTCTCCGAGGCCGAGGTGGACCGCCACCGCGGCATCCTCACCACGCTGGGCCTGCCCACCACCTATCGTGATCGCCAGTGGCCCAAGCTGGAGGACGCCATGAAGCGCGACAAGAAGACCCGCGCCGGGCTGCTGCGCTTCGTGGTGCTGGACCGCATCGGTCGGACCTCCCGGATTGAGGGGCCCGACCCGGCGCTGCTGCTGTCCGCCTACGCAGCGATCACCGCCGACTGAGGAGGAGACGTGACGCAGGAGACCCCGCAGGTGCCGCGGGCCCCGGAGACGCCGGAGACGAATGTGCGCCGCACCACCGCCACGGTGCGCGGCATCGAGCTGGGCCGCGGCCGCCCCGAGATCATCGTGCCGTTGGTGGGGGATGACCGCGACGCCCTGCTCGCCCAGGCCGCTGCCGCCGGTGCCACCCGCGCCCGCATGGTCGAATGGCGCCTGGACAGGTTCCGTCCCGACCTGGAGGACCCCGCCGCGCACCGCGAGCAGGTCCTGGCCACACTGCCCGCCCTGCGTGCGGAGCTGGGGCCGGACCGCGCGATGCTGGCCACCTTCCGCACCTCCGCCGAGGGCGGCTCCCGCCCGCTCGCGGATGACGACCTGGGGGCCCTGCTCGAGGCGCTGATCACCGGTCGTCGGGCCGGGACGCAGTCCGCGCTGGACCTGGTGGACATCGAGTCCGCACGCTCACCGGAGGTGGTGGCGGCAGTGATCGAGGCAGCCCATCGTCACGGCACCGTCGTGGTCGGATCGTTCCACGACATGGAGGCCACGCCCTCCGCCGAGGAGATCGTGGAGACCCTGCGCACCCAGCGGCGACTCGGCGTGGACGTCCCCAAGATCGCGGTCACCCCGCACACCGCTCAGGATGTGCTGACCCTGCTCTCGGCGAGCCTCACCGTCGCCGAGGACCGCTCCGGGCCCCACATCGCCATCAGCATGGGCACCCTCGGCGCGGTCAGCCGGGTCGCCGCCGAGACCTTCGGCAGCGCCGCCACCTTCGCGACCGCTGGGGAGGCCTCGGCCCCGGGCCAGCTCGCCGCCGACGACGTCGCCGAGGTCATCGAGCTGCTGCGTCCCTGAGCATCATTCGCCGTGGACTCGGAGCTCACCGGGAAGACCGGGCTGAGGGGTTCCGCCACCTTGCGCATTGGCTCTGTCCAGGCGGTTCAGCAAGAATGCGGACTCGAGTCCGTCGGGGAGCACATTGCTGTCGCCCGGATCCGAGTTGCGGACGAGCATGGGCAGCACCGCCTCGTCGGGAAGGGGTCGTTCCAGTAGTCCGCTGCTCGCGAGGAGATCGCTCTCATGCGCCAGGAGCGACCGTTCTCCCTGGTCGAGGTTCCGCAGCTCCTCGGGAGTCAGGTAGATGTGGGCGATCTGTCCCTCGTCGATCGGGACCCCGTACTGGGTCGTGAGGCCGTGGGCCACCTCGGGAGAGCTCACCGGCACTCCCACATAGTGGGAGGTCGTGGACTCCGCCTCGGTCACGTACGGGTCCTGGAGGGCCTCGTGGTATTCGGACAGGTCGTATCGGTTCAGTGGGTGAGACCCCGGACCAGGGGTGGTGAGGGTCTCCCGAGCGGAGTACACCCCTCCGGCGGGATCGGTCGAGTAGATCTCTGTATCTCGGATGGATCCATCCTCATGGTGGTATTCGGTGATCCGGGCCTCGAGATTCTCAGCGGCCCCACCCGTCTCGCCGAAGGGGATGTCCCCGCCTGCCGCCCCGAAGAGGTCGGCCTCTCCGGCCCAGTGATCACCATCCTCGACCCAGGAGGTCTGCACGGTGACACTGCGCCGGTCGCTGGTGCCCGGCGTCCCGTGCTCCGGGAGCCCGCCTCCGATGATCTGCTCGGTGAGCAACTCGTCAGCCCCGGGCTGGCTGCGGTCGTAGACGACGGACTCGAAATGGTGGGTGCGGTCGTACTCGGTGTCCTCCCAACGATGCTCCACCCCGATGACGCCCAGCAGGTTCGCCCCCAACGAAAAGCCGCGGGTCTCGGCGAAGCCCGTGGTCGGTCCGTTCGTCACCCGGAACTGATCATCTCCGAGAGACTCGACGATCGTGCTCGTCCCGCTGAGGTCCGTGCTGGAGCCGGAGGGACCGGTATCGATCCCGATCACCCGGTACAGGGGTGCGTTCACCTCCGTCCCCGAGGAGGTCCCCTCGCCGGTGGCATGCTCGTATCGGACCTGGGTGCCATCGGGCCAGGTGTCCAGGTCGTAGACGTCGAAGTCGGGAGGGAGATCTGTGCCCGGGGGCAGGGTGATCTCCTGGTAGGTCGTCGTCGTCTCGTGCAGGCCGACCGTGGACTCTGCGCCGAGGCCGCTCCCGGCCAAGTTCAGCCCTCCTCCTGCTGCGGCGCTGCCGCCGTGCTCGACGGTGGTCTCCACGAGGAAGACTCTCGACCCGTCGGGAAGCTCGTAGAATTCACTGGCCCGTGAGGAGGAGTACTCCCCGACGACCGAACCATCGATCTCGAGGCCGTGGGTACGGCCGTCCACTTCCCCGGGGACCGATGCAGACTGGACAAGTCCTCCGTAGACCGAGTACGAGTTGCCGATCGAGAAGATCTCCGTCGAGCCCGCATGATGCGGATTCTGGACATTGTTGAGATACAGGTCCAGCGGATCAGTGGTATCGCGCTCGGCGGCGCTCCGAGGGTCCCCGCTGGGGAGCTTGGTGGCATCCATCTGCGTCGGCATCGCCCGCTGAGGGCCGGAGGGTGCCGCTGCAGCGCCGTCCGCGCTGCTGGCCGCGTCCTGCTGCGTCGCGTGGGTGAAAGCCTGGCCCGCCAGGTTCTGCAGGGGTGTGATCACGGTGGTCGTCAGCTGCTGCATGCACTGCACTGCCTCAGCACGGAATGTCGTGGCGTCCTCACCACTCCACCCGACCATCGTCAGAGCCCTGACCAAGGTCCTCCGCGTGTGAGCCAGACGTGCTCGACCTGTCTGGGCCTGCTCCGCCCAGCTCCGCAGTTGGTCTGTGTCTGCCCCCTGAAATGTCCCCATGGGATGACGGTAGGCGCAGATCCCCTCCACGGCGATGGGGAGGACTCCCCGAAGTTCAGGGCGTCGTGGGTGCGGCGCCTGCACCTTCCTCGTCCCCAGGGTCGGCGGGCGGCTGCTCGTCCTCGAACGCCCGCTGGGCGCAGTCCCCCGTGGTGGGGTCCTCGGACAGCACGTCCTCCGCCAGATCATCGGCGGTGAGATCGACCACCGGGATCGCGCCGGTCTCCGCCGCGACGCGCTCCCGCTCGCTGCGCCGGGTGCGACGCACGAGAGCCTTCAGCTGCGAGGAGGACATCGTCACCTGCCATTCCCGGTGGGCGGGCAGGGTCCACCGCCGCCACGCCGCGACCAGTGCCAGCAGGGATCCGGCGGCGACGGCCACCAGCACCCAGGGGGAGGGGATGCCGAGAGCGACGACGATCCAGGTGCCCACCGCCGTCACCAGAGCTCCGGTCGCGTACAGGGGACCGCCGCCGAAGATCGCCGGGATCCGGCCCACCAGCACGTCACGGATCACCCCGCCGCCCACGGCGCTGGTGACGCCGAGCAGGATCGCAGGCAGCGGATCGAGCCCGTACCCGTGGGACTTGGCGGTGCCGACAGCGGCCCACAGCCCCATCGCGGCGATGTCGAGCCCCGTGACCGCCCGACGCCACCAGGCACCATCGGCGTGGATGAGGTAGGAGAAGGCGGCGCCGGACAGCGCGCACGCCAGGTACCAGGGCCCGTCGAAGGCCGCCGGGGTGCCGTAATCGAGGATCACGTCGCGCACCAGACCGCCGCCCAGACCGGCGACCACGCCGATGACCGCGAAGCCCACGGCATCGAAGTTCAGCCGCGAGGCCAGCGCGCCCGCGGCCACGCCCATCACGAACACGCCGACGAGATCGAGGACGCGCAGGAAGTCGTTCGTGATCAGCAGCTCGAGAGGATCCACGCCACGACCGTAGTACGCGACCGCGTCGGCCGGAACGTGGAGGTGAGCGTGATGACTCCGCGACGCCCTACGATCATCCCCATGAGCTCGACCTTCCCCGTGCCGTTCGTGCGCATCGGTCTCACCGGCGGGATCGGTGCCGGCAAGTCCACGGTCGCCGCCGTGTGGCGTGAGGCCGGGGTGCGGGTGATCGACCTCGATGCTCATTCGCGGGCCGTGCTCGATGTTCCCGGGGAGGGGGTCGAGGAGGCGGTCGCGTGCTTCGGCGAGCAGTTCCGCACCGCCCGCGGCACGATCGACCGGGCCGCCCTGGCGCGGCTGGTGTTCGCGGATGCCGCGGCTCGTGCAGACCTCGAACGGATCGTGCTGACCCGGGTGGATCGGGCGGTCGCCGCCGAGGAGGACGCGGCACGAGCGGCGGGGGAGCGGGTCCTCGTCCATGACTCCCCGCTGCTGCTGGAGAAGGATCACGAGCCCGACTACGACCGGGTGGTCGCCGTCCTCGCCCGGCGGGAGGATCGCATCGAACGGGTCATCCGTGACCGCGGCAAGGACCGCGGTTACGTCGAATCGATCATGGCAGCGCAGGTCACGGACCTGGAACGGATCCGCCGGGCTGACCATCTCGTGCTGAACACCGCCGGGCCGGAGGTCGTCCGAGCCCGTGCGCTGCACGTGCTGGACGTGATCCGCGAGGCGTTCGGTCCCGTGGCGGACAGCATCTGACCGCGCAGGGTCGTAGGCTCGTCCCCATGCGTCCCGTCACCGATCTGGTCCGCGCCGAGCACCCCTTCGAGGTCGTCTCCGAGTACTCGCCCTCGGGCGATCAGCCGCAGGCGATCAAGGAGCTCACGCAGCGGATCAACGACGGTGAGCAGGACGTCGTGCTGCTGGGCGCCACCGGCACCGGCAAGTCCGCGACCACGGCCTGGCTGATCGAGCAGGTGCAGCGCCCCACCCTCGTCATGGCGCACAACAAGACTCTCGCCGCACAGCTGGCCAGTGAGTTCCGGGACCTGCTTCCCCACAACGCGGTCGAGTACTTCGTCTCCTACTACGACTACTACCAGCCCGAGGCGTACGTCCCGCAGTCGGACACCTAC
>DXDT01000252.1 GCA_019115335.1 Candidatus Brachybacterium merdigallinarum
ACAGGGTCTCCATCTGCTCCATGACCAGCAGATCGGTGGGCACGGAACGGAATCGGACCGGCTCGAGCGGCCGGGTGCGCTCGGCGATCAGGCCCAGACGTGCGCCGACGCCCTGCGGAGCGCGTCGAGACGCCCCCTCATCGCAGCTCGATCGCGTCGATCAGGTAGACGGGAACCGTCGTGCTGCCGCCGATCTGGGTGTCGTAGCTGAGACTCCCACCGATCGTGACCCACATCTGCACCTCGTCGTCGGCGACAAAGGGGTCGAGGATCGGGCATTCGGTCTCGCCATCACCCGCGAAGCCGACGCTGTTGTGCTCGTAGTCGTACCACTTGTCCTGTGGGGCGTGCGCGACGTCGACCCGCATGATGCAGGTCCCGGTGGCCGCGTCGAACTGGGTGATCATGCCGTGGAGGATGACCTTCCGAGCGAGATGATCGTCCGGGGACTTCACGATCTGGGCGAGGGTCCGCTCGTCGAGCTCCTCGTACGTGCTGAGGTCCGGGGCGGCCGGCGGTGCGGGAGCCCGTTCCTCGGTGGGCTCGGGGTCGGGCTGGGTCGTCGGCGGCGGCGTCGATGCCTCGGTGGTGCTCTCCTCGACTGGTGGGGTGGTCGTCGCCTCGTCGACGACGGGCTCGGAGTCGACTTCGTCGATCTCCCCGGCGGCGACGGTAGGCTCCGCCTCCCCGGGCTCGTCGGGCAGGACGGCGAGGCCGACGAGGGCGAGGGTCACGGCCGTCGAGGCGAGGATGCCGATCGCCGCGGCACCGGCCCCGACATAGGTGCGGCGCGTGGCAAGGCCGCGGCGGGCGGCGAGCACCACGAGCACGATGCCGACGATGCCTACCAGGGCACCGAGCAGCGGGATCAGCCCGAGGACGAATGCCGCGACGCACACGATCAGTGCGACGAGAGCGAGCGTGCCCGCCGGAGCGGGAGGCTTCGGCGGACCGCCGTCAGGACCGTAGGAAGGCAGAGCCACGTCATCACCTGCGCCGTCCGTGCGGCGCATCCTTTCGTACCGGGATCCGCACCGGCGGCGGATCGATGGCAGCAGTCTGCGCAGGGGGTCTGACAGATGAAGGCGTCGCCGATCTCCGAGGGAGCCTGCGCCGGTTCAGTGCTCGTTCATCCGTGCAACGACCTCTCGCAGCGCGGGCACGACGACGATGCTGATGGTGGTGAGCTCGTCACTGGTGTAGCTGAACAGGACGTGGCGTCCCTGTGCGTCGTACAGGTCGATGTCTTCCCGTGGGGTCCCGGCACCGCCGAGTGCAACCCTCACGTCGGTGCGGGTAGCGGGGAAGGTGAGGCCCTCGACGAGCGCGTCGAGGCGCGGGTAGGGAGTGCGCTCACGGTCTGAGGTGTGGATCAGCGCCCCGATCACGGTGTCGTTCCGGTACTGCAGGTCCACCCCACCGTCCGGGAGGGCGACGAACACCCCGCTGCCGCGCTCGTCCTCGAGCGGGTGGCTGTCGATGCGAGGGCCGAAGTCCGCGATGATCTCCGCCGATGCACGGACACCTTCTCGGGACCCGACGATCTCGATGAACCTCGTGATCTCCCCGGTGAGCGGCGCCGGAGCTACGGCTGACGACGGCTCCTCCCCCACCGGCGGCGCATCGGCACCCGGCGCCTCGAGCTGGAGGGTGAGCTGTGCGACGCCGCCCTCCTGGAGGTGCAGGACCGCGAACGCGTCCCCGATCGCGAACCGCAGGTACCCGGGCTCGTCCCGGAGCGGGGTCCCGAGCTGCTCGATCGCCGCCTGCCGGGGCATCCCACGATGGAGGCCCGGGATCAGCGCGTCAGGACGCGGGTAGGCGGCCTCCTCCTCGCTCTCCGCGAGCTCGAAGAGGATCGTCTCGAGGATCCCGTCGATGACCATCATCTCGACTCCACCGCGGCGGAACTCGAGAAACCTCTCGTGGATGCCGGCGGAGGTGAACTCCTGCATGGTGAACTTGGTGCCCACGAGTCTCATCGCTGCGAACATCTCCTCGGAGCCGTCCTCGGTGCCGAGAGCGTCGAGGTAGGTCTGGATCTCACCGGTCAGTGCGGTCATCGTGATCCTCATCGGAGAGTGGGACGGAGTCGGAGTCGGGCCTGGTCGTTCTCGACCGTCGGCCGACGCTGGAGCGCGTGGTGCGGTCCCGTCTCGGACACAGTAATCGCATCGCCGGGTGGAGGGGCGCCCCCTGGTTCACCGGTGAGAGCGCGGAGGCCAGAGCAGTGGGGCCGACGCGGCAGTTCAGCTGTTTTGCGCGGCAGTTCCTGTGCACGTCATCTGACTCTTCCCGTCGAGTGCCGGATCAGCAGGGCGCCGCCGGCGAGGAGCGCCAGCGCCAGGAGGGCGAGCGGTGCGGCCTCGGAGCCGGTGGTGGCGAGCGCTCCGCCCTGCCCCGCCGCCCGTTCCCCGTCCACTCCCGCCCGGTCCGCCCCGCTCCCGGAGCCGGTGCCCGCCGTGCCGTCGTCCGCAGCTCCGTCGTTCGAGGAGTCGTGTCCGGCGGAGCCATCACTCGCAGGATCGTCGTCCGACGCCCCGTCGCCGGGCGATCCGTCCTCGCCGGGACCGCCGCCGGGCGGATCCTCGATGTCGTCGCTGTCGTCGCCCTGACCGGGGATGACCGTGGGCAGCAGCTCGATCACGGTGGGGTTCGGGTTGGTGCTCAGCCGGGCGCCCGTCTGGGAGGGCGCCACCTCGGTCAGCTCGAACAGGCCGTTCATCTCGATGGAGCCGTCTGCGGCGATCTCCGGGGTGAGGGCATGGAAGTCCGTGGAGACGAACCAGTCCTCCGTGACCTCCGAGACGTCAGCATCGTCGGCGACGTCATCTGCCTCCGTGACCGCCGCGGCCTGCACCGAGGACGCAGCTCGAGCGGCCGCCGCGGGGGCGCGCCCGTTGAAGTAGTTGGTCGGGTCCTCGAGGAGGTCAGGGTCCTGCTCGCGGAACTCGATGCGGTCACGGTCCGAGTTCGCATAGGAGAGGACTCCGGTCGCCCGGTAGTCGGTGACCAGGGCATTGTTGGTGTAGAGGTTCACTCCGGCGCCCTCGCGGTCCTCGCGCACCTGTCCGTTGAACACCGTCGTCACTCGCTCCACCCGGGGGTTCGGCCCGGAGTTCGAGGTGACGCCGTTGCCGACGTTGTCGTAGGAGATCGAGTTGCGCAGCAGGTGGTCCCCGGGCTGGGACTCTCCGCCGAGCTTGAAGCCCTGCCCGTCGGCGCCGATCGTCGCTGTCGGGTCGCCCTCCAGGCGGCCGTTGCTGTATGCCACCGACTCCTCGATCAGCACCGCGCCGATGGGGCCCTCGGTGGATTTCGCGTAGAGGTCGTAGCCGTCATCGATGTTGTGGTGGCTGATGGTCCAGCGGAACACGTTGCCCTCACCGGCGGTCAGCTTCGCGGCGAAGCCGTCGGCGCCGGTGAACTGCGTGTCCGCGTTGTTGTGCGCGATGGAGGAGACCACGGTGTTGTAGGAGGGCCACATGTGCGGCGGCTCGGTCGCGGAGCCGGAGATCTGCACCCCGACGTCGTGGTTGTGGTGGGACTCGATCCGTTCGATCACGTTGTGGTGGCCCTGGATGTGCAGGGGCTTCTGGCCGTTGCGGGACTTGGTGATCTCCAGGTCGTGCAGGTGCCACCAGTCGCCGCGCAGGATGATCCCGCCGCCATCGCTCTGCTCGAGGTCCAGCACGGCACGGGTGCCGGGTGCGGACATCAGCGTGATCGGCTGCTCCTCGGTGCCGGAGTTGCCGCGCTCGATCCTCACCGCTCTCTCCAGGGCGTAGGTGCCGCCGGCGAGGACGATCTGCTGGCCCGGCTGCACGAAGGCGACGGCGGTGTGAAGGTCCAGCGGGTCCTGCGGGGTCCCCAGCCCGTCGGCGGTGCCCTCGGGAGAGACCCAGATCGCCTGGCCGGGCTCGCCGTAGGAGTGCACGGTGAAGGTCAGCTCGATCTCCACCGGCTCGGTGGAGGCCAGCTCCTCCCGCTCCCCGAGCTGGGGCTGCTCCGCGGCGGGAGTGAGCCGGGCGGTGACGGTGTTCTCGCCGGGCTGCAGCCCGTCCAGGGCGAACAGCTGCTGGATGCCGGGTTCCAGCACGCGGGGCTCGGTGACCGGCTCCCCGGCCTCGTCCAGCAGCACAGCCTCGCCGTGGACGCTGGCGACGAGCGGGACGTCGATCCGGTCCCCGGCCGTGGTCGAGGTGACGTCGCTGCTCAGGCGTGGCGTGATGTAGCGGATGGGCGCTTCCTCGGGAGCGTCGTCCTCCTCGGGGTGGATAGTCTCGAAGGACCAGTCCGTGACCGTCACGGCGATCTGGCGGGCGGCGAAGAGTCCCACGTAGAAGCGGTCGCCGCGCTGGGTGAGCAGGAGGTCGCGATCGTAGTGGATCACTTCCTCGACCTCGCCGTCGCGGTGCCAGATCGCATGGAAGCCGGTGTTGGAACGGCGCAGCGTGAACTCGTAGACGTCCCCCGCCTCGAAGCGCGGCGGGTTGGTGTTGGTGCCGATGGTGTAGTCGGGCTTGAAGTCCCAGTCGAAGGCGCGGGAGTCGGTCATGTCGCGCTCGGCGCTGGCGATGGTGGGCCCGTCGGTGTATCCGTGGACGAACTTGCCGCCGGGGGTGCCGTAGCGGTTGCCCTCCTCCCCGCCGGCGCCGTACGCGTACTTCGCGGCCATGGTGCCGGCGGAGTTGAAGTAGCGGGCGGAGGTGTCGCCGGGGATGAAGTCGTCCACGGCGATGATCCCGAAGCCGGACTGGTTGTCCTTACGGGAGTCGTCATCGACGCGGAAGGTCGCGGTGAGCGTGAAGTTCTCGGTCTCGGGGTCGACCTCGGTGTAGTGGTACCAGAAGCCGTCCTCGGAGTCGGCGATCTTGGTGCTGCTGTCGACCAGGGAGAACTCGAGGCTGCCGTCCTCGTGCTCGATGACCTCGCCGCCGGAGCCGACGCCGGCCTGCGCGGTGTCCCAGCGCTCCACCTCCCCGGCCACGGTGACGGCGTAGGGCTCGGAGGTGGCGGAGTCCTCGCCGCGCAGGGCGCTGACCTGGATCTCGTAGTCCTCACCGATACGAAGCCCGGACACCTCTGCCTCCGTGTCCTCCACGCCCTCGACCGCGGTCTCGAACTCCTCTCCCGGGGTGCGGGTGGAGACGGTATAGCTCTCCGCTTCCTCCGATGCCGTCCACTGGACCGTGACCGTGGCGGTCTCGCCGTCGACCTCCTGGGTGAGCGCGGAGGTGACCTCCGGGGCCTGCAGGGGCAGGACGAAGCCGGGGTGGGCCACCGGGGTGGAGGCGATCGGGGCGTCCTCGCTGTGCCGCTCGAGCTGGACCTCGACCTCGTAGTCGCCGGAGGCCGGCGGCGTCAGCACGATCACTCCGCTCTCCCCCGGGGAGACGCTGATCTGCTCGTCCACCACCGTGCCCGCCGCATCGAGCAGGTAGGCCCGGGCGACGTCACCGCCCGCCGCGCCGATGATCCCGTCGAAGGCGACCTCGATGCTGCCCGGGTTCTCCGGGCTCACGGAGAGGTGCTCGATCACCGGGGCCTGGACCTCGCTCCAGGGGGTGCGCTCCACGGGCCCGCCACCCTCGCCGAGCTCCACGCGGTAGATGTTCACCCCGGAGCTGGGCGAGGCGATCCAGTAGGTGCCCGCCTCGTCGATCGTGAAGGTCTGCGCGGGCAGAACGTTCCCGGAGCTGCCTCGGTAGGCGGGCACCCGGTCCAGTTCGTTCCAGCCAGCGTCGTAGAGGGCGAGGGCGCGGTCCGCATCGCCGCTGCCGGACTGGGCATGGACCGTGACCGACTGGCCGGCCTCCGCCTCGAACTGCACCGATCGGGACTCGGCGCTGCCGGAGCCCTTGAGCTCGAGTCGCTGGGTGAAGACGTGGCCGTCCTCGGTGCGGCGGTCGTGCTCGGTGACCGCCACCCCCGCGGAGTCGGTGGCGCGGACCAGGAAGCCCCCGGCCGTGAAGTCCTCGACGTGGTCGCCGAGCGTCAGCTGGCCGGCGTCGAGGGCGCCTTCGGGAGCGGCGGACGCCGGCGGTACGAGACCGACCAGCACGAGCGCGGAGGCCGCGGCGGCGGCGAGCAGCAGGCGCAGCCGGGCAATGAAGCGTGGGCGGTGGGGCGTCGAGTACAGCATGGATCTCCTCGTCGAGATTCGAGCGGGCGCGCCGTTCACGGTGATCGACGCCGGGAGCTGTGCACCTCGATCCGGGGCCGACGTGCCGGCGGGGAAGCCGGTGCTGCGCCCCGGGATCGGTCTCGGATTCGGTCCTCTCCGCACTCAGCGCTCCACGACGAGCCCTTCGGCGGATGCCCTCACTCCGGGAGGAAACCGCTCTCCAAGATGCGGTCCAGCATGGAGGAGCGGGCGGAGGAAGTCAACGCTCCGCCCTGCAACGTTTGCAGGCCGTGCGGTGTGCGGTGGCGGGATCAGGGAGATCCGGTGACATGGGAATCCGTGAGGCGATCCGACTTCTGGTGGTCGAGGACCTTCTCATTCAGCAGGGGGTGGGCCGCTCAGGACGAGCGCAGCACCGCGTTCGCGATCAGTAGGTCCAGGCGCCGCACGTCAATGTGCCGGCCCACGTTGATCTTGATCTGCCCCGCCCGGGTCCACAGCTCGATCTCCGCATTCATGTCGAGCGTGCCCGCATTCTCCGAGGACCACATGTTGATCGCCGAGTAGGGCAGCGAGTAGATCTCGACCTTCTTGCCCCGGATCCCCTGGGCGTCTCGCACGATCAGCCGCTTCGTGGTGAACACCGCCGAGTCGCGGAACGTCTTGTACGCCGCGATCGCCCGCTCCTCGGGCACCAGCAGGGCGGTGACGTCCTGAGGGATCGGGCACTCCTCGACGAAGGTCCACGACGTGATGGCAGCGACGGATGCGTCCATGTGATTCTCCTTGTGACCTGTCGCGGCGCCGGTGCGCCGCGATGATGAGAGGGAAGATAGCGCGGGGCTGGGACATTCGAGACGCCGATGGTCCCGCGCAGTATGGTCAGCCGGGTGGGGATGCGGTGGGGAGCGGTCCCCACGGGGAGGGGAAGACGATGAGAACTGGACTGGCCGCACTGCGGGGACCTGGCACGTCGCGGTGTGGGCGCCGATCGGCGTCGTCACGAGTCGCGCTCGCGGCTGCGGGGCTGATGCTGCTCAGCGGCTGTTCGCTGCTGCCCTCCGCGGAGGAACCGCCTGAGGAGGAACCGACGCCGTCCACGGAGGTCACACCAGAGGGAGTAACGCTCCTCGGGGAGGGCACGACGGAGGTGGACGTGCAGGCTGGCGGCGTCGTGCAGGTCTCCCTCCCCGAGGGGTCGCTCGGGGTGGGCGACTACTGGGGCGTGATCTCGGTGGCCGATCCGTCGGTCGCCGAGGCGGAGGTCGCGATCGGCGAGGAGGTGTACGGCGTGGCACCGGGGACCGAGGAGCCCGATAACACCGGCGGCACGCAGCAGTTCGCCGTCGAGATCCGCGGGCTCGCTCCCGGAGAGACGACCGTGCGCGTTCTGTACTGCACCCGCACGCGGGAGGTCAGCGAAGGCTGCGACCAGTCGCACGGCACATTGGACGCACCGGTGGACCCGGTGGAGATCGCGGTGCGGGTGGGATGAGACGCAGCTAAGCCAACAGTGCGTGGCCGCGACCGCGCGACACGTCAGACCCGGGAGTGGAGAGGCAGCAGCGGCCCCTGACGCTCACGGTGCAGGACGGCTCGATGCCCTGTCGGCCCCGCCCTATCCTCGCCCATGATCATGATCCTCGGCGAGGAACCGCCGAAGCCGTATACGGCGCCTCGGGGTCCCTGCCCCGAGTGCGGATCTTCCCAGGTGACGCACCATCTGCTCGGCGGCCCGGACTTACGTACGGAGCCGCCTGCACCAGACCGGGTCCACTGGCAGGGCTGCACTCCCACGTACGAGGAGCGGTCCTGCGAGGACTGCGGTGCCTGGCGGAACGTGGAGCGTGACGGCGAGTGAGCGGGGGCTGATGTCACTATCCGCCCCTGGCCAGGCGTCACAGCGGTCACTCACCTAGCAGGCATTCCACCGGCCTTCTAGCCGGATCCGCTAAGCGACCGCTCACGACAGCCTGCGCACCGCGTCCTGGATCTGTGCGCGCGTCTGCGTCCCCGGTGCGGCGATCGCCATGCGACAGGTTCCCGAGGGCACGCCGAGCAGCTCGAAGGCGTAGTGCATACGGCCCATGTCCCCGGCGATCGCCTCGACGGCGAGGTCCACGTCCGCCTGCCGCTGCTCACGATCCCCCTCACCGGCCACGGCGGCGCGGAACGGCTTGGGCAGAACCGAGGAGACTCCGGAGATGACGCCTTGAGCTCCGTGGTCGGCGATCGAGATCACGTCGCGATCCGCCCCGGTGTAGAGGACGAAGTCCTCCGGCACGACCTCCCGGTACTCACTCAACAGGGACAGCGGCTCTTCGCTGACCTTCGCGCCGGCGATATTGGACAGCTGGGAGAGGGTGCCCATCAGCTGAGGCGTGACGAAGTTGTTGGCGCGCTTGGCATAGACGTAGATGTAGACCTGGAGACCCTTCGAGGCCTGGTCCACGGCGCGGAAGAAGTCTTCGAGCGCCTCATCCGTGACCGGGAGATAGTAGGGAGTGATCACGGCGATCTCCTGCGCGCCTGCCTCGCGGGCCTGCTCGATCAGCTGCAGCGTCTCGAAGAGGCTGGGGGCGCCCACGTGCACGATCACACGCATATGGGGGGAGAGTACCTCGAGGGACAGCTTCGTGAGCTGGCCCCTCTCCTCGAGGGACAGCGCCGGGAACTCACCGGTAGTGCCGAGCACGAAGGCGCCCTCGTTGCCGGATCTCGCCACGTGCTCGAAGATCGCGCGGGAGGCAACCGCGTCCACCTCGCCGTGGGCTGCGAATCCGGTCGGGACAGCGGTGATGACCTCGGTAGGTGACTGATTCATGGGTGGTGCTCCTGGTTCTTCGGGGGCGGGGTGAATGGTCAGGCGCGGGTGTGGTGGTCCGCGGGGTCGCGGGAATGTTAGGGAGTGCTGTCGTCCGCGCCGCCGCTCGCACTTGCTGTCGCACCCGCACTCACCGGGGAACGGCGCCGCAGCAGGGGAAGCATCAGAGAGGCGGCGGCCAGTGCGAGGAAACCGAGTGCCACCGGGGACCAGACGTCGAAGAAGCCTCCGTCTCCCTGCAACACCAGGGTCCGGGCGAGGTTCTCCTCGGCGATGGGCCCCAGCAGCAGACCCAGCACGATCGGGCCGGCCGGGATCTGGAGGCGCTTGAACAGCAGGCCGCACACGCCGGCGATCAGCATGACGACCACGGTGAAGATGCTGTTCGTGGTGGCGTAGGTGCCCACCATGCAGAACAGAAGTATCGCGGGCCAGAGGTAGTGGTTTGGGGTGTCGAGTAGCTTCACCATGCCCTTGAGGCGCAGCAGGCTCGCCACGAGCGACAGCACCACGGCGAGAACCATGATCGCGGTCATCGTCACCACGAGGTCTGGCCGGGACGTGAACAGACCCGGTCCGGGGTTCAGGCCCCACACCAACATCGATCCGATCATCACGGCCATCACGGAGTCGCCCGGGATGCCCAGGGCCATGGTCGTGGTGAGCGACCCGCCGAGGGTCGCGCTGGAGGCGGTGTCCGAGGCGACGACGCCTTCGTAATTGCCCTTGCCGTAGGTGTCGCCGCTCTTCGAAGCGCGCTTGGCGCGGTCCCAGCCGATCAGGCCCGCGATGTCTCCGCCCGCTGCGGGGACGAGGCCGGTGAGCGAGCCGACTCCTGCCGCGATCCCGAAGGGCTTCGCGGAGCCGCGCAGCTCCTTGCGGTTGGGCCACCAGCGTCCCAGGGCGGAGACGGGCTTCGCCGTGCTCTTGGTGTGAGTGAGCATTTGGTCGAAGAGCTCTGCGACGCCGAACAGACCGATGATCACAGCGATGAAGGGGACGCCCTCGTCTCCCGCGAGCTGAGGGACCCCGAAGGTGAAGCGCTGATCCCCGGTGGCGGAGTAGAGGCCGACCGTACCTAGCAGAAGCCCCAGCAGACCGGCGAGCACGCCTTTCAGCATCGACTTCGAGGAGATTCCGATCATGACGGTGAGACCGA
>DXDT01000253.1 GCA_019115335.1 Candidatus Brachybacterium merdigallinarum
GGACCTCGAGACCCGCATCGCGATCCTGCGCAAGAAGGTCGCGCAGGAGAACACCGGCGAGGTCCCCCATGACGTGCTGGAGTACATCGCCTCCCACATCGCCACGAACATCCGCGAGCTCGAGGGCGCCCTGATCCGGGTGCAGGCGCTGCACTCCCTGTCGCGGCAGCCGATGGACGTCTCCCTCGCCCAGACCGTCCTGAAGGACCTGCTCTCCCACGACGACGGCGCCCAGATCACCGCCTCGACGATCATCGCCCAGACCTCCAGCTACTTCGGGCTGACGGTCGACGAGATCACCGGGTCCGGCCGCTCCCGACGCCTGGTCTCCGCCCGCCAGATCGCGATGTACCTGTGCCGTGAGCTCACGGACATGCCGCTGATCCGGATCGGTGAGGAGTTCGGCGGCCGCGACCACACCACCGTGATGCATGCGAACAAGAAGATCTCCGAGCTCATGAAGGAGCGGCGGGCGATCTTCAACCAGGTCACCGAGCTGACCGCGAAGATCAAGAGCTCGAGCTCGGCCGCCCGTCGCTGAGGCACAGCGCCCGGTGCGACGACGAGGAGCGGTGACCCAGACCTCGGATCGCCCGGGCGAAGAGCTCGGAGAACAACAGTGCTCGTCAGAGCGTGTTCTTCCCCAATGTGGACAACTCTGTGGATGATGTGGAATCACAGGAATCCACGCAGGAGCCGATGTGCATGACGAGATGACCGATCGCAGCGCAGTTCTTGTCATCATGAACATCCCGTCCCGCACCGAGATGACATCATCAACGAGTGGTCCACGACCACGATCTGCGCAGTGACCTGCAGTGATGAGAGGTTCTCCACTGAGTCCACAGCCGTGAAGAAGAGGACTGTAGTTTCTAGCTCTCTCGTCATGTGGAGGGGCGGGGAAGGCGGGCTCCGACCAGCGGAGCGCGGAAGTCAAGGATTCCAGGCGGCGTGTCGGCGAAGGGTCTCGGAACCGGATACGCTGTCCCCCGTCCTGACTCTCGACCACTGAAGGAGTGGCAACGGTGAAGTTCCACCTCGACCGCGGTGTCCTCGGGGATGCCGTCTCCTGGGCCACCCGAACCCTCCCCGTCCGCCCGACCATGCCGATCCTGCAGGGTGTGCGGATCGTGGCCGATCCCACCGGTGAGCTGCAGCTGTCCACCTTCGACTACGAGGTCAGCGCACAGATCCGCCTGGACGCCGAGGTCGAGACCGGGGGCGAGGTGCTGGTCCAGGGCCGCATGCTCTCGGACATCGTCCGCGCCCTGCCGAACAAGGACGTCTCGGTCGCCCTCGAGGGCACCAAGCTCCAGGTCCGCTGCGGCAGCGCCCGCTTCGCCCTGGCCACGCTCCCCGTCGAGGAGTACCCGCAGTTGCCCGAGATGCCGCCAGTCGCCGGCTCCGTCGCCGCCGACGTGTTCGCCGAGGCGATCTCCCAGGTCACCGTCGCCGCGTCGAAGGACGACACCCTCCCGCTGCTGACCGGCGTGAAGGCCGAGATCTCCGGCGAGACGATGACCCTGATGGCCACCGACCGCTACCGCCTCGCGCTGCGGGAGCTGACCTGGAACCCCGCGAGCCCGGGCGCGGAGCAGACCGCCCTGATCCGGGCCCGCACCCTGCAGGAGGTGGCCCGCTCGCTGGCCACCGGCGGCAGCGTCGATCTGGCGCTGTCCGAGGGCGACTCCGCGAACCTGATCGGCTTCGAGTCCGGTGGCCGCCGCACCACCTCCACCCTGGTCGACGGCGACTACCCGCCGGTGCGACGACTGTTCCCCGACTCCGCCGCGATCACCGCCGTGGTCGCCACCGGCCCCCTGATCGACGCCGTCAAGCGCGTCTCCCTGGTCGCCGAGCGCAACACCCCGGTGCGGCTGTCGTTCACCGAGGGCCAGGTCGCTCTGGAGGCCGGCGCCGGGGACGACGCCCAGGCCAGCGAGGTGCTCGAGGCGCAGCTGGACGGCGAGGACCTCGTGGTCGGCTTCAACTCCGGGTTCTTGCTCGACGGCCTCGGCGCGCTGGGCACCGACTTCGCCCGGCTGACCTTCACCGACTCGATCAAGCCGTCGGTGATGAGCGGACAGGACTCCCTCGAGGGCGCTCCCGACTCCTCGTACAAGTACCTGATCATGCCGATGCGGATCTGAGCGGAGGGAGAATCCCTCTGTGCAGCTGACCGCCCTCGAACTGACCGACTTCCGTTCCTATCCTCGCCTGCAGCTGCCTGTGCAGCCGGGGATCACGGTGATGGTTGGGAAGAACGGCCAGGGCAAGACCAATATCGTCGAAGCCCTCTGGTATCTCGCCACTCTCTCCAGCCACCGTGTGCCGCACGATGCGGCGCTGGTGCGGCGCGGGGAGTCCACCGCGATCATTCGGGCGAGCTTCCTGCGCGCCGGCCGCCCTCTGCAGGTGGATCTCGAGATCACCCCGGGCAAGTCCAACCGTGCCCGGCTGCAGGGTCGGAACGTCTCCCGTCTGCGCGACCTGCTGGGCGAGGTGCGGGCAGTGCTGTTCGCTCCCGAGGACCTGGGACTGGTCAAGGCCGATCCCGAGGGGCGGCGCCGTTTCCTGGACGAGCTGCTGTTCGTGATCGCGCCCCGCTTCGCGTCGATCAAGGCGGATTACGACCGGGTCCTCAAGCAGCGCAGCAACCTGCTCAAGCAGATGCGGTCGATGCGCCGCGGCGGGGCCGGGAAGTCGGTGGGGGGCCTGGATCCGGCCGAGTCCGCGTCCTCCACCCTCGAGGTCTGGGACCAGCAGCTCGCCCGCTACGGCGCCGAGCTGCTGCGCGCCCGGCTCCACCTGGTGAACCGCCTGCGCCCGCACCTGGGCTACTCCTATCTGCGGGTCGCGACCGACGAGGGTGCTGAGCAGTCCCTCAGCCTCCCACCGGACCAGCGCGGAGAGATCTCCTCCCCGGCGGACATCGCCTACCGCTCCACCGTGCTGGACGAGCTCGGTGCGGTGCCCGGGGACCTGCCCCCCACCGCCCGGATCCAGGAGGTCCTGCTCAAGCTGCTGGCTGCCCGGCACGACGAGGAGATCGACCGCGGGGTCACGCTCTCCGGCCCGCACCGCGATGACATGGAGATCCGCCTGCACGACTTCCCCGCCAAGGGGTACGCGAGCCATGGCGAGTCCTGGTCTTTGGCGCTCGCACTGCGGCTGGCCTCCTATGACCTGCTGCGCCTGGAAGAGGGGGATCTGGGCGACGGCGAACCGATCCTGATCCTCGACGACGTCTTCTCCGAGCTGGACGTGCACCGCCGTGAGCGCCTGGGCCGGATCATCACCGGCGCCTTCCAGGTGCTGATCACCACCGCCAACGACACCGACATCCCCGACTCCCTGGACGGCACGATCACCCTGGTCGACGTCGCCCTCGGCGAGGCGGTGCCCCGCACCGGCGGTGCCGCGTGAGCCCGCACGCGCCGCGGCGGCCGCAGGTCGCGAACCCCTACGACCTCTCCACCTGGCGCGGTGGCGCTGCACCGCGCCGCGACCAGCCGGAGCCGGGCGCGGAGAAGGAGCGCATCGAGCGGAACCCGTCGGCTCCAGTGCGCAGGGAGAGGTCGCGGGCTGGTGAGACCCGCGATGGCAGGAGTGCCGACGCTGGGCTGCGCGATGCGGAGCGTGCGCTCGTGTTCGATCCGCCGGATCTGCCCAGCTCCCATGATCCCTTCGAGCTGGCGCGCCGCACCGTGAACCGCTCCCGTGCCGCGGCCCGTGATCGGGGCCTGTACCCGATCTCGGCGAAGACCCAGGCGAGGGACGTGCGGGACCGCTCCGCGCGAGCTCCGGGATATTCGGGTGCCCGGCCGGATCCGCGCGACCCGCAGGGCATCGAGCAGGTGCTGCGCAGAGTGCTCGGGGACCTGGGGTGGAACGCGGGGATGAGCGCCGGGAGGGTGCTGGAGGAGTGGCCGCAGATCGTGGGCGACCGGATCGCCGCGCACTGCCGGCCGGTCTCTTTCGACGAGGGGGTACTGGTGGTCAGCGCCTCCTCCTCCGCCTGGGCAGCGCAGCTGCGGATGCTCACCCCGCAGCTGATCACCACGATCGAGGAGCACGTGGGGTCCCATGTGATCTCGGAGCTGAAGGTCACCGGGCCCGCCGCCGCGGAGCGCACCTGGAAGAAGGGACGGCGCACCGTGACCTGGCGAGGCCCGCGCGACACCTATGGCTGATCGACGTGCTGCGAGGGACGAGTGGTAGGAGATCAGCGCTGGGGGTGCTGGCTGATCGACGTGCTGCGAGGGACGAGTGGTAGGAGATCAGCCGTGGGGGCGCTGGCTGAGCGCTGTTCACGCCCCGTCATCTGACAGGACCACCCTGCTACCGTGGTCGTCGACGAGCTGATGTAGCTCGCGTGCACTGGGGTCGGTGAAATTCCGAGCCGGCGGTGACAGTCCGCGACCCGATGGCCTCTGGCCCTCGGCTGACCAGGTGGAACTCCTGGACCGACGGTGAGAGTCCGGATGGGAAGCGCACGC
>DXDT01000002.1 GCA_019115335.1 Candidatus Brachybacterium merdigallinarum
TAGATGGGCAGGGTGCGCCTGCCCACGGTCGCGCCGAGCGCGGCGAGGGGGCGCCACTCGGCCAGCCTGCGCAGCAACGGGAACACCGCGGCGATCCCGGCCACCCCTGCCCCGAAGGCCCACACGCGCCCGAGGGCGGCCGGACCCTCCCAGCCCTGGAACAGACTCATGAAGCCGACGTACCCGGCCGCACCGAGCAGCACCATGATCAGGGGCGCCCGATCCGTGTAGGCGAAGATCCATCGTCGCAGCGCCCACCCGGCGACGTACCAGATGGCGAAGTAGGAGAACCGGTAGGCCCCGCCGGCCAGGAGATCGGGCAGCCAGGAGGTGTTCGCGACGGTCTGCTGGATCGCACCGGAGGCGAGGTACATCAGCGCCACCCCGGCCAGCAGGATCATGGGAAAGCGGTTCGCGACCTTGACCAGCACGAAGAACATCGGCAGCACGAGGATGAACCAGTAGGGGCCCGCCCCGGTCAGGGTCGCCACCCCCTGCAGCGTGATGTAGCCGACAGCGTCCTCGGGGGAATAGCGGGGCCAGGCGGTCACGGCGAAGAACGCGGACCACAGCAGGTACGGCCACCACAGATCAGCGATCCGCGGGCGCCAGACCTTGGACCAGGGTCGCTTCGCGGCGGAGTGGGCCAGCATCCCCGCCAGCAGGAAGAACAGCGGCATCCGCAGGGGCTGGAGGAGCCGGTTCGCCGCCGCCCAGCGGGCGCCTGCCTCGGAGTGCTCCGCGGGCAGCAGGGAGTGTCCGGCTCCGACCGCGACGTGGTACATCACGACCAGGATGATCGTGACTCCACGGGCGAGGTCCACCCATTCGAGGCGTCCTGACGAGGGGCGCGCGGTCGTGTCCGTGCTCATCGGGTGCGGTCGCGCCGCAGCGCCTCTCCCTTGGCGATCGCGATCTCTCGCAGCTCGGTCTGGAAGGCGGCCATCCGCTCGCGCAGCTGGGCGGCGAAGGGGTCATCGCCGGCGCCGAGGATCCGGGCGGCCAGGAGACCGGCGTTGCGCGCGCCGCCGATGGAGACGGTCGCGACGGGCACGCCGGCGGGCATCTGCACGATGGACAGCAGGGAGTCCATGCCGTCGAGGTGCTTCAGCGGCACAGGCACGCCGATCACCGGCAGCGGGGTGAGGGCAGCGAGCATGCCCGGCAGGTGGGCGGCGCCCCCGGCCCCGGCGATGATCACGCGCAGCCCGCGGTCGGCGGCCTCACGGCCCCAGGTGAGCATGTCCTCGGGCATCCGGTGGGCGGAGACCACGTCGACCTCGACGGGCACCTCGAACTCGGCCAGGGCCTCCTCGGCGGCCTGCATGACGGGGTGGTCCGAGTCGGACCCCATCACGATGCCCACCAGGGGGCGCTGCGGGGCGGTGCTCTCGGTCATCGGTTCTCCTCGGTGCCGCTGTCAGGGACGTGGGTGATCGGGGCGGTGGATGTCAGGGGCGTGCTGTCAGGGGCGGGGGGCGTCGGGGCCGTGGATGATCAGGTGCTCGGCGCGGTGGGCCCGCTCGAGCAGCTGCTCGGCGTCCTCCCCGAGCAGGGTGACGTGGCCGAGCTTGCGGCCGGGCCGCACGGACTTGCCGTACAGGTGGATCTTCAGCTGCGGATCCTCGGCGAGCGCGGCACGCATCCCGGGGGCGAGGTCCTCGGCGGTGCCGCCGAGCAGGTTGACCATCACCGCGACCGGGGCGAGCGGGGCGGTGGCGCCCAGCGGCAGGTCGGCGACCGCCCGCAGGTGCTGCTCGAACTGGCCGGTGACGGCGCCGTCCATGGACCAGTGACCGGTGTTGTGGGGGCGCATCGCGAGCTCGTTGATGCTGACCTCGCCGTCCGCGGTCTCGAACAGCTCCACGGCGAGCATCCCCACCACGTCGAGGTCCTCCGCGATCTGCAGGGCGAGGCGCTGGATGCGCTGCTGGGCGGCGTCGTCCAGGCCCGGAGCGGGGGCGATCACCTCGTAGCAGACGCCGTCGCGCTGGAGGGACTGCACCACGGGATAGGCGACCGCCTCTCCTCCGGGCCGGCGGGCGACCTGGGCGGAGAGCTCGCGGGTGAAGGGCACCAGGTCCTCGAGCAGCAGCTCGTCATGGTCCGCCAGCCAGTCCTCCGCCTCGGCGGCGTCGGTGATGATCCGCACCCCGTGACCGTCGTAGCCGCCCCGGGGGGTCTTCAGGACGGCGCGCCCGCCGGCGTCGGCGAGCGCGTCCTGCAGCTGGGCCGCATCGCGCACCCGCCACCAGCGCGGGCAGGGGTGGCCGAGCGCGGTGAGGCGCTCGCGCATGATCAGCTTGTCCTGGGCGTGCACGAGGGCGTGCGGGCCGGGGCGGACGGCGCTGAGACCGTCGGCGGCGACGGAGTCGAGGATCGCGGTGGGCACGTGCTCGTGGTCGAAGGTGATCACCTCGACCGTCGCGGCGAGTGCGTGCACCGCGGCGGGGTCGTCGTGCCGGCCGAGGGCGACCCGGGCGGCGACGGCCGCGGCGCTCTCGGCGGGATCGGTCGCGAGCACGGTCGTGGTGAGGTCCAGCTCGATGGCCGGGCCGAGCATCATCCGGGCGAGCTGGCCGGCGCCGACGATACCGACCGTGCGGGCCGCGGCCTGCGCGGCACGGCCGGTCGAGGCGGTGTCGTCGAGGGCGCGGGTGACGCGGGGCGCAGCAGGGTCAGGAGGTGTGGGGAGCTGGGACACGGCGGCCAGTCTAGACGGGGCCGATCCGGCCGAGGCCCGATGCCAGCTGTGATCCCCTGCGCGGTGATCAGTCGGCACCATGATCAGCGCACACCGTGATCGGTTCGGGCCCTGGTCACTCGTGGGTGTCGTCGGCGCGGCGGCGCGAGCGACGACGCACCACGGCACCCTGCGGGAGGAGGTCCAGGTCCTCGCCGCGACGGCGCGCGCCGCCGCCCACGGTCTCCGCGGCATCCCCGAGCGTCTCCGCTTCGGACTGCTCGCCGTCGTCCCCCGGGGCGGTGATGAGGAACACGCCGAAGGTGGCGGGCCGTTCGGTGAGCAGCTCGAGGCGACCGCCGTCGTCCTCCACGAAGGTGCGGGCCAGTGCCAGTCCCACCCCGGTTCCGGAGGAGGTGGCCCCGGAGACGGAGCGCTCGAAGATGCGGGCGCCGAGCCCCGGATCGATGCCCTTGCCCTCGTCCGAGATCTCGATCACGGTGGAGTGGCTGTTGCGGCGCACCTTGACGGTGGTGCAGCCGCCGCCGTGCATCAGGGCGTTCTCGATGAGGGTGGCGATAACCTGGGTGAGCGGGCCGGCCGATCCCCACACCGCCGCGCTGCGGGGCACCTGGATGCGCAGCTCGCGCTGGGCACGACGATATGCGGGGGACCACTCCTCGCTCTGCTGGGTGAGCACCTCGCGCAGCTCGACCACGCCGGGGGTGCGCCGCTGGGAGGCGCGGGGGGCGTTGATCAGGTCGTGCACCACCTCGGTGAGGCGGTCGATCTGATCCAGGGCGATGCGGGCCTCCTCGCGCACCCACTCCTCGGAGCTGGTGGCCAGGATCTCGTCCAGTCGCATGGACAGGGCGGTCAACGGGGTGCGCAGCTGGTGGGACGCGTCGGAGGCCAGGCGGCTCTCCGCCTCCAGGCGCTCGGTGAGCATCGCACCGGAGCGGATGAGCTCATGGGCGACGTCATCGACCTCGGGGATGCCGGACGGCGTCCAGGGGCCGCGGGCTCGACCGGACCCCATCTCCTCGGCGCGGCGGGAGAGCCGCGCCAGGGGGAGGGAGATCCGCTGCGCCTGCCAGAGGGCGACCGAAACGCCGATCGAGAGGGCGGCGAGGCCCGAGACGGCGATCAGCACCCAGGCGCTCGCGGTGTGGGCGCGCACATCGGACTGCGGGATGTAGACGGTGATCTGCTGGCCCCGGGACCCTTGGGTCCGGGTGTAGATCGGGTCCTCCCCGGGGTCATCGCCCGCCCGGACCGTGGTCTCCCCCATCGTCACGGAGATCGCGATGTTCAGGTCGGTCTGGGCGTCGACGTGCCGCTGCAGCAGCGCCTCGTCGATCGGCCGGTCATCGGCCAGCCGCTCCTCGGTGTCGGTGCGGACGGCCTCGAGGATGGTGTTGGCGTTGGAGAGCAGGTCCTGGCGGGTCAGGTTCAGCCACGAGACCCCCAGCGGGATGCCCAGCATCAGCACGACGAGGAGGACCGTGATGATGGTGGCCTGCAGCACGCGCTGCCGCACGCGTCAGCTCCCCGTGCCGGTCTCGAACCGGAATCCCACTCCCCGCACGGTGGTGATCCGGCGCGGGTTGGTGGCGTCGTCGCCGAGCTTGCGGCGCAGCCAGGAGACATGCATGTCCAGGGTCTTGGTCGAGCCCCACCACTCGGCACCCCACACCTCGCGCATGAGGTCGTCACGGGTCACCACGGAGCCGGCCTCGCGCACCAGCACGGTCAGCAGGTCGTACTCCTTGGCGGACAGCGACAGCTCCTCGCCGTCCGCGTAGGCGCGGCGGGCCGCGACGTCGAGGGTCACCCCGTTGACGTCGAAGGAGTCGCCGGACTCCTCGACGGTCTGGGCCCGACGCAGCAGGGCCCGGATGCGGGCCTGCAGCTCGCCGAGCCGGAAGGGCTTGGTGACGTAGTCGTCGGCGCCGGCGTCCAGGCCCACCACCGCGTCGACCTCGTCGGCCCGGGCGGTGAGGATCAGGATCGGGGATTCCAGGCCGCCCTTGCGCAGGCGCCGGGCGACCTCGAGGCCGTCCAGGTCCGGCAGGCCGAGGTCCAGTATCACCAGGTCGATCGACTCCGCGGTCGCCGCGATCCCCAGGGCGTCCATGCCGCGGGAGGCGCGCATGACGGTGTATCCCTCGCGGTCCAGCGCGCGGGAGAGGGGTTCAGCAATGGCGGAGTCGTCCTCGACGAGCAGCAGTCGTGTCACAGGAGCCATCCTACGTCGGGGGTGCTGGGCGGGCTCGGAGAGGGTCCCTCAGAAGCCCATGTCCAGGGGGGCGGAACGGTCGCGGCGCATGCGCATCACGTGGACGGCGCCGATGCCGTGGAGGTCGACCTCTTCCCCCTCGGAGGTCTCGAACCCGCCGGGCAGGGCGGCGGCGACGGCCTCGGCGGTCTCGGCATCGACCAGGACCGAGCCCGGGGTGGCCACGGACTCCAGGCGGGCGGCGAGGTTGACCCGGGGACCGAACACATCGCCGTAGCGGGAGAACATCGACCCCCACACCAGCCCCACCCGGACCGGGGGCAGCTCGTGGTCGGCGGTGATGATCTCGGCGAGGCTGACGGCGATCTGGGCGCCGTCCTCGGGCGTGTCGGCCAGGAACATGATCTCGTCGCCCACGGTCTTGACCACGCGCCCCCCGCCCACGGAGATGACGTCGCGCGAGACCGCCTCGAAACGGGCGATGACGTCGGCGAGCTCCCCGCCGGAGAGATCCTGGGACAGCCGGGTGAACTGCACGAGGTCCGCGAAGCCCACCGCCCGGTGCAGGGGGAACAGCTCATCGGTGTCGCGGTGCAGCACCTCGGAGCCGGCCCGGGCGGAGTAGGCGGCCAGCTGCCGGCGGAAGGTGAACAGGGCCTGGGACTCGAGGGTCTCGATCAGCTCGGGGAGGGTGTCGAGCATCTGCTGGCGGGCCTCGGCGTCGCTGAGACCGTCCACATGCTTCGCCTCGTCCACCAGCGCCTCGGTGATCCACATCGCCAGCCTGCCCATGTGGTGCCCGAGCCCGCGGGTGATGGAGGAGAAGGAGCGGTCACTGAGCACGCCGTCCTCGACGATCGCGGTGAGGTCGCCGATCGCCTGGGCATCCTCGTCGGTGAACACCACGGTGTCCTGGTCCACCGGGGAGAAGCCGAGCGAGCGCCAGTACACGGCAGTCATCCGCTCGGGGATTCCCTGCTGCTCGGCGAGGTCCTTGCGGGAGTAGCGGCGCGGGCCCTGCAGCAGCAGCCGCTCGACGGTCCCGACGCTGCGGCGCACAGCGGCGAAGCGCCGATTGAGGTCGAGGATCTCCTGCGCGTCCAGCGGCGTGTCCTCGAGTCCGGTCGCAGCGTCCGCCGTGGGGATCTCCGCCGTGGGCGTCGCCCCGCGCCCCGCGCGCGCTGACTCGTCGGTCCCACCGGTCACGTCGTGTGCTCCTCCTGCTCGCCGCGGTGCGCGGCAGTGCCCTCATCCACTCCGGAGAGGCGGCCCGGCCGCAGATGCCTGACATCGCCGACGTCAACGGCGACCTCCTGCCCCCGGTCGTCCCGGAGCACGAGCCTGCCGTGCACGTCGATGTCCTGTGCGATCCCGATCGGGCCGGAGACCTGCTCCGCCCCGCCCGAACCGCCCAGCGGATGGATCCTCACCAGCTGCCCCACTGTGAGGCAGCTCATAGTGTAACGCTGACGAGTACCTGCTACCTGGGCGTCTCCCAGACTGGACTCCAGAGCCGTCAGCTCGGCGAGCAGAGCGGTCGCGAGAGTCGCGGCGATCGTCTCGCGCAGGGTGTCGAGGCTAGTGGGCGAGTCTCCATCCTCCCTGGACGCGCCGTCGGCCCCGAGCGGGGCGATGCCGCCCGGTCCGCGCAGCCAGGCCGCCCCGGGCACCTCGCGACCGTCGGCCTCATGGATCGGCCCGGCGAGGTTCAGCCCGATCCCGATCAGCACGGCATCAGCGCCGCGCCCTTCGACCAGGATGCCGCCGAGCTTGCGACCGTCGGCGGTGTGGATGTCGTTGGGCCATTTCAGGCCGATCTCGGTGTGCAGTCGGTCACCCAGCACAGTGCGCAGGGCGCTGAGGGTCGCCACTCCCGCGGCCAGGGGGAACCAGGTCCGGCGCGCGGGCGGGAGAGCGGTGCGATGGGCGACGGTGAGGGCGAGCGCTCCGCCCTCGGGCGAGACGAATCGGCGCCCGAGGCGTCCCCGGCCCGCGCTCTGCTGCCCCGCCAGCACCGCGAACGGGGGCCGGTCACCGTCGGCGAGCGCCGCGGAGGCGATGTCCTGGGTCGAGGAGACCTCCCGGAAGCGGATGATCCGCACCGGGCTCCTCGGGGTGCCCGCAGGCTCCGGATCCGACATCGTGCCTCCGCTCACCACCGGGTCGATCTGCAGTGGGTAGCGTAGTATCCCCGTGTTCAGCACCCGGATCAGAACGGAGCAGTCCGTTCACAGCAGGAGGCTCCGTGACCGACGCCCCGCGGCCGATGACCACCGCCGAGCGGATCGAGGACCTGCGCCGGCGTGATGCCGCCGCGGTCCAGGACGCCGACGAGGTGGCGGTCCAGAAGCAGCACGCCCGCGGCAAGAAGACCGCCCGGGAGCGGATCACCGATCTGCTGGACGACGGCTCCTTCGTCGAGACCGACCGCTTCGTGCGCCATCAGAGCCACGCGTTCGGGATGGACCGCAAGCAGCGCGACGGCGACGGCATCGTCACCGGCTACGGCACCATCGACGGCCGCCAGGTGTGCGTCTACTCCCAGGACTTCACGGTGTTCGGCGGGTCCCTCGGGGAGGCCCACGGCCGGAAGATCCAGAAGGTCCAGGACCTCGCCCTGCGCATCGGGGTGCCGATCATCGGGATCCTCGACGGCGGCGGCGCCCGGATCCAGGAGGGGGTCGCCTCCCTCTCCGCCTTCGCCGGGATCTTCCGCCGCAACACGCGGGCCTCCGGCGTGATCCCCCAGATCTCGCTGATCATGGGCCCGGCCGCGGGCGGCGCGGTCTACTCCCCCGCCCTGACCGATGTGATCGTGATGGTCGAGAAGACCTCCCACATGTTCATCACCGGTCCCGACGTGATCCGCACCGTCACCGGGGAGGACGTCGGCTTCGAGGAGCTCGGCGGGGCGCGCACCCACACCTCCACCTCCGGTGTCGCCCATTACATGGCGCCGGACGAGTCCGAGGCGATCGAGTACGTCAAGGACCTGCTGAGCTACCTGCCCTCGAACACGCTGAGCCCCGCACCCTCTTTCCCGGTGCCCTTCG
>DXDT01000254.1 GCA_019115335.1 Candidatus Brachybacterium merdigallinarum
TCTGACCGGTCATCGCGTACAGGTGCGCCCCTCCCGAGAAGGGGCTCGCGAGCAGGACCTTCTCGGTGTCCATCCGGGAGGCGACCTGCTGCAGCATCGCGTACTCCTCGGCGTCGAAGTAGCGGGCCCGGCCCGGCCGGTCCAGGTCCAGGTTGCGGTCCGCGTACTCGAGGCGGGGACCGATCGTCGACACGGCCACCAGCAGGACCGAGGCGAGGGCGAGGCCCTTGACGATCCATCGGACAGGGGAGTCGACCTGGCGCACCAGGCGCTGGAGATGGGCGAGCCCCGGCACGCTGAGCAGGCAGACCACGAGCGTGAGCAGCATCGAGATGCGGTCCTGCCCGGAGTACCACAGCGCGGACAGGCGCAGTGTGGAGTCGATCGCCGCGTCCATGTACAGGACCACCGGCACGATCAGGACCATCGGCAGCATCAGGCTGCCCCGCCGCAGCAGCGCCCACAGCCCGACGTAGCCAGCGATCCAGAGCGCGGGCCCGGTCGCCATCGGCCACACCGTGAGCAGGCCGCCGGCGATCTCCCCGACGGCGCGAAGCGGGGAGATCGCGAGCCCGCCCACGAAGTCACCGGCTGCCCCGGACCCGGGCATCGAGGCCACGGCGACGACGGCGAGGGCGGCGAGACCGGTCACGGCCGCGCTCCAGCGCGAGAGCATCGGGCGACGGCGCCACTGCTCGAGCGCTCCCGACAGCGAGCCGGCTCCGACCAGCAGGCACAGCGCCAGGAAGACGTTCGGATGGGTCAGTCCCAGCCCCACCGCCCCGATCACCGAGACGACGATCAGCGGGGAGACGGAGGAGTCGTGATGACCGGCGAGTCGGAACCGGAGCGCACGGAACCCGGCGACGAGCGCCCCGAGCACCCCGGGCAGGAATGCGGTGGCGACCAGGTTCGGGATCGCGGCCAGATGGATCCACTCGCTCAGCGGGATCGCCGGCGCGATCATCGCTGCCGTGCCGGCGGCCAGCGGTGCCCAGGTCACGCGCGGCCACAGCATGCGGGTGAGGAGCATGATCCCGTGCACCCACGGCACCAGTGCGAGCACGAGGGTGGCGGCGTTCAGGAGGATCACGGTGGGTGCCCACGGCACGAGCGCCACGATGTCGTGGAACGCCGCCGGGTAGACACCTCCGGAGCCGTCCGTCGTCGAGATCGAGGCGAACGTCAGGGTCGAGCCGAACCCGGTGTCACGGATCGTCTGCAGGGCACTCTGATGGAACAGGGCATCCCAGCGCTGCAGCGGCTGACCGGGGGAGCTGAAGCGCATCAGGATCGGGACCACTGCCAGTGCGGCCGCGCCGGCGAGCACTGCGACGGTGCTCGCGCGCAGCACCAGCAGCGGGCGAGCGGGCCCGGCGAGGGCAGGGGCACCGCCCGGCTCCTGGCCCCGCCGGGTGCGCCACGCGGTGCGCGCCCGACCCAGGAGCAGGCGGAGGCCCAGCAGGAGAGCTCCGGCGAGCACGGTCGTCACCGCCGCGGCCCCCAGGTTCCAGCGCACCTCGAGCAGCCCGGCCGCCACGGCGCCGACGCCGAAGATCCCGGCCGTGACCGCGGGGGCCGCGGCGGCGGAGGTGCGCAGTCCCACGCCCGCGATGCGAGACAGCGCCGTGCCGGGAACATAGGCCAGCGCGAGTGCGCAGACTGCTGCCCACAGGAACCACAGGACGTCGGTCATGAGCACAGGAGCGGGCTCTCATCCGCGATGATGCAGTCCGCGGGAGTCGAGCCGGGCCTCACCGCTGGGGTCCCGGCTCCGTGCCCAGGACCTGGCGCCGGTACTCCTCCGGCTGCTCCGCCTCGTCCAGGGCCAGGCGCCGCGCGAGATACGTCGTGCGCTTCTCCGCGGCCTTAGTGCGGGCCTCCTGCAGGGCGAGGAAGCCCAATAGCACCAGCACGGTCGCATACAGCAGCAGGTCCGCGCCGCGGCCCACGCCCACCATGTTCGCGACCCGGGTGAGCACGCCCGGGAAGATCACCGCGGCCACTGCGAAGACCGCGAAGGCGATGATCAGCAGGCGCCGCACGGCGAGCTGCTTCGCCCCGCGCCTGTGGAACAGCCAGGCGACGATCACCACGATCCCCAGCACCAGGAGGAGCTGGATGATGAAGGCGCGGTTGCTCACCAGGGTCGGGCCGAGGCCGAGCAGCAGGTCCTGGTCCCCCATCCGGTCAGGCCTCCTCGGCCTGCTGATGGGTGGAGGCGGAGCCGTCGCCGAGGACGAGGCGGGGGGTGCCGGCCCAGTTCTCAGCGGTGGTGATGTTGCGGCCGTCCACGATCAGCTTCACGCCGGGCACGTCGTTCGAGGAGAGCTCCTTGTACTCGGGGTGGTTGGTCTGGACGATCACCAGGTCCGCGCTCTCGCCCACGTGGTAGGGGGCCCAGCCGAAGCCCTCGAGCTCGGCATCGTCGTAGTAGGTGTCGTGGACCGCGACCTCGGCACCGCGGTCGCGCAGCTCCTCGACCACGGGGAACACGCCGGAGAACGCGGTCTCCTTCACCCCGGTGCGGTAGGAGGCGCCCAGCACCACGGCCTTGACGCCCTCGAGGGAGCCGAGCAGGTTCGCGGCCCGCTCCACCAGATGCTTCGGCACCGAGGCGTTCAGGGTGCGGGCAGTACGCACGGTGGTGGCGTTCGGATCGGTGGAGAGGTACAGGCGGGGGTAGACGGGGATGCAGTGCCCGCCCACGGCGATGCCGGGCTGGTGGATGTGGGAGTAGGGCTGCGAGTTCGACGCCTCGATCACCTTGTACACATCAATGTGGTTGTCCTGCGCGAACAGCGCGAACTCGTTCGCCAGCGCGATGTTCACATCGCGATAGGTCGTCTCGGCCAGCTTCGCCAGCTCCGAGGCCTCGGGCGAGCCCAGGTCCCACACGCCGTTGGGCTTCTTCAGGTCGGGGCGCTCGTCGAACTCGAGGGCGGACTCGTAGAACTTGCGGGCGCGGCGGGTGCCTTCCTCGGTCAGCGCGCCGATGAGCTTGGGGTACTTGCGCAGGTCCTCGAACACGCGACCGGTCAGGACCCGCTCGGGGGAGAACACGGCGAAGAAGTCGGTCGACTCGCGCAGTCCGGAGATCTGCTCGATCATCGGCACGAAGCGGGTGCGCAGGGTGCCCACCGGCAGGGTGGTCTCGTAGGAGACCAGGGTGCCGGGGGTGATGTGCTCGGCCAGGGACTTCGTGGCGGCGTCCATCCATGCGAAGTCCGGCTCCCAGGTGGCGTCGTCGACGAACAGCGGCACCACGATCACGATCGCATCGGCCTGCGGGATCGCTTCGGCATAGTCGGTGGTCGCCCGCAGCCTGCCGGCGGGGACCAGCTCCGAGAGCTTCTCCTGCAGGTGGGCCTCGCCCGGGAACGGCTCGGTGGCCTGGTTGATCAGCTCGACCTGGCGGGGGTTGGTGTCCACTCCCACCACCTCGTGGCCGGCATCGGCGAACTGCACGGCCAGCGGCAGCCCGATCTTCCCCAGTGCGACGACAGCGGTCTTCACGGCGACTCCTTCTTCTCCCGCATCCGCTCGGATGTCGGGTACGCGATGATGACCACCCTCGGCGGCCCACCGTGACAGAGTATCCTCCTGAGACGTCCGAGCGCCGCAGCTGCAGGGAGCAGCCCGATGCGGAGAGAGACCGCACAGCGGGCCGGACAGGGCGGGGACGGATGCATCTCGCATGCCACCCCGCTCGACACTCCGCACGACACCCTGTACGACCTCCGCGTGATCTGAAGCCTGGCCCCGCTTGACCCCGCATGACCTTGAAGGAGCGCCCGTGAGCCCAGCCGACATCGGCCGCGAGAGCGAACCGTCCGGCGTCGACGCTCCCGTCGAGGAAACTCCCGGGGCCGACAGCACCTGGTTCGTGGTGCCCCTGTTCAACGAGGGCGAAGTCGTGGGGGACGTGATCCGGGCTCTGCGCACCCGCTATCCGCTGGTGGTGTGCGTCGATGACGGCAGCGAGGACGACTCCGCGACGATCGCCGCCGAGGCGGGCGCGATCGTGGTCCGCCACCCCTACAACATGGGGCAGGGCGCCGCGCTGAAGACCGGCATCGACTATGCCCTGCGCGATCCGCACATGCGCCAGATAGTCACCTTCGACTCCGACGGGCAGCATCAGGTCGACGACGCCGCCTCGATGATCGCCCAGCGCGACCGCGAGGGCGTGGACATCGTGCTGGGCTCTCGCTTCCTGGACGCCCGCACCAAGCCCGGCCTGCTCAAGCGGGCCGTGCTGCGCGGGGCGGTCTGGTACTCGAACCTCACCAGCGGGGTGAAGCTCACCGACGCTCACAACGGGCTGCGGGTGATCGGGCGCGAGGCCTGCGAGAAGATCACCATCGAGCAGAACCGCATGGCCCACGCCTCGGAGATCGTCGAGGAGATCGGGCGGCACGAGCTCACCGTCGCCGAGCATCCGGTGCACATCCTGTACACCGACTACTCGCGCTCCAAGGGGCAGTCGGTGCTGAACTCGGTGAACATCGTCATCGACATGTTCTTCCGGTGAGCACGATCCACCGCTGAGCACGTCCTGCCGCTGAGCCGGCACCTGGTCGCGGCGCCATCGCGCCGTCTCACGACCGCCCGTCACTCCTCTCCGGAGCGCAGATCACTCCGGAGCCGGCACCTCGGCGGATCACTCCGGAGCCGGCACCTCGGCGGAGCCGTCGGCGATCGCGCCGAAGAACTCCGCGATGTCGTCGTCATCAGTGAGGATCGCCACCCCGGAGTGCTCGGTGCGGTACTCGGGGTTCTCGACCGGGATCGGCAGGGTGGCCCCGTCGTTCATCGCCGAGCGGGCCGCCAGCGCCATCCGCGCCACCGCGAGCATCCCGGTTCCCTCGGAGGTGACCAGCGCATCGGAGCCGGCTCCGGCCAGACGCGCCTGGGTGAGCGGGTTGAGGATCACCGACGGGCTGGTGGCACGGTCCATCAGCGCGCCGACGAACTCCTGCTGGCGCTGCTGACGGCCCAGATCAGCGGTGGGATCGAAGTAGCGTGCCCGCACGAAGGCGAGGGCCTGGTCACCGCCCACGTCATGGCAGCCCTCGGTCATCTGCAGCCCCGAGCGCTCGTCGTCGACGTCCTGGTCCACGCACAGGTTCACGTGGCCCACCGCATCGACCACGTTGGCGACCCCGTCGAAGCCCACCTCCACGTAGTGGTCCACGGTGAGCCCGGTGAACTCCTCGACCGTCTCCACCAGCAGCGCCGCGCCCCCGAAGGCATAGGCGGCGTTGAGCTTGTAGCCGCCGTGGCCGGGGATCTCCACGAGCGTGTCGCGGGGGAGGGAGACCAGGTAGCTGTTCCCGCCCGGGGCCTTGTGCAGGAGCATGATCGTGTCGGTGCGGGCGCCCTCGGTGCCGTCCGCGGAGACCGCCTCGCCCTCGCGGCGGTCGGAGCCCGCGATCAGGTAGGTCGTGCCCGGGGTGTTCTGGGCGTCGGAGAGCGCATCGACGTGCTCGATGCGGCTGTCCGCCCAGAGGAACAGCCCGGCGCCCCAGCCCAGCACGACCACCACGAGCAGCACCAGCAGGGTGGCTCCGAGGCGCATCGGGCGGGGGATCCGCGAGCGGCGGCGCGAGGGCCGCGCCGGACCGGGGGGATGGCCGGGACCGCCCGGCGGGGGGACGTGACCCTCCGGGGGCATGCCGTGCCCTGCCGGGCCGGTGCCGTGGACACCCCGCTCAGCGCCGCGCTCGGGTCGGGAGCCGGGGGCCGGCGAGCCGGTGGCGACAGCGGGGGAGTGCCGGATGCCCTGCGGAGACTGGCGAGGCTGCGAGGATCGACGGGCCGGCGCGCCCGGTTCCGCCGCGGAGCGGGGCAGAGGACGGGTGGGCTGCTCAGGGGGTGCGCCGGCCGGCTGCGATCGCACCGGCCGGGCGCTGCCGCCCGCGCGGGCACGGTGCCCGGCCGGTCGGCGCGGCCCGCCCGGTCGTGGTGACCGGGGAGACTGCTCATCGCTCATCGCCCACTCCTCACGTGCTGACCACCCGATCATCGCCCGGCTGCCCCTCGTCCTGTGCCGCGACGCCCTGCACGGCCACGCCAGGGTAGCCCGATCGGACTCCGCAGCCCCTCAGGACGGGCCGAGGATCCTCGGGACCTCCCGCGAACCTTCACACCACGGGTGCGCGGGCGTCGTGTCCGGGCCCGGCCGCATCCGTACACTGATCACGCCCCGCCCCGGCAGCACCTTCGATAAGCAGGAGGCATTCGTGACGCCCATCGCCCCCGTCGGCCGTGAGACCGCGCACGGCAGCGCCACCTCCCAGCGCGTGGTCGCCGTGGTGGTGACCTACAACCGCGAGCAGCTCCTGGCCGACTGCCTGGACGGACTCGCCGCCCAGGAGCATCGCCCCGATGCGGTCGTGGTCATCGACAACGCCTCCACCGACGGCTCCGGGGCCGTCGCGGACCAGCACCCGATCGGGGCGGACGTGGTCCACCTGCGCCGCAACGTGGGCGGCGCCGGGGGGTTCGCCGCCGGGATCGCCCGCGCCCTGGAGCGCCACGACGCGGACTGGGTGTGGGTCATGGACGACGACACCATCCCCACCCCCGGCGCGCTCGCCGCCCTGGTGCGGGCGCTGACCGATTCCCCGGTCCGGCTCAGCGTGCTCAGCTCCCGGGCCGTGTGGACCGACGGCCGGGACCACCCGATGAACCGCCCCCGCACCCGGATGGGAGCCAGCCGCAGGGACACCCGGGACGCCGCCCGGATCGGCGGTCGCCCGATCCGCACCGCCAGCTACGTCTCCTGCCTGCTGAACGGGCAGGACGTGCGCCGCCTGGGCCTGCCGTGGGCGGACTACTTCATCTGGTCCGACGACTTCGAGCACACCGGGCGCCTCCTGCGCCACGGCCGCGGCGTCCACATCGCCGCCTCCCGGGTCGAGCACCGCACCGCTCGCTTCGGCGATGCCCAGGCCAACCCCGGCTCCCGCTTCTACTACGACGTGCGCAACCGCCTCTGGGCCCTGCTGCGCACCGACTCCTTCACTCCGGTCGAGAAGGTGCTCTTCGGCGGCAGCACCCTGCTGGGATGGGTGAGGCGACTTATCCGCTTCCGCGGCGACCTGCTGGGCGTCGGGATCCGCGGGGTCGCCGCCGCCCTGCGCCGCGGCCCCCGGCCCTCCGCCGTGGTGCTGCAGGCCGACGGGGAGGTCGCGGCGGACGTGCGCCGCATCGAACGGGCGGCCGGCCGGTGAGCACCCCGCCCTCCGCCGGCTCCACCACCGGCCCGACCGACGAGCCGTTCGCCGTCCTGATGCCGCTGTGGGGACGCGACCTCCCCGACCGGGTCGAGCGCGCCCTCACCTCGGCCACCCTCGCGCAGACCCGCCGCCCGGACCTGATGATCCTGAGCGTGGACGGGCCCCTGACGCCGGGACTGGACGCCCTGGTCCAGCGGGTCCAGGACGAGGAGTTCGGTCCCGCCCTGGTGCTGCGCCACGGGACCCATCGCGGGGTCGCCGCGGCCCTCCAGGACGGCCTGCAGGCCTCCCCGCACGAGATCATCGCCCGGGCCGATGCCGACGACCTGTGCCGCCCCGAGCGCTTCGCGCGGCAGCTGGCCGCCTTCGAGGGCCTGGACCTGCTGGGCGGGGCCATGCGCGAGTTCAGCGACCGGGTGGAGCCCGGCACCGGACCGCTGCGGGAACGTCCCCTGACCCATCCGGAGATCGTGGAGTACATGGGGGTGCACACCCCCTTCCACCATCCCACCGTGATGATGCGCCGCTCCGTGGCGCTGGCCGTGGGCGGGTACCGCGAGCTGCTGCTGCTGGAGGACTACTGGCTGTGGGAGCGGATGATGCTGGGCGGCGCCCGCATGGCGAACCTCTCCGAGGTGCTGGTGGACTACCGGGTGGACGAGGACCTCTTCGCCCGTCGCGGCGGCTGGCGGCGCTTCACCAGCGATGTGCGGATGCAGAAGATCCTGCTGCTGGACTCCGTGGTGAGCCCCACCCGCTGCCTGCGCAACCTGGGCCTGCGGGCCGTCTACCGCTCCGTGCCCGGATGGGCGCGCAGGCTCGGCTACCGCCGTTTCGTCGAGGCGCCCACCCGGGACGCCGTCACCCCGGCCCCCGACCCCGACTCGGGCACGGCCCGACCATGACCATCCCCTGACCCCCACCATGACAGGGATTACACCGGGACGACTCGCCGCCGTGCGGCGGACCGGCCCGGGTGCTCCCTCCGCTACTGTGAACGGGACCTCTGCCGAGGACCCACCCATCGGAAAGGACCCTCCGTGGCGACTCCTGATCTGCTCATCGTCGGCTCCGGCCTGTTCGGACTGACCCTCGCCGATCGCGCCGTGCGCGATCACGGAGCGAAGGTCACCATCATCGACCGGCGCGACCACCTCGGCGGCAACGCCTACTCCGAGGTGGACGAGAAGACCGGGATCGAGGTGCACCGCTACGGCGCCCACCTCTTCCACACCTCGAACACGCGGGTGTGGGAGTACGTGCGGGAGTTCACCGACTTCACGAACTACCAGCACAAGGTGTACACCACCCATCAGGGCGTGGTGTACCCGATGCCGATCAACCTCGGCACCATCAACCAGTTCTTCTCCGCCGCCTACACGCCGGACCAGGCCCGCGCCCTGGTGGCCGAGCAGGCCGGCGAGCTGGCCGGCACCGACCCGGAGAACCTCGACGAGAAGGGCATCTCCCTGATCGGTCGGCCGCTGTACGAGGCGTTCATCAAGAACTACACCGGCAAGCAGTGGCAGACCGACCCCCAGGACCTGCCCGCCTCGATCATCTCCCGCCTCCCCGTGCGGTACACCTACAACAACCGCTACTTCAACGACACCTACGAAGGGCTGCCCACCCAGGGCTACACCGCGTGGCTGGAGCGGATGGCCGATCACCCCGACATCGAGGTGAAGCTGTCCACCGACTACTTCGACACCTCGCAGCCGCTGCATCGCGACGCCGTCGCCGGACAGCTCCCGGTCGTCTACACCGGCCCGCTGGACCAGTACTTCGACTACACCGAGGGCCGCCTGGGCTGGCGCACCATCGACCTGGAGACCGAGCACCTGGAGACCGGGGACTTCCAGGGCACCTCCGTGATGAACTACGCCGACGCCGAGGTCCCCTACACCCGGATCATCGAGCCGCGCCACTTCCACCCCGAGCGCGACTACCCGAAGGACGCCACCCTCATCCAGCGCGAGTACTCGCGCTTCGCCGACTCCGGCGACGAGGTGTACTACCCGATCAACTCCACCAGCGACCGCGACATGCTCAAGGCCTACCGCGAGAAGGCCGCGGCGGAGCCGCGCACCCTGTTCGGCGGCCGCCTGGGCACCTACCAGTACCTCGACATGCACATGGCGATCGGATCGGCCCTGTCCATGGCCGACAACAAGCTCGCCGACCTGCTGCGGTCCTGACCCGCGGCCCCACCCGGCCCGGTCACGACCCCACCCACCCCGCTGCGCCAAGGAGCAGAGCATCATGACCACCACCCCCGCCATCTCGCCCGCCACCGAGCAGACCCCCGCGGTCCCGCCGCAGCGGGTGCTGCAGCGGATGATCCTGCCGGTCGAGGTCTCCCCGGACGTCATCCCGCTGTACATCGAGAGCGGTGACGCCCGCTCCGGCGCGCACGGGAGCTCCTTCGGCCTCGGCGGTCCGCAGAACGGCCGCGAGAAGACCGCGGAGTCGGCCGCGGCTCAGATCGCCCTGCCGCAGGTCGACATCAGCGAGCTCTCCGAGCGGAACTCGGTGCGGATCCCGGCGCAGAGCATGCGCTCCTTCGGCACCTACTTCAACGCCTTCCCGGCCAGCTACTGGCGGCGCTGGACCCCGGTGCGGAAGATCCGCCTGAGCATCCGCACCGCCGGCGCGGGCCAGCTGATCGTGATGCGCTCCACCGCCCGCGGCACCCTGCAGCGCCAGGCCTTCAAGAACGTCGAGGGCAGCGGCGAGCACGTCTTCGAGCTGCCCCTGACCGCCTTCGGCGACGGCGGCTGGTACTGGTTCGATGCCCACTCCGGCGCCGGGGAGCTCGCGATCCTGGGCGCGGAGTGGACCGCGGATGCGGACCTCGCCCGCACCCAGGGGACGTTCTCCATCGGCATGACCACGATGAACAAGGTCAGCTACTGCCTGGACAACATCCGCACCGTCGCCGAGGACGCCGACCTGCGCGGCATGCTCGATGCGATGTACGTGATCGACCAGGGCGCCGACCGGCTCCGCGACCACGCCGAGGACCTCGAGCCGCTGCAGGCGGAGATGGGCGATCAGCTGCGGATCATCGAGCAGGGAAACATCGGCGGCTCGGGCGGCTTCTCCCGCGGCATGTACGAGGCCGCCACCAACGGCACCTCCACCTACGTGATCAACTGCGACGACGACATCGTCATCGAGCCCGAGTCGCTGATCCGGATGGTGACCTTCGCCGACTACGCGACCAAGCCCACCCTGGTCGGCGCCCACATGTTCGACCTGAACAACCGCTCGGTGCTGCACACCTTCGGCGAGGTCGTCGACCCCTGGCGGATCCAGCCCGCCGTGGCGCTGGGCGAGGGGGACCTCGGGCACGACTTCGCGACCGAGCCGCTGCGCTCGACCCCTTGGCTACACCGCCGCGCGGATGTGGACTACAACGGATGGTGGAGCTGCCTGATCCCCACCGAGACGGTGCGCGCGATCGGCCTCAGCCTCCCGGTGTTCATCAAGTGGGACGACGCCGAGTACGGGCTGCGCGCGAAGGCCGCCGGCTACCCGACCGTGTCCCTGCCCGGTGCCGGCGTGTGGCATATGAGCTGGGTCGACAAGGACGACCTGGTGGGATGGCAGGCCTACTTCCACGAGCGCAACCGCATCATCACCGCCCTGCTGCACTCGCCCTACGAGCGCGGCGGCCGCGTGGTGCGCGAATCGCAGTTCATGGACGTCAAGCACCTGATCTCGATGCAGTACTTCACCGAGGCGGGCCGGCTCATGGCCCAGCGCGACGTGCTCGCCGGGCCCGATGCGCTGCACCCGGTGATCGGCACCAAGCTGCCGGAGATCCGCGGGATGGCCGCCGCCTTCGATGACGCCTCCGCGAAGAAGGACCCGGACCAGTACCCGCCGGTGTGGCAGGAGAAGCCGCCGCGCAAGGGCCGCGGATTCTCCCAGCCCGCCCGCTTCCTGCTTCCGGCCTGGACCGCGAAGACCCTGGTCAAGCAGCTGGTGAAGCCGCCGCGCCCGAAGGCGGACGAGCACCCGCAGGCCACCATCGCGCACCTGGACGCCAAGTGGTGGCGGCTCTCCGCCTATGACAGCGCCCTGGTCTCCAACGCCGAGGGCACCCAGGTCTCGTGGTACAAGCGCGATCCGCGCACGGTCCGCGAGATGCTGGGGGATGCGATCGGTGCGCACGTGGAGCTGTACCGCCGCTGGCCCGAGCTGCAGCGCACCTACCGCGCGGCCGTCGGCCGGATCACGTCCTTCGAGGCCTGGGAGCAGACCTTCCTGGCCAACCCCGCCCCGGTGCGGGAGCAGGATCAATCGGAGAACGGGTCGACCGTGTCGAAGGACCACTCCGCGTGAGCGAGGCGGGGGAGCGCCCCGCCCCGCACGTCCCCACCCGCGCCGAACAGGCCGAGGGCTGGCGGTCGCCGGGGCAGGACGCCGGCTGGCTGAATCCGATCCGTGAACGGTTCCTGCTGCGCCTGCTGGTGCGCAAGGAGCTGCGGGTGCGCTACCGCGGCAGCATGCTCGGGATGGTGTGGAGCTATGTGAAGCCCGCCGTCCAGTTCTGCGTGTTCTACATCGCGCTGGGCATCTTCCTGCAGCTGTCCCGGGACACGCCCGCCTATGCGGTCTACCTGTTCAGCGGCATCGTGGTGATCAACCTGTTCGGCGAGGTGTTCGGCAACGCCACCCGCTCCATCACCGGGAACCAGGCGCTGGTCTCGAAGATCTACCTGCCCAGTCAGCTGTTCCCCTGGGCCAGCATGATCGTGGCGCTGGTCCACTTCCTCCCTCAGCTGCTCGTGCTGATCGTCGGCGCGCTGCTGTTCGGCTGGCTGCCGTCGCTGACCTCCGTGGTCGCCTTCGGCATCGGCATGGTGATCCTGCTGGTGTTCACGATGGGGCTGGGGATGCTGACCGCCGCCCTGAACGCCGCGTTCCGGGACGTGGAGAACTTCGTGGACCTGATCGTCATGGTCGCCACCTGGCTCTCCCCGGTCCTGTACCGCATCTCGATGGTGCAGGACGCGATCGGCGGGACGATCTGGTGGTGGATCTACCAGCTGAATCCGCTGACGATCGTGGTCGAGCTGTTCCACACCGCGTTCTGGCGCTACGGGCCCCGGGTGGTCGAGGCCGTGCCCGGGGACCCCTCGCTGATCACCCCGGGAGAGCCGTTCGGCCTGTGGTGGGCGGGGCTGCTGATCGCCGGGGCGACCTTCGTGATCGGCACCGTGGTGTTCGAGAAGTCCAAGCGGCGCTTCGCCCAGGAACTGTGAGAGGAGAGCCGGAATGAGCCCGAACCTGCAGGACATCCCCGCCTCCGCCGCGGTCCCCACCGAGCGCGAGATGGTGCGGATCTCCCATGTCACCAAGCGCTTCTCCCTGCGCCACGACCATTCCCTGAAGGAGCTCGTGTTCTCGGCGCTGCAGCGCAAGAAGCTGGCGGACACCTTCCTGGCCCTGGACGACGTGGACCTCACCGTCCATGCCGGGGAGACGGTGGGCCTGATCGGCTTCAACGGCTCCGGCAAGTCGACGCTTCTGAAGACGATCTCCGGGGTGCTGTTCCCGGATCGGGGCCGGGTGCTGGTGCGCGGCAAGGTCGCCGGGCTGATCGAGGTGGGGGCCGGGTTCCATCCCGATCTCTCCGGCCGCGAGAACGTCTACCTCAACGGCGCGATCCTGGGCATGACCCGTGAGCAGATCGACGAGAAGTTCGACGAGATCGTCGCGTTCAGCGAGATCGAGGAGTTCATCGACACGGACGTGAAGTACTACAGCTCGGGGATGTTCCTGCGGCTGGCGTTCGCGGTCGCGGTGCACACCGAGCCGGACATCTTCCTGGTCGACGAGATCCTCTCCGTGGGAGATGAGCCGTTCCAGCGCAAGTGCCTGGAGCGGATCCGGAAGCTGCAGGAGCAGGGCCGCACCATGGTGGTCGTCTCCCATGAGCTGGAGATGCTCGAGAAGCTCTGTACCCGCATCGTCGTGCTCGAGCGGGGCACGGTCATCTTCGACGGCGACCCCACCGAGGCGATCCGCACCCTCCGCGCCACCTGAGCCCGAGTCCGCGCCCGACTCCCGGCCCCTCCGCCCCGATCCCGTCCGCGGCGTCGGTCCTGCCAGCAGCGTCGGTCCTGCCAGCTGTACCGGTCATGCGCTCATGCGGTCACGCCCTCCTCATGAGCCTGATGCTCGGTGACGAACCCGGCCGGGGCGACGATCCCGCCGCCGCGCAGCAGCGCATCGAGCACGTGCTGGACCGCGACCAGCCCGTCGCCGTCGACCAGGAGACGCGGTGACGTCGCCGCCCCGGACTCCCCGTCGACATCCGGTTCGACGCCGGCCGCGGGCTGGGGACCGCTCCACCCCGGCAGCGCGACGGAGAGCTGGTCGGAGCTCGACCGCACCTCCTGCACCCAGTCATGGGCGAGGGCGGGCAGCTCGGCGGAGAAGCGCGGGGTGAGGGAGACGGGGTCGACGGCGAGCACCTCGTCGGCGTCGTCGGCCCGCTCGCTGCCGGGTCGATCGGTGATCAGCACCCGCACGGGGGTCCCCGCCGACGACCCTGCCGACTCCGCAGCGTCGCTGGATCCCGCTGAGCCCGCCGCGGTGCCCCCGGGATCGATGACGTGCATCTCACCGCCCAGTGACCAGACTGCCAGGGCCAGGACCAGGCGCTTCCAATGCGGGGGCATGTCGATGACCACGAGATCGCCGGGCTCCAGGGCGATCTCGGCGTCGAGATGCCCGATCGCCTTGATCACCCAGTTCGCGAGCACGTGACCGGACAGCTCGATGCGGGACGCCTCCCCGTACCAGGCCAGCACCGGGTACGGGCCGGTCCGCTCCAGGGCGGTCAGGAGCGGGGCGATCGTGGGCAGGGCGGCGGTGGGCATCAGCGGGGCTCCTCGTCCGGGTGCAGGGGCGGTGGGGTGATCTCGAGGTGGACCGGGGGCAGGGGAGCGGTGATCTCCTCGGCGCCCAGGGCGGTGCGGATCCGTTCGGCGAGGGCGCCGGCGGCCATCCAGTGGGCGGGGGAGTCCCCCGTCGGGGTGACCTCGATGCGGTCGGGCTCGACGAGTCTCGCCGTGGCGGCGGACGGGGTGGGCGCAGCGGTGGGCCGTGGCAGGAGCGCAACCTCGATCGCGCGGGCGATCCGCTGGTCAGCGGGCTCCGGGCTCATCCGGGCGATGGGCTCCTGGTCGAGGGCGAGGCCGAGGGCCTGCCAGACGGATTCGAGGCTCGGGCGGCGGAACCAGTCCTCCTCGCCGGTGCGGGACAGTGCCGTGGCGGGGACGCCGGGCCCCTCCACCACCGCGCCGGGCAGGCCCCGCACGATCGCGGCCGGGATCCCGTGCGCCTTGCCCTTGACCAGGTCAGCGGCGGCGGCGAGCTCGTCGGCGAGGTTGCGGACGGTGACCGCGAGGGTGCGACCGTCGGCATCGGTGCTGCCGCGCAGGTCCTGGAGCGAGGCGATGCCAGCGGCGCCGAGGGCGATGTCCCCGACCCCGACCCGCCAGATCCGGGAGGAGCTGTCGGTCAGCAGCACCCCGCAGCGCACCCCCAGCAGATCCTGCAGCTCCTCGCGCAGCTCCCGCGCGCAGGCGTCGGGGTCCTCCGGCAGCAGCAGCGGCCCGCCGGGGGCGTTGGAGGTGTCCACTCCCGCCGCCGCCATCACCGGACCGGAGGGGATCTGCGCCACGGTGGTCACCACGCGGGTGTGGCGGCGTCGGGCCACGGTCCGCACCGAGGACCGCTCGACCGCGGCTTCCCGCTGTTCGGCGGGCACCTGCAGGCCGTGCGCCTTCGAGACGATCTTGGTGGAGATGCACACGACGTCCCCGTCGCGCGGGCCCAGCGGAGCCATCGCCTCGGCGAGCAGCGATGCCAGGGGCGCCCCGGGAGCGATCTCGCCGAGACCCGTCACCGCCAGCACTCGCACCTCCCTGGGAATGTCGCCGGAAGGACCGGCCGCGGGGGCCCCGGCGGGCTCGGCCGCCACCGGACGAGGCTGGGAATATGCTGGATGATCTGCAGGGTCGGTCATCGGGCCTCCCGGTTCGTGACGAGGACGTGACGACGGTCCCCACTGTCCCTCCCCGCTTGACGGGGGGTGATTACACGGGTGTAGTTTAGGCCGAAGAGGGGCCGAGCAGACCGGCACCCGGGGAAGACGCAGCGGAAGGAGAGGTGACAGTGGACGAGAGATTCATCGACGTCGATGGGCGCGCAGAGCTGTCCCTGCTGGACTTTGCCGACGACACGGACGATGCGGAGCTCTCCTGGCAGGAGCGGGCGCTGTGCGCTCAGACCGACCCGGAGGCGTTCTTCCCGGAGAAGGGCGGATCCACTCGGGAGGCGAAGAAGGTGTGCGTCTCCTGCGAGGTGCGTCAGGAGTGCCTCGAGTACGCCCTGGAGAACGACGAGCGCTTCGGCATCTGGGGCGGACTGTCCGAGCGTGAGCGCCGCAAGCTCAAGCGCCGGGCGGTCTGACCGCTGCCGGAGTGAGCGATCGTGACATCACCGCCGTCGTCCTGCTGAGCGGGACGACGACGCCTGCGACTCTCGAGTCGATGCTCGCGGCGATCGCCGCCCAGACCCATGCCCCCGACCGGGTTCTCGCCCTGGTCCCCTCCACCGCTGATGACGCTGTGCTGGACCTGCTCGACGACCACCTCGTCAGCGGTCGCCTCGCCGAGCTGGTGACCACCTCCTCCGCCGTCGGCCATGCCGGTGCCGTGCGCGAGCTGCTGGAGCTCCCGGGCCGTGCGAGCCCGGAGGATCATGACCCTGGCCTCGGCGAGCAGCCCGCGGGAACCACGTCCCCCGGCAGGCGCCGCGCCGCCGGGGTCGATCACGAGGAGGTCGAGCGCCGCCGCACCAGCGAGGCAGAACAGCTCGCCCGCATCCCCATGCGCCTGCGCACGGCGCGCCGCAGCGGCCGCCGTGCCGGCCGCGCCACCACCGGCGACGAGCCCTGGCTGTGGTTCCTGGTGGACGGCTCTCCGCCGGCCGCCGAGGCGCTCTCGAGCCAGCTGGAGATCATCACCCGCTCGCCCACCACCGCCGTGGTGGGCGCCAAGCGGGTGCGCCGCCCCGTCGCCGATCAGGAGCGCGCTCTGGACGCCCCCGGCACCGGCGGCGCGCTCGCCCTGGTCGACGTCGGCCTCACCCTCACCCACAACGGCCGCATCATCACCGGGGTCGACCCGGGGGAGATCGACCAGGGGCAGTCCGACTGGCGCCAGGACGTGCTCGCCGTGGCCCTGCCCGGGATGCTGATCCGTGAGCAGACCCTGCGCGACTGCGGCGGCCTGGACCCCGACCTGCCCGCCCCCTGGGCCGAGATCGACCTGTGCCACCAGGTGTGGCGGCGCGGTGAGCGCGTCGCCGTCCAGGCCGCGGCCCGGGTGCTGTTCCCCAACCCCACCCGGCCCCGGCTGGAGCGGCTCCAGGAGCAGCGCACCGGGCAGCTCCTGGTTCTGCTCAAGCACCGCCCCGCGCTGCTGGCCGGGCTGATGCTGCTGCTCTCGCCGCTGACCACCGTGCTGCGGATGATCGCGGCGGTCGCGGCGACCACGCCCCGCCGCGCCCTGGTCGAGCTGCGGGCATGGTGGGGCGCTCTGCGCCGAGCACCCCGGGTGATCCGGCGCGGGGTGCACGACCGACGCGGGGCGAGGGTCCCCGAAGGGCGCCTGGCACCCCTGTACCTCCCCCGCGGGGAGGGGATCCGACGCACCGTGGAGGATCTCGGGGTGCGGATGTTCGCGATGGATGATCGCGAGCGCCGCATCCGCCGCACCACCTGGGGGATCGCCGGGACCCACCACGGGGCGGACGATGCCGACTTCGGGCGCCACAGCATGTGGACGGTGACCGTCGCGATCACCGCGACGCTCCTGTCCCTGATCGCTCTGCGCGGCCTGTTCGGGCGCGGCGCGCTGAGCGGGCCGGCCCTGCTGGCACTGCCCCAGAACCGGCGTGATGCCTGGGAAGCCGCCTGGTCCAGCTGGGTCCCCGGCGACCTCGGGGCTCGCGGCCCCCTCGATGCGTTCACCCGCCTGCTCGGGCACCTCCCGGTCCTCTCCGGGACGCTGATCGAGGTGCTCGTGTTCGGTGCGATCCCCTCCGCCGCGCTGACCGCCTGGTGGGCCTCCGGTGCACTCACCCGTGCCATCGGGGCTCGTCTGGTGCTCACGGTGACCTGGGCGCTGGCCCCGCCGCTGCTGGCCGCCCTCGGCGCGGGGGCCTGGCCGCTGCTGGTGATCCACGTGCTGCTCCCTCTGCTCGCCCTGGCGGTGGGGCGGGCGATCGGCCTGCCGCACAAGATCTCGCGCGCCAGCGTCGCCGCGGCTGCAGCCGGGGGACTGCTGCTGCTGGTGATCGGGGCGATCCAGCCGGTGCTGGTGCTGCTGACCGCCCTGGGACTCCTGCTGCTGGTGCCCGCGGTGCCCGGCCGGCGCCTGCGGCTGCTGTGGGTGCTGCTGCCCTCCATGGCCCTGCACGCCCCCTACCTCCCCCTCTACCTGGGTGAGCCGGCGATGCTGCTGGCCGTCTCCGGGGTCGACGCCTCCCCGGGGACCGTGGACGCGGAGCAGCTGTTGCGGCTCTGGCCCTCCCAGACCGGCGCCGCGACGGCACTGACGGACCTGCTCGGGATTGACCCCGCCTCGGGACCCTGGCTGCTCGCGCTGCCCCTGGCGCCGGTCGTGGTCGGCGCCCTGTGCGGCCCGCTGCTGGCCGGCGCCGCGGGCCGGGCCGGGCGCCTCGGAATCCTGCTGGCGGCCGGCGCCCTGCTCGCGCTCGGCGTGGCCCGACAGACCCCCGTCCTGATCGTCGACGGTGCCGCGTCCGTCGCGCCGTTGCACGGCCTGCTCAGCCTGCTGCTGCTGGCCCTCGGCATCGGTGCGGGAGCGAGCTTCGACGCCCTCGCCCGCCGGGAGAGGGTGGACTCCCGCTCGCGCCGCTGGGTCACCAGTGGGATCGGGGGAGCGGTCGCGCTGGTCTGCGTGGCCGGGATCGCCGGCTGGTCGGTGCTGCTGCCGGGCACCCTGGAGATCCAGCGCACCGAGTCCGGGACCGTGCCCGCCGCGGCCGCCGATCAGGGCCGCACCGAGGCGCGCAGCCGGGTGCTCGTGCTCGAGCGGGCCGAGGACGGCGCCGTCGAGATCAGCGTCATCGTCCACGGTGGTGACTCGGCGCTCCAGCATGCCGCGATCGAGTCCGCACGCCAGGTGGACGTTCTCGCCTCCGGTGCCCCGCTGGACGCGGACCCCGGCTCCTCCGCGCTGCGTGCAGCGGTCTCCACCCTGCTGACCAGCGGAGCGGACGCGGAGGTCGAGAGCGCGTCGGACCCGGAGGCGGATCAGACCGCTGCGGCGACGCTCGCCTCCTCCCTCGCCGTCGGCTACATCGTCGTCCCCGGCGCCCCGGAGGAGAACCCCGAGCTGGTCGCGGCGCTGGATGCCTCCACCGATCTGGAGAAGGTCACCTCCACCGCGACCGGTGGTCTGTGGCGCGTCATCGACGCCTCCCCGCGCGCCCGCGTGGACGGGGGAGCGGAGACCACGGCCTTGCCCAGCACGGCGATCGCGGCCCGCGGCGAGGTTCCCGTCGAGGACGTGCAGCGCACCGTGATCCTCGCCGAGCGCTTCGACTCCCAGTGGGCCGCCACGGTGGACGGCGCCCGGCTGGAACCCGTCCTCGTGGACGGCTGGGCCCAGGGCTTCGTGCTGCCCGCCGGCACCGGCGGCGAGGTGATCGTGGACCGTGACCAGCCGTTGACGCTGCTCTGGCAGATCGTGCTGGGCGCGACCCTGGTGCTGACCGTCCTGATCGCGATCCCGTGGCGACCGCGCACCCGCCGTGCCGAGGAGCTCTATGGCTGACCATGACGATCTCCCCACTCCGGCCGAGTCCGGTCCGGCGACGCCCTCCGAGGCGGCACTACCGGACGCGGCGACGCCGGATGATTCGACGCCGTCGGGGGCGGCGACGCCGCCTGCCCGCGGTCCGGCCCGGCCGCTGCTGGCGCTGGCGGCCCTGATCCCGTTGCTGGCCGCGACCGCCTTCCTGCTCACCGGCACCCCGCCGGACGCCGTGACGGCCGAGCAGGTCGAGGACGTCGCACAGCCGGGAGCCGTCGAGCAGGTGTGCCCCGGGCCGCTCCAGGTCCCGGATGACGCCCTCACCGTCGACAGCGACGCCGAGCTCGCACTGACCCCGCCCAGCCAGACGGCGGACATCGGCGCCGTGGTCCTCGAACCGGAGTCGAACCTGCTGTTCGGGAGCGCCACCTCCTCGGAGACCCTGCGGGCGGCGGACGGCACCGTGCGCACCCCGGCCGTGACCGCCGCCCGAGCGGACGGCGAGGAGATCCCCGCCCAGGTCAGCTCCCAGGATCTCGGAGCCGCCGTGCTGCAGGCCCCCGCCGCGGAGGACCCCGCCCTGCTGACCGCCGCCACCTTCGACGGCGGCCGCCCGGTCGCCGACGCCCACCAGTACACCGCGACGCCCGCAGGCGACTACCGCTCCCTGAGCCTGACTCGCTGCGCGACACCCTCCACCAGCGCCGCTTTCCTGGGTGCCTCGACATCCCTGGGATCCTCCTCGGTGCTGACGCTGACCAACCCCTCCACCCGGCCCGCCACCGCCTCGGTGCAGGTGTGGAGCCCGGACGGGCCGGCGGAGATGGCCGGCCGCTCCCAGATCGTCGTCGCCCCCGGTGAGCAGGAGCAGCTGCTGCTGGAATCGATCGCCCCCGGCTATCCGGCGCTCGGAGTGCAGGTCGAGGTGCTCGGAGCTCCGCTGTCGATGTACCTGCAGACCACCGAGCGCGACGGCCTCACCCCCGGCGGCGCCGAGATCCTCGCCCCGCTCCCGCCCCGCGCCACCGAGCTCACGATGCCCGGCGTGGCCGTGGACGGAACACCGCCGACCGTGATGCTGTCGAACCCGGGCGGCTCCGACACCACCGCGACCCTCGAGGTGCTCGGCCCCGACGGCGTCATCGAGGCGGCCACCCGGAGCGACCTCACCGTCCCGGCCGGCACCGTGCTCCCGGTCGAGCTGGACAACGTTCCCGCGGGCATCCACACGGTGCGCATGACCTCGCAGGAGCCCCTGCTCGCGGTCACCCGCACGGTCCGTGCCGGCGCCGAGCTGGCCGGGGACACCATCGGCACGCCCGTGGACCTCGCGGTCGTCGAGCCCGCCCGCGCGATCGGTTCCAGCGCGGCGCTGTCCCTGCCCGCCGGCGGCACCTCGGGCGCCCTCCAGCTCAGCGCGAGCATCGACACCGCCGTGACGGTGATCCCGATCGCCGCTGACGGCTCCGCCGGTGAGCCCATCGCGCTGGACCTGGTCGCCGATCAGCCCCAGACGGTCACGCAGACACCGCTCTCCGTCGGCGGCGCGCTGGCGGCCGGGCTCACAATCGTGCCCGCGGAGCCGGGCGTGGTCCATGCCGGCTGGCTGCAGTACCAGGACGACGGCGCCGGAGGAGCGCTGATGTCCACCCTGGCCGTGGCTCCCGCCGAGACCGGAGGCGACGGGATCACGGTGCGCCGCGCCGCCTGACACGGTGCGCCGCGCATCCCGGCGGCGTCCCGGGTCATTCCCCCCAGGCCTCGGGATCGACCTGCTCGGGGCGCAGGCCCAGCAGCGAGGCGATCTGCTCGGAGATGACCTGGCGCAGCATCGCCTCCAGCTCCTCCTCACCGGCGCAGCGGGTCTGGATCGGACGGCGATGGACCACGATGATCGGCGGATGCTCGCGAGTGGCGGGGACGGTCCTGCCCAGCGCCACCCCGGAGTCCTCCCAGGGCGCAGGGTCGGTGCGGGGCACCTCCTCCACGATCACCTGCAGGTGCTCGAGCCGTCGGGGGAACCGTTCGATGATCGCGGAGGCCGAGGCGGTGACCAGCTCGTCGAAGCGCTCGCGGCGGGTGCGGAAGGCTGGCAGGTGCGACGGGATCAGACTGCCGCGCAGACCGCGCCCGTGCCGATCCCGCCGCCGTGGCCCGCGCCGGGAGGGGGAGCCGCCGCCGGGGCGGGCCTGGAGATCCATGCTCGGCACTGTAGTGGACCGACCTGCGGGCCGTCCCGGGCGTGCCGTCCCGCATCCGTGCCCGGGCCTGCGTAGACTGCCAGCCGTGCCTGCTCGCGAATGCTCCCGGACCGCCTGCTCGAGACCAGCCGTCAGCACCCTGACGTTCGTCTACCAGGACTCGGCGGCGGTGCTCGGCCCGCTCGCCCGCACCAGCGAGCCCAACACCTACGACCTGTGCCGGGAGCACGCCGCCCGCACCACCGCACCGCGCGGCTGGGAGCTGCAGCGCATCGCGGGCGCCGCTGAGGTCTCCGATGATCTGGTCGCCCTCGCCGACGCCGTCCGCCGGCGTCCCGCGACGCCGCCCGTGCCGGAGCCGCGCCCCGCCCCGGCGTCGCCGGGCCAGCGACATCTGCACGTGGTCCGGAGCCCCGATGAGTGACTGGGAGCAGCCCGCCGATCCCGGCATCGACCTGCGCCCGATCGTGAAGGCCAATGACGTGCGCGGCATCGCCGGCGAGCAGCTCACCGAGGAGGTCGCCCGCGCGCTCGGCGCCGCCTTCGCCGACTTCCTCGATGAGGACGCCCTGATCATCGCCCACGACATGCGGGTCTCCTCACCGGCCCTGGCCGCGGCCTTCAGCGCCGGTGCGCAGCGCCGCGGGACGACGGTCGGCGAGGCCGGGCTCGCCTCCACCGACCAGCTGTACTGCGCCTCGGGACTGCACCGCGCCGCGGGCGCGATGATCACCGCCTCCCACAATCCCGCCCGGGACAACGGCCTCAAGCTCTGCCTGCCGGGCGCCCGCCCCGTCAGCCGGGACACCGGCCTGGACCGGATCCGCCGCACCGCCGAGGGCTATCTCGCCGCCGGAGAGATCCCCGAGGTGCCCGGCGGCGGCGCGAAGCCCCTGGAGACCCTCACGGACTACGCCGACACCGTGGTGGGTCTGGTGCCCGTGCCCGCTCGCCGGCGACTGCGGGTGGTGGTCGACGCCGCCAGCGCGATGGCGGGACTGACCGTGCCCGCCGTGTTCGAGCGGCTCGAGCAGATCGAGCTGGTGCCTCTGCACTTCGAGCTCGACGGCACCTTCCCGCATCACCCCGCCGATCCGCTGGACCCGGCGAACCTCGCCGACCTGCAGGCCGCGGTGCGGCGCGAGGGCGCGGACCTCGGCCTGGCCTTCGACGGCGACGCGGATCGCTGCGTGGTGCTCGACGAGACCGGCGCCCCGGTGCGCCCCTCGGCGATCACCGCGCTGATCGCCCAGCGCGAGATCGCCCGCGCCCGAGCCGCCGGCGAGGAACGGCCCGCAGTGGTCGCGAACCTGGTCTCCTCCCGGCACGTCACCGAGACCGTCCTCGCCGCCGGGGGCAGGCCGCTGCGCTCCCCGGTGGGGCACTCGCTGATCAAGGCGCTGATGGCCGAGCACGGCGCAGTCGTCGGCGGGGAGCACTCCGCCCACTACTACTTCCGGGACTTCTTCCACGCGGATTCCGGGATGCTCGCCGCCCTGCACGTGCTCGCCGCGCTCGCCGACACCGACGGCTCCCTCTCCGCCCTGGTCGCCGGCCACGACCCCTACGCCTCCAGCGGCGAGATCAACTCCCGCGTCACCGACGTCCCCGCGGCGCTGGCTCGGGTGCGCGCCCACGCCGAGGGCCTGCCGGCGGCCCGCGCTGACGACCTCGACGGGCTCACCCTCGAGCACTGGGACGACTCCCTGCCCCCCGAGGAGCGCTGGTGGATCTCCCTGCGCCCCTCGAACACCGAGGCGCTGCTGCGGCTGAACGTCGAGGCGATGACCCCGCAGACGATGGCTCGCGTGCGCGACGAGATCCTCACCCTCATCCGTCAGGAGACCCCGATGCCCCCTCGCGCCGACCAGGCCGCCACCCCCGCCCCGCACAGCAGCGGAGCCCAGCTGCCGGGATGGCTGCGGGGCATCGTCCGCTGCCCCCGCTGCGGCGGCTCCCTGGAGGATGCCGAGCAGTCGCTGACCTGCACCGGCTGCGGGACCCGGTATGCGGTCGAGGACGGCATCCCCGTGCTCATCGCCGCCTTCGAGCAGGACTGACCGGCCCGGTCACCGCTCAAGCGCTGAAGGGCACCGCGCGCACATCCGCCGCGAGCTCCTGCTGACGCTGCTGTGCCCGGCGCAGGCGTCGCTCGTCGCGGCGCGAGCGCTCGGCGACCACCGCCGCCAGGAACATCTCGGGATCCGTGCCCGGGGGCGGTCCCGGTGCGACATGCGGGAGGGTCCGCTGGACGAGGTCCCTCGCCAGGACCCGGCGCGATTCGTGGTGGATCTGCTCGACCCGCGGCAGGAAGGTGCGGATGTCGTGGAGCAGCCCGACCGGCAGCCGGCCGACGTCCGCGTGCTCGGCCCACTCGCGCAGCGGAGGGGGCATCATCACGCGGTCCGGCTCCAGGGTGCGCATCCGCTCCTGGATCACCATGGTCCCGGCCAGCAGGTCGCCGATCCGCCGTGATCGGCGGTCGATCACGGAGCTGGCCAGGGCGATCGCCCCGGAGGTCGACCAGATCTCGAACATCGCCATCACGGCGCGCAGCAGGCTCTGGCGCACATGGACCGGGCCGCCGTCGTCCCGGACCACTCGGGTGCCGGTCACCAGGCGCCCCACGGAGCGTCCCCGCAGCAGGGTCTCGCAGACCACGGGATAGCCCACGAAGGTCACCACGGACAGCAGCACGATCGCGGCGTTGACGAACCCCATGTCCGCCCCGGAGGCCTCCGCCGTCCACACCAGGGCGATCGAGCCGCCCACCAGCAGGGCCAGCTGCAGCGCGCCGTCGATCGCCATGGACAGCATCCGCATCGCGAAGGAGGCGGTGCGCAGGTCCAGCAGCACCGCGTCCCCGGTGATCAGCACCTCGCGGTCCCGGCTCGTCGACGTCATGGCTCCCATCCTGGCAGGTGCGCGCAGCCGAGGTGAGCGACTGCCGTCTGCTTCCGGGGGAGCGATGATGCGACTTTCGTCGGCCGTGGCGCGAGCAGGGCCGGGCCTACCCTGAGCGGGTGGACACCGACGCCTTCATCGCCGTGCACCGACCCACCTGGGACCGGCTGCGCGAGCTGACGCGCTCACGCACCCTGGACGCCGCGGGCGTCGACGAGCTGCTCTCGCTGTACCAGGCGACCTCCACGCATCTGTCCACGGTGCGCTCCACCAACCCCGATCCGGCGCTGATCTCGCGGCTGTCGCTGCTGGTGCACAAGGCGCGGCTGCGCATCACCGGGGCCCGGGTCCCGCTGTGGAAGCACGCCCGCACCTTCTTCTGGGACGATCTGCCGGCCGCGCTGTTCGAGTCCCGCTGGGCCGTGCTCATCGCCACCGGCATCTTCCTGGCCGCGGCCGTGGTCTCCGGGCTCTACTTCGGCTTGGACCCGGTGGCGCGGGGGATGGTCCTGCCCGAGGCCGCCCAGCGCTCCCTGGCCCAGCGCGATTTCGTCTCCTACTACTTCCAGGGCGAGGCCTCCGGGTTCGCCGCCCAAGTGTGGACCAACAACGCCTGGATCACCATCCAGGCCGTGGTGTTCGGAGTGACGGGGTTCTGGCCCGTGGTGATGCTGCTGCAGAACGGTCTGAACATCGGCCTCAGCGCCGGGGTGATGGGGGCGCACGACGGGCTGGGCACCTTCTTCGTGTACATCCTCCCGCACGGACTGCTGGAGCTGACCTGCGTGTTCGTCGGTGCCGGGGCGGGGCTGCGCACCTTCTGGGCCTGGGTGCGGCCGGGCTCCCTGCCGCGACTGTGGTCCCTGTCCCGGTCCGCTCGTGCCCTGATGACCGTCGGCATCGGCCTGGTCCCGGTGCTGCTGCTGTCCGGGTTCGTCGAGGCGTTCGTGACGCCGTCCGGTCTGCCCCCGGCGCTGCGCATCGCCATCGGCGCCGCCGTGTGGCTCGCCTTCCTCGCCTACATGCTCGGTCGCGGCCGTCAAGCCCATCGCGCAGGCATCACCGGCGACCTCAGCGAGGAGATGGTCGGCGACCACGTCGCCACCGCCGGCTGAGCGATGACCTCCACCGGTGAATGATGACCTCCACCCTGCAGGGTCTGCCCGAGGGCGCCGCCACGACTCTTCACGAATGCTGGCCGCACCTGCCATGGCACCGGGCGCACGAGGCGCACGGTGCCTTCCACAGCGTCCTGATCCTGCCCGGAGCAGCCGTGATCCGGGTCCGGACGGGCGCCGACCACCGCAGCCTCACTCATCGCGAAGCGAGCACGGCGTCCATGCTCGCCGCAGCGGGGCTCCGGGTCCCGGGTGCGCTCGGTGATGGGGTCGGAACCGCACAGTGGACCGCACATCGCTACGAGGTGGTCGACGGGGCAGCGTTCACGCCGCGCTCCTGGCAGAAGGACCGGGGCCTCATCCTGAGCCTGCTCGAGCAGTGGCGAGGCACTGCCGCCGCGCACCCGGAGCTGAGGGCATCGCTTCCGCCGCCGCGGCACTGGTGCGGAGGCGAGGAGTGGCCCCGGATCGCGCACCGGCTGACGGCGGACAGTCCCGATATCGCCTCCCTGGCCCGCACCCGTATCGAGAGCCTCCTCAAGATGGAGGCAGGAGCAGAACACGCACTGGTGCACGGGGACTTCGGCCCGCACAACATCCTGCTGGCCGCAGAAGACGGTGCGCCCTGGCTGATCGACACCGACAACGCCGCGTGGGCGGACCCAGCCCTCGACATCGCGCCGCTGCTCGCCTCGTACGCGGCGGAGGATCTCGCAGCCGACTTCTCCGACACGATGATGCAGCGTGCCATCGCGCATCGCCGAACGCTGTCCCTGCAGGTCGCGGCAGCAGCAGCGGCGCGGGGCGACACCGAGCTCGTCACGCACGCTCTGGGGAACTTCCGACGCCGAGTGCTCACCGAGCCCGGCTGGTGAGAGCCATGAGCGGTGAGGATCGGCCTCCCGGGAGCAGCTTCTGTGCCGTCAGGCGGGCAGTAGGCTCGCGGGCATGCAGACCGGTGCCGCAGACCGAGACTTCTCCGGTTACAACTCGGCCCAGCAGGGCAGAGCAGTGCGCTCGCTCGCAATCGCCGCGGTCGACGCCGCCAGCCGCGACGAAAGCCCCGTGCCTCCAGTCGCCGTCGACCTGGGCTGCGGGCGGGGCATCGAGTCCCGGTACCTCGCCGAGCACGGATTCACGGTCCACGCCATCGACGTGGATCCGAGCATGCGCCCGGTGCTGGCGGCGCTGGGCGCGGAGCTGCCGGTGCTTCCTGCGATCACCGACCTCAGCACCGTCAGCTCGCTGCCCGACTGCGATCTTCTGCTGGCCTGCGCCGCTCTGCCCTTCGTGCCGCGCCGCGCCTTCGACGCCCTGTGGGACATCATGCTCGCCGCACTGCGACCCGGCGGCATCCTCGCCGTGGACCTCTTCGGCGACCGCGACGATTGGGCTGGTACTGACGGCACGTATCTGGCGCGGCCGGAGGTGGAGGCCGCTCTGGAGGGTCTCGAGGTGCTCGAGCTCGAGGAGAGGGAGCGCGACGGTGCGTCCTTCGGCGGCCCGAAGCACTGGCACACCTACCGGGTCCTCGCCCGTCGTCGCTGAGCGCCCGGTGTCGGGCGGCGCAGTCGGACAGCTCAGAGCCGGCCGGCTGCTTTCAAGGCGAGGTAGGAGTCGGCGAGCGCCTGCGGGGCGCGGTCCGGCGGCGCATCGACCACATGGGCTCCGACCCGCTCCAGGGCTCGGACCACCCCGTCCCGCTCCCCGCGGGCCTGCTCGGCGGCAGCGGCGCGGTAGACCGTCTCGAGGTCCCCGCGGCCGCTCGCGTACGACTCGAGCGCCGGGTCGGAGATCGAGGAGACGACCAGGGGATGGTCCTTCGCGACCCGGGCGGCGACCGGCAGCAGGCCGGTGTGGACCACGCTCCCCTCGACCGGGGTCAGCAGCACTACCAGGGAGCCGCGACGGGCGCGCTCGGCGATGGTCGTGGCGGTCAGCTCCCAATCGGTCTCGACCATCGCGGGCTGCACATCGGCCGTGGCGGAGACCATTTGGTTCAGCACCGTGGTGCGGGTCGTGCCGAGCACGGAGACGTGCGGGATCCGGTCGATGCACAGCAGGTCCACGCGGTCCCCGGCCTGGCTGGCCAGCGCCGTCAGCAGCAGCGCGGAGTCGAAGGCCGCGTCCAACCGGGTGCCGTCGCCGAGGCGGGCGGCGGAGGTGCGGGAGGTGTCCACCACGATCAGCACGTGCCGGTCGCGCTCCGGACGCCAGGTGCGCACCACCACGCTGCGGCGGCGGGCGGTGGCCCGCCAGTCGATGGAGCGCACGTCATCGCCGTCCACGAAGTCGCGCAGGGAGTCGAACTCGGTGCCCTGGCCGCGCTGATGGATCGCGGCCAGCCCTTCGATCTCCCGCAGCTTCTGGACCCGGGAGGGCAGGTGGCGGCGGGCTCCGAAGGGGTGCAGGGCCAGCATCCGCCCGGGCGCCTCGGCGGGGCCGGTGCGGCGGGCGAGCCCGAGGGGGCCGCGGGAGGCGATCAGCAGGGCGCGCGAGGAGTGCTCCCCGCGCCGGGTCGGGGTGAAGCGCTGCGGGATCGCCCGCCGTTCCCCCGAGGGGACCTGGAGGGCGGTGCGCTGCTCAGCGAGGCCTGCCGTGGGGTTCCAGGCATCGCGCACCTCCAGCCGGGCGAGGCGACCGCTGCGGTTGACCAGCAGCAGCCGGCCGCTGATCGAGTTGCCCAGCCGCACCTGCACCGGTGCTTCGCGCCGCACCGTGATCCGCCGCGGGTGCGGTGCCAGCAGAGCGTCGGCCAGCAGGATCGCGGCCCACACCCCCAGCAGCACCAGCGGCATCCACCAGGTGGGCCACAGCACCAGGAACGGCAGCCCGAGCAACCCCAGCAGGGCTCCTCGCACGGTCAGGGAGATTCGCATGGCGCGCTCGCTCAGCGGGGGACCGGCACCGAGGCGAGGGTCGCCGCCAGCACCGACTCGACCTGCGTGCCCTCCAGCTCCGCCTCCGTGGTCAGCCGCACCCGGTGGGACAGGGTGGAGGGGGCCATGGTCTTGACGTCGTCGGGGGTGATGAAGTCGCGGCCGGAGAGGTAGGCCCAGGCCCGGGAGGTGCGCAGCAGCGAGATCGCGCCGCGCGGGGAGACGCCGAGGGTGAGGCTGGGGGAGCGGCGGGTGGCGCGGCAGACGTCCACGATGTACTGCACGACCGGGTCCTCGGCCGCGATCTGGGCGACGTCCTGCTGGGCGCGCTGCAGCATCGGCACGTCGACCACGGGACCCAGTCCCATCGCTGCGAGATCGGTGGTGTCGAATCCGCCTGCGTGGCGGCGCAGCACGTCGACCTCGACCTCGCGCTCGGGCAGCGGCATCACGGCCTTGAGCAGGAAGCGGTCCAGCTGCGCCTCGGGGAGGGTGTAGGTGCCGTCGAACTCGATGGGGTTCTGGGTGGCGATCACCAGGAACGGGTCCGGCAGGGGCCGGCCGGTGCCGTCGACGGTGACCTGCCGCTCCTCCATCGCTTCCAGCAGCGCTGACTGCGTCTTGGGAGGGGTGCGGTTGATCTCGTCGGCCAGTAGCAGGTTGGTGAACACCGGGCCCTCCCGGAACACCAGGTCGCTGGTGTTGTTGTCGTAGACCAGGGAGCCGGTGATGTCCCCGGGCATCATGTCGGGGGTGAACTGGACACGGCGCATCCGCACGTCCAGCGCTTCGGCGAGCGAGCGCACCAGCAGGGTCTTGGCGACCCCGGGCACGCCCTCCAGCAGCACGTGGCCGCGGCACAGCAGCGCGACGACCAGGCTGGTCACGGCGGCGTCCTGGCCGACCACGGCCTTGTGCACCTCGGTGGCCAGGCCCTGCAGTTGCCCGCGCACGTCGACATCGACGGCGGGTGCGGACGTCTGGGAGGCGTCGGCGGCGGGTGTCTCGGCGGGCGGCGGGGGCACGGCGCCCTCCGGGGCGCGCGGGGTGTTCTCGGTCATCGGTCGATCTCCTTCTCGAGACGGTCGAGGTCCTGCGCGAGCTGCAGGAGGTCCTGGTCGGTGGTGACGGGGCCGGGACCCAGGAGGGTCCGCAGCTGGGAGGCGGTGGCGCCCACATGGGGTTCCAGGGCGGCGATCAGCGCGTCCAGCCGGGACTCGCGGCGCAGCCCCAGGTGATCGGCGAGACGCGAGCAGGCGGCGGCGCGCAGCGCACCGGCGGCGGCCTCGCGCTGATGGGTCTGTTGGAGGAGCCGGGCACGGCCCAGCACCAGCTCCTGCGGCCGCACGGTGACCGGCAGCGGCTCGACCACGACCGGTCCGAAGCGGCGACCGGCCACCAGGAGCCCGGCCAGGGCCACCACGATCAGCCACAGCGCCAGGGGCCCCGTCCACGGCGGCAGATGGGAGGCCAGGGACTGGCTGCCACTGGACATCGGATCGGTCGCCGAGGGCACGTACCAGGTCAGCTCCCCGGTGGCGCCGAGCGCGTTCAGCGCCAGGGCGGAGTTGTCCGCTCCGGCCACCCCGTCATTGGTGAGCAGGTCCGGACTGCCCAGCACCAGCAGCCGATCGTGCTGGGCCACCAGCGAGCCCTCCGGGGTGGAGAAGCAGCCATCGGCCTCCGCGCTGGTGCGATACAGGGTCGCAGCGCCGGCCAGGGACTCCTCGGGATCCGGCAGCTGCAGGCGGCGAGCCTGATGGGCGGTATCCCCGCACTCCGCCTCCGCCTCCAGGGCGGTCTCGGAGCGCACCGCTCCCGAGGGGCTGATGAGCGGGGTGAGATAGGAGAGGGTGACGAAGTCCGGCTGCACCAGCACCAGGCGTCCGCTGCCGGCCTCGAGGGCGTCCGCCAGGGCGGTGATCTGCGTGGCGGTGAGGGACGAAGGAGCGGTCACCAGCACCGTGCGGCCCTGCGCGAGCGCGTCGGCGGCGTCCTCCGTATGGCGCTGGGTGGTCACCTCCACCCCGTGATCGCCGAGCACCTGCACCACGGCCTTGGCGCCCTGCCCGGTGGGGGCGTCCGGTTCGAGCGGTCCGTCCCGGTAGTAGCCGCGGGCGATCGCCGCCCCCAGCGCCGCGATGACGGCCAGGGCGATCAGGGCGATGAACCACGGCCGCCCGCGGCCGCCGTTGTTCTCTCCGGCACCCGCTGCTCCGCGGGATCCGGGGGAGGCGGGTCCGGTCGCGGCGCCGTCGGCACCGGGGGGCGCGACGGGCCCGGCAGCGGTGTCGGCGTGGAGGGACGTGATGCTCATGCGCGCCTTCCCGCCTGCTCGGGCTCGGCGAAGGGGTCGGAGGCGGGTGCCGTGGTCGCTTCGAGCCGCGAGAGGTCCGGAGAGGACTCGGCGATGAACTCCGCCAGGCGCAGCAGGTCCTCCGCCTGCTTGGGGCGCACGCTGCGCACGGAGTAGGCGGCCGTGTCGAAGGCGGCGGCTCCCTGTCGCAGCCGGCCCTCCAGCTCCGGGAAGGCGAGTCCGGCCGCGGTGGCGGCCTCGTGCGAGGTCATGCCGGCCACCACGTCCAGCAGTGTGCGCTCCTCGAGGTCGCGCACGAGGGCGCGCAGGGCCAGCACGGCACCGTCATCCAGGCGCCCCTCGGTGATCGCGGCATGGGCGGCCTCGCGCAGCTGGGCCCCGCTGAGCACCGGCTCGGCATCGAGCTCCGGGGCGACGCCGAGGCTCGCCCCGCGCCGGATCAGGCCGGTGCGGCGCAGCAGCAGGAACACCACCACGGCCAGCAGCAGGACCACGGCGATCGCAATCGCGGCCTGGGCGGTGGAGGAGCCGTCGATGCCGTCCAGCAGGTCGGTGAGCCAGGCATCGATGGTCGCCAGCAGCCAGTCGATGAAGCCCGGGGAGTCGTCGTACTCCTGCTTGGACAGCTCCTCGAGCACGCGCTCGCGCGCCGTGTCGGGATCCACCGGCAGATCGGGGTTCATCAGCGGATGCCCGCCGGGCCGGGAGCATCGAGCGGTCCGGTCGGGGCGGTGTGCTCGGCCTCGAAGGCCTCCCGGGAGCGGCGGTTCAGCTCGACGTCCCAGGCTTCGTGCCGCATCCGGTTGTCGGCGTACAGCGCTGCGATGCCGGCGCTGTAGAACGGGGCCAGCAGGAAGGTGGCGAGGAAGGCACCGACCATCATCACCACGGTCAACACGGTGATGCCGAGGACCAGGGCCTGCATCTGCGAGGCGAGCAGGATCGCGATGTACACCACGGTGCCGACGACGCCGAACACCCCGGTGATCACCTGCACCGCGAAGTAGTACACGATCAGCAGCAGCAGGCCGATGCCGAGCACCCGCCACAGGCGCCGGCCCCAGGCCATCTGCACAGAGCGGCGCAGCGCGGCGAAGGCCCCGAGATCCTCGACCACCAGGGCGGGCACGGCCAGCAGCGTCAGGGACCACACCCAGAGCACGGCGGGGATGCCGAGGACGAGACCGGCCAGGAGGGAGCCGATGGTGAGCACCGAGGCCTCCTGGATCAGGATCAGCGGCAACGCGCCGAGGGCGGCGGGGATGGAGTACGACACGACGAGCAGGATCCCCACCATGATGCTCAGCCCCAGCGCGGGCAGCAGCTTGCGGCGGGCGCGCGCCCAGATCTGCGCGGACGGCAGGTCCTCACCCATCGCGGTGGTCACGGCGATGAGGGTCAGGACCACGGTGACCAGGGCCGAGGCGATGGCGGAGATCGCCCCGGTCAGCACATAGGAGGAGACGGTCAGCACGATCTCGCCGGGGCTGCCGCCGAACGAGGTGGTATCCGCCATCGGATCCTCGCTGATCGCCTGCAGCTCCCCGATCATCGGGATCATCGAGACCCCGGTCAGCAGCGTGGTGAGCGCGTAGGCGATGCCCCAGGTGATCGCGGAGACGCCGAGCACCAGCTTGGGCCGCACCCGATAGATCCGCACCGCGGCGCCGAAGATCTCCCCGAGCCCCATGGGACGCAGCGGGAACAGCGGCACGTCGCTGGTCAGCTCACGCTGCGGGCGAGCTGGCGCACCGTTCGCTCCCGCCGCCGGAGCGAAGGACGGATCGGGCCCCGTAGCAGACGCCGACGCCTCCTCGGTGCCGGGCGTCTCGGAGGGGCCGTTCGACCCCGGTGCGGTCCATCCGGTGCTCATCGCAACCTCCCGTGTCTGATCCTGCCCGGGCGAGGTCGCCGCGCCCCGTGGTGCGCTGCATCGCCCGTGCAGGGACCAACCTACGGAACCGGGAGCGCACGGCCGATCCGACGAACGTCGATGCCTGACGTCGGAAGGGAGCGGAGGGCCGCTGCCCGCCGAGACCCACGGGGAGGGAGGCCTCCCGGGAAAACGACGGCCACGATGGCACAATGGCCGCCATGACGACGCCTTCGCGAATCCTCGTGGTCGATGATGACCAGGCCATCGCCGAGATGGTCGGCATCGTCCTGCGCGGCAAGGGCTTCGAGGTGACCACCTCCTCCGATGGCGCCTCCGCGCTGGAGACCTTCCCCCGGCTGCAGCCGGACCTGGTGCTGCTGGACCTGATGCTGCCCGGGATGGACGGCATCGAGGTGTGCCGCCGCCTGCGCCGCGACTCGGGGGTGCCGATCATCATGCTCACCGCCCGCACCGACACCGCTGACGTGGTCGAGGGGCTCGAGGCCGGGGCGGACGACTACCTCACCAAGCCCTTCGAGCCCGAGGAGCTGGTGGCCCGGATCAAGGCCCGGGTGCGCCGTGTCGAGGTGCCGTCGACCGAGCAGCTCGCCGTCGGGGACCTCACCATCGACGTCGAGGGCCACGAGGTGCGTCGCGGGGAGGAGGTCATCCCGCTGACCCCGCTCGAGTTCGACCTGCTCACCCAGCTGGCCCGCAAGCCCTGGCAGGTGTTCACCCGGGACGTCCTGTTGCGCGACGTGTGGGGCTACCGCCACAGCGCCGACACCCGACTGGTCAACGTGCATGTTCAGCGACTGCGCTCCAAGATCGAGCACGACCCCGAGAACCCCCGGATCGTGGTGACCGTGCGCGGCGTCGGCTATCGCGCCGGGAGCGGGTCCTGACAGGGACCACCCCGGCCCCCTCCTCCCGCTGGGGAGCGGCCGTGCAGGCGGTGCTGGGCCGCCTCGATCCGCGGAACTGGCCGCTCGCCCTGCGGGTAGTGCTGGTCACCACCCTGCTCTCGATCGTCGCGATCCTGATCGTGGGCGCCTACCTCTCCTCGGTGATCGCCGACGGGCTCTACGAGCAGCGTCGGGACCGCGTGCTGGAGGAATCGGTCGAGGCCCGCGACGAGCTGGTGGACACCATGACCCCGCTGACCGGCAGCACCGGCTCCCAGCAGCAGGACGCCGCCTTCGAGTTCGTCCAGTCCGTCAGCGGGCAGGGCAGCTCCCCCCGGCGTGAAGCCGCCCTGGTCCCCGTCGAGACCTCCGGCGCGGTCGCCTCCGTCGGCTCGGACCGCAGCGTCTTCGACCTCGTCGACCCCGAGCTGACCGAGACGATCGCCCACGGCCCTGACTCGATGGCCTGGACTTCGGTCGCGATCCTCGACGGCCAGGGAGACCCGAGGCCCGGCCTGCTGGTCGGCACCCGCGTGGTGATCCCGGGCAGCGGCACCTATGACCTCTTCCTGGTCTACTCGATGCAGGAGGAGCAGGAGACACTGAACTTCGTCCAGCGAGTGATCCTCGGCGGCGGCGGCGTGCTGCTCGCGCTCATCGTCGGCATCGCGATCGTGGTGGCACGCCTGGTCACCACCCCGCTGGAGCGAGCGGCCCGCGCCGCCGAGAAGATGGCCGCCGGTGATCTCACCAGCCGGGTCGAGGTCTCCGGCGGGGACGAGCTCGCCCAGGTGGGCGAGTCCTTCAACCACATGGCCCGCACCCTGCAACGACAGGTCGACGACCTCACCGAGCTCTCCCGCCTCCAGCACCGCTTCGTCTCCGACGTCTCCCACGAGCTGCGCACCCCGCTGACCACGATCCGCATGGCCACCTCCGTCCTCAACGGCGCCCGGGAGGATATCCCCCTCCACCTGCACCGCACCGTCGAGCTGCTGTCCGCCCAGGTGCAGCGCTTCGAGGAGCTGCTCGCCGACCTGCTGGAGATCTCCCGCTTCGACGCCGGCGCCGCGGAGCTCGAGGCGAAGCGGCAGAGCGTGGACGATCTGGTCTCCCAGGCGGTCGAGGACGTCCGCCCCCTGGCCGCGGCGCGGGAGTGCCGCTTGGACGTCCACCTGGGGGGCGAGGACATGGAGGCCGTGGTCGACGCCCGCCGGGTGGACCGGATCCTGCGCAATCTGCTCACCAACGCCATCGAGCACGGAGCCGGGGGACCGATCTCGGTGCAGACCGCTGCGAACGAGGAAGCGCTCGCCGTGGTGGTGCAGGACTTCGGCCAGGGCATCTCCCCGGAGGACGCCGCCCGGGTCTTCGACCGCTTCTGGCGGGCTGATCCCTCGCGCGCCCGCACCCTGGGCGGCACCGGGCTGGGGCTCGCGATCTCGGTGGAGGACGCTCACCTGCACGACGGCTGGCTCCAGGCCTGGGGCCAGGAGGGGGAGGGGGCCGTGTTCCGCCTGACCCTGCCGCGGCGGCCCGGCGGGACGATCACCAGATCCCCCCTGCAGCTCGAGCGCCCCTTCGACCATGTCGAGGCGGAGCCGCTGGTCGGCACGGAGACGGGTGAGCTCGAGATCGCCCCGGATCTGCTGCCCGACTTCGACGAGACCGAGCCCGATCACACCGCGCAGGGAGGCCGAGGATGAGACCGACCCCTGATCGCCGCCTGGTGCTGCGCGCGGCCGGTGCCGTGGCGCTGCTGGGCCTGGGCACGGCCTGCGCCCGGATCCCCGTGGACTCCCCGGTCGCGAGCCGGGAGGTGGGCGGCGGCACCCAGCCCGGCGCGCCGTACGTGCGGGCGCTGCCGCCGGCGGAGGACGCCTCCCCCGAGGAGATCGTGATCGGGTTCATCCACGCCGGGGTCGGCCTCGAGGACGACTACGCGGTGGCCCGCGAGTACCTCACGGGTGACGCGCTCGAGTCCTGGGATCCCGACGGCGGGGTCACCGTCTACTCCAGCTCCCAGGATCTGCAGGTCGATGCCGCCGATGAGGAGACCTATGTGCTCGTGGTGGAGGCGATCGCCACCATGGACGCCACCGGGGCACGGCAGCTGCTGTCCAGTCCGGCGGGGCGCGAGACGTTCTTCGCGCTGACCGAGGTGGACGGCCAGTGGCGGATCTCGTCGGCGCCGGACGGCATCTTCCTGTCCGAGGCCGCGTTCGAGACCCTCTACGCCCCGGCCCGCATCTACTTCCTCGACTCCCGGCAGGTGCACCTGGTGCCGGATCAGCGGTGGGTCTCCCTGCAACGGGGCAGCGATGCCGTTCTGAGCCTGCTGATCGACGGGCCCGCGCCGCATCTCCGTGACGCGGTGACCTCGGCGGTGCCCGGCACACTGGACCCGATGGACGCCGTGGTCAGCACCCGGGAGGACGGCTCCCTCCAGGTCACCGTGCCGGCGGCGATCCGGGACCTGCCCAGCCCTCGTCGGCGCCTGGCCGTCTCCCAGATCGAGGCGTCCCTGCGGTCCCTGCGCACCCTGTCCGGCATCCGTGCCCTGGCGGGGGAGGAGATCCCGGTCGACGGCGAGTCGCAGGGGCTGGAGCGAGAGCTGCCCGGGCATCGTCCGATCGCCGCCGGAGAGCTCGGGGTGATCGCGCTGACCGAGGCGGAGACCGACCCGGACTCCGCCCAGCTGGTGCCCGAGCTCGCCGGGATCCCGCTACGTCGGCCCACTCTGGCCCGGAACGGCGTGCACGTCGCGGCGCTCAGCGCGGACGAGTCGGTGGTGCTGCTGGCCGCGACCGATGCGTCCGTGCCGCTGCGGGAGGCGGCCTCGGGAGGGGTGTTCGTGGGCCCGCGGATCGATGACGCCGGCTACGTGTGGACCTCCGCCCGTTCCAGCGCCGGGGTGCTGCTGGCCCTCGCCATCGCCGGACCCGAGCAGGACGTGCAGGTCGATGCGGCCTGGCTGGCGGGCCGGCAGATCCTCAGCCTGGACCTCGCCCCCGATGCCACCCGGCTGCTGGTGCTGTCCTCCGATGCCGGTGGTGCCCGACTGGATCTGTGCGCGATCCGCCGGGACCCGGACGGGATCCCGATGTCGCTGACCGAACCGCTCGCCCTGCGCACCTTCGTCTCCCACACCGTCCAGGCCGGCTGGTACGACGAGATGGCGGTCATCGTGCTCGGTGAGGACCCCTCGGCCGGGGAGCCTCGCGCCCTGGTGGTGGATCTCGCAGGTGAGCGGGACCCGCTGCCGGAGTTCACCCACGAGGTGGTCTCGGTCGCAGGCACGGTCGTCGCCGAGACGGTCTGGGCCGGCACGGCCGACGGGCAGCTGCTGCGCAGCGATGGGGAGAGCTGGTCGACCACCTCCATCATCGGGCGCGATCCGGCGTTCTACTGAGCATCGACCGCGGGCCATCGCCTGTCGAGCACTGCCTGCTGAGCACTGCCCATCGAACGCAGCTCGTTGAGCACTGCTTCCTCCCCAGAAGGCGCTTCTCCACATCCGGCCCGGTGGGGCAGCGGTGGCGCCGGGACCGCAGGAGGATCCGGGGATGACCGCCCCCGATGCCCGCCCCTCTGCCCAGTCCTCGCCCCGCCGCCGCTCGGGCGGGTTTCCCCGCGCCCGCACCAGCCGTCTGCTCGCGGTGGTCGGGGAGGTCCTCGCCCAGACCTGTTCCCTGGTGGTTCCTCGTCACTGCCCCTGCGGCACCGAGGGGGTCTGGCTGTGCCGCTCGTGCCGCGCCCTGCTGCAGTCGCCGCCGCTGCGGGTGGAGTCGGTGTGCGATGCCCTGCAGGAGCTCAGCGCTGCCCGGGTGCGCGAGGAAGGACCCCGTGCGCCGGCCGGTGTCGATCACGAGCCGGTGCTGCCCGTCCACGCGCTGGGGGAGTACGCCGGGCCCCTGCAGTGCATCGTGCTGGCCTGGAAGAACGGCGGGATGTCGCATCTGGTCCGCCACCTGGCACCGGCCCTGGTCCCGGCGGTGGCGGAGATCCGCGCCGCTGCCGTCCCTGCAGAGGATTCCGCCGCGCCCCAGCCGCCGCCCGTCCTGGTGCCGGTGCCCTCCCGGCTGTCGGCGCGTCTGCGCCGCGGGGAGGACCACGTCCATGAGCTGGTGCGGGAGCTGGAGGCGCAGGGAGCGGGCCGGGCTCTGGCCCTGCCGGCGATGCCGAGCTCCGCGCAGGAGGGCAAAGGAGCTCGGCAGCGTCGTCATCGCCGCATCCTCCTGCTGCCGACTCCGTCGCCGGGCGTCCGGGGACCGGGCCGGGGTGCTGCCCCACGCCCGCCGGCGGTGATCGTCGATGACGTGGTCACCACCGGATCGACGCTGCGCGGCATGCATGAGGCGCTGACGGCCGCGGGCTGGGAGGTGATCGGGGCGGTGGTGATCGCCTCCGCCCGCCTCCCCGTGCCGGTCGGGCAGGGCCGGGGCGGTACCACCTGACACATCGGCCCCGCGGGACCATAGGAGAGGGAACTCACAGTCGAAACGTGGCATGCTTGGGTCACTCGCTCCAGCAGCGAGCTCCCTCTCGAAGGAGGTGCCACCCCAGCCGAAGAGCCACTGCGGCCGGGCTCCGAGCGGCCGCGCCAGCGAAGGAGGAGAGAGAACCTCATGGAGATCAATGTCGTCGGACGTCATATGGATGTCCCGGACCGATTCCGTCGCCACCTGAGCGACAAGCTCGACAAAGTCACCCAGTTCGCCCCCGCAGCACTGCGGGTCGACGTCGAGATCTCGCAGGAGAAGAACCCCCGCCAGGCGGAGCTCAGCGACCGGGTCGAGCTCACCGTCCATGATCGTGGTGCCGTCATCCGCTCCGAGGCCCGGGCCGATGACCTCTACGGCGCGCTGGACGTCGCCTACGGAAAGCTCCTCGAACGATTGCGACGCGCCCGTGACCGGCGCAAGGACCACCGCCGCGGCCGGGACCGCTCCCACCAGAACGGTGGCGCGAGCGTGCGCACGATGGTCCCCGACGCCGAGCTCCTGAACTCGGAGCTGGACACGGCGACCGGGGCCGACGGCGGTCCCGCGGCCGAGGCCACCAGCGGTCGAGGGGACGAGTTCGACGTCGCCGCGGCCGGCACTCCCGTGGTCATCCGCAAGAAGAAGCATCCGGCGACCCCGATGACGATCGACGACGCGCTCTACCGGATGGAGCTTGTCGGCCACGACTTCTACTTCTTCGTCGACTCCGAGAGCGGCGACCCCAAGGTCGTCTACCGGCGCAAGGGGCTGAACTACGGCGTGATCGAACTGGATCCGGAGGATTCCGCGGGAGCCGCCGCAGTCGAGGAGCAGCGCGCCTCCTGAGAGGCCCGCCGTGCGGTCGACGCACCGGGCAGCGGGCGGGGGAGCCAGGACGGCTCCCCCGCCCGACTCGTGCGCGGCACCACCGGGGTAGGTTCGTGGGGTGAGGTGGACGACGACCTCGGACTCCTCGTCCCCTCCCTCAGCGCAGACCCTTACCATGGGTCGGGCATCACGCCGTCGACTATGGCGGCGTCAGACATCTACGGGAGCACGAGTGGCCAACCTCTTCGACAAGATCCTGCGCGCCGGCGAAGGCCGCGAACTGCGCCGGCTCGAGAACATCGCGCAGCTCGTGGGGGAGACCGAGGACGTCTTCGCCGAGCTGAGCGACGAGGAGCTGCGGGAGGAGAGCGACCGCTTCAAGGAGCGGCTCGAGGACGGCGAGACCCTCGACGACATCATGGTCGAGGCCTTCGCGGCCGTGCGCGAGGCGGCCAGCCGTACCCTTGGCCAGCGCCCCTACGACGTGCAGGTCATGGGTGGGGCCGCGCTGCACCGCGGCCGCATCGCGGAGATGAAGACCGGT
>DXDT01000039.1 GCA_019115335.1 Candidatus Brachybacterium merdigallinarum
TGCCGGGGGTGACCGTCACGTCCGGCAGGGAGAGGGCGTACTCGAGCGCCGCCTCGGTGGCGTTGCCGGCGCCGCGGCCGCGGGCGTTGCGGGTGTGCAGCACCGCTGCGGCGGGCTTCAGTTCCACCTCCGCGCCGGGGTTCGCACTCGCGATCTTCCGCAGGGCACGGGTGATCGAGGCGAGCAGGTGCTCATGCTCCTCGTCCAATCCCAACGCCGCCGAGTCGAGCATCTCCGCGCGCATCCACGGCGGCAGCGCCCCGACCTCGGCGCCGTGGCTGCCCACCTGCACCACCGAGCTGGGCATCCGGGTGTGGTGGTCCAGATCCGCGAGCGAGCGACCCGAGACCAGCGCCACCGCCACCCCGGGCATCTCCGAGAGCTCGCGCAGCGCCCCCAGGGCCTGTGGGTCCGGCTCCACCTCGTCGCGGTGCGCCACGATCGGCGCGATCACACCGTCGAAATCGCTGGCCACCAGAATGCGCGGGGTGCGGACGAACTCGTCGAGCGCGGCCTCGAGGTCCCGAGGAGAGGTGACCTCGTCGTCCCGCAGCCGGACCGCCACCGGTGCCGGTTCGGGGGCGCCGGCGGCCTGCAGGGCCTCCAGGAACGAATGCGCCCAGGCCTGGACGTCGTGATCCATCACCTGACGGCGCAGCGAGATCATCGCCTCCTCCTGCTCCTCCTCGCTCATCGCAAGGGCGCGCAGGATCTTGGCCTTCAGCTCATCGATATCATGGGGGTTGACCAGCTCGGCGGCCCGCAGCTCATCGGCGGCGCCGGCGAACTCGGAGAGCACCAGCACGCCGCGCAGATCAGGACGCGAGGCCACGTACTCCTTGGCCACCAGGTTCATGCCGTCCCGCAGCGCCGTCACCAGCACCACATCGGCCGCCATGTACAGAGCGGTCATGTCACGGCGGTCGAAGGTGCGATGCTGGTAGGACACCGCCGGGCGGCCGATCGGCGCGTGGTCGCCGTTGATGCGGCCCACCGTCAGCTCCACCTCGTCCCGGAGCTGCCGATAGGCCTCCACCCGCTCTCTGGACGGGGTCGCGACCTGGATCATCACCGTCTCGTGCGGGTCGACCTCGCCATCGCCGAGCAGCTCGCCCCAGGCCTTCAGACGATGGCGGATGCCCTTGGTGTAGTCCAGGCGGTCCACTCCCAGCACGACCTTCTGCGGCCGCCCCAGCTCCTCGCGCAGCTCGGCGGCGCGGGCGCGGACGGCCTCATCCTCGGTGAGCGCCGAGACCGAGGCGGAATCGATCGAGATCGGGAAGGAGTGTGCCTCGACCTCTCTGCTGGGCGCGGAACCCAGGCCCGGCACCGTGATCGTCGGGCCTTCCACGTGGTAGCCCAGCAGCTTGCGGACCGCGGCGACGAAGTTCTGGGCGTCGCTCTCGCGCTGGAAGCCGATCACATCCGCGCCCAGCAGCCCGCGCAGGATCTGGTTGCGTTTGGGCAGCTGGGAGAACAGCTCGACCGGGGGGAAGGGGATGTGGTTGAAGAATCCGATCCGGATGTCCGTGCGGGCGTCGCGGATCATCTGCGGCACCAACTGCAGCTGGTAGTCGTGGACCCATACCGTCCCGCCGGAGGCGGTCACCGGGGCGGCCTGCCTAGCGAACCGATGGTTCGTCGCCACGTACGAGTCCCACCAGCCGCGGTGGAACTCCGGGTCCACGATCACGTCGTGGTAGAGCGGCCACAGGGTGGCGTTGGAGAACCCCTCGTAGTACCGCTCGATGTCCTCCTGCTCGAGACGCACCGGGTACAGGTCCATGCCATCGGCCGAGAACGGCTCCGGGGCCTCGCCGGCGGTGCCCGCCCAGCCCACCCAGGCACCGGAGTCCACGGTGCGCATCACAGACTCCATCGCCGTGACCAGACCACCGGGGCTGGTGACCCATTCGGTGGCGCCGTCGGGGAGGGTCCGGGAGTCCACCGGCAGACGGTTCGCGACGACCACCAGGTCGTGGACGGTGTGGCCGGATGACGCCGGGCCGGCTGAGCTCGGGGGAGTCGAGGTCGAGCCAGGCGAGGTCGGGGAGTCGGAGGTCGGTGATGCGGGGGCCTCGGGCACGGGAACTCCTTCACGATCAGGGGCGCAGAACAAGGGCGCAGATCAGGGGTGGCGCAGAACGCTGACACTGTTCCGGGTGAGACTGCCCGGAGGGCGGCGTCGTCGCTCGCCTCACGTTATCAAGCACCCGCGCTCGCCCTCGGTGGGGAGAGAGCGGCGAAGCCCGCGTTCACCAGGAGTTCCGGCCCGAGGGCGCGGTGAACAACCGCACGGTCCAGTCGGCGGCCCGGCGGCCCGGCGGCGACCGAGCCGCGGCCGAGCGGTGACGGCGGCAGGCGTCACCCCTGTGGAGTGCGTCCTCGCAGAGCGGACCGGCGTGCCCGGCACGGCCTCGGGGCTCTATCCTCGAGCGCGACACCTCAGCGAACAGGAGCCGCCCATGCGCGCGCACGAAGCCGGAGCCCTGCACGGCAATGACGCAGCCCCCACCTGGCTGCCGTACCCGCAGGACGTCAACGCCCTGCTCGAAGGGCTGTGGTCGGACACGACCCGCCGCGGTGACGACGGCGCCCTGATCACGGGCGGGATGAGCGTGCACGACATCGCCCGGCAGGTCGGCACTCCGGTGTTCGTGGTCGACGAGCTGGACTTCCGCACCCGCGCCGCACGCTTCCGCGAGGCGTTCGGCCGCGCCTTCGCCGATCTCTCCGGGGCCGATGTCTACTACGCCGGCAAGGCGTTCCTCTCCACGGCCGTGGCGCGCTGGATGGAGGAGGAGGGCCTGGGCCTGGACGTCTGCACCGGCGGAGAGCTCGCCGTCGCGCTGCGCGCCGGGTTCCCCACCGAGCGGATCGCGATGCACGGCAACAACAAGTCCGTCTCCGAGATCCGTCGCGCGCTCGAGGCCGGGGTGGGCCGGATCGTCGTGGACTCCCTCGACGAGATCGACCTGGTCGCTTCGATCGCGACCGAGCTGGGCGTGAGGGCCCCGGTGATGCTGCGGGTGACCACGGGCGTGGAGGCCCACACCCATGAGTTCATCGCCACCGCCCACGAGGACCAGAAGTTCGGCATCTCGGTCACCGCCGGGGACGCCTTCGAAGCCGTGCGACGGGTCCTGGACCGCTCCGGGCAGCTGGAGCTGATCGGCCTGCACTCCCACATCGGCTCGCAGATCTTCGACGTCGGCGGCTTCGACGTCGCCGCCCGCCGGGTGCTGGGCCTGGTCGCCGAGGTGCGCGATCAGCTCGGCCACACCATCACCGCTCTGGACCTCGGCGGGGGCTTCGGCGTCATGTACAACTCTCAGCACAGCCCCAGCACCCCCGAGCGCCTGGCCGCCGGGATCGCCCACATCATCGCCCAGCAGTGCGCGGCGCTCGAGCTGCCCATCCCGCACTGCTCCTTCGAGCCCGGCCGTGCGATCGCGGGCCCCTCCACCCACACCGTGTACTCCGTGGGCACCGTCAAGGACGTGCACCTGGGCGGGCCGCACCACCGCGTGTACGTCTCGGTGGATGGCGGCATGAGCGACAACGTGCGCACCGCCCTGTACGACGCCGACTACTCCTGCCTGCTGGCCGGACGCACCTCCGAGGCGGCTCCGGAGGTGGTGCGGGTGGTCGGCAAGCACTGCGAGAGCGGCGACATCGTGGTCAAGGACGAGTACCTCCCGGCGGACGTCGAGCGCGGGGACCTGATCTCCGTGCCCGTCACCGGGGCGTACTGCTACTCGCTGGCCTCCAACTACAACCATGTGCCCCGCCCCGCCGTGGTCTCCGTGCGCAGCGGTGAGCTCACCGTGATGATGCGCCGCGAGACCGAGGAGGACCTCCTCGGACTCGACATGGGCTGAGCCTGCACGGGCCGGGACCGGGCCGGTCCCCGCCCGGCGCCGTTCATCCCATGACACTCGGGGACACGAAGCCCCCCTCTGCTCGGATACAGTGCCAGAGCCCACCGGGCACACCGCACCGCCATGAAAGGACGTCATCCCCATGACGCAGAACGCTCCCGCCGAGCCCGCCGCGCTGAAGGTCGCCGTGCTGGGCGCGGGAACCGTCGGCACCGAAGTGCTGCGCCTGCTCTCGCAGCAGGGCACGGAGCTCACCCAGCGCATCGGCGCCCCCCTCGAGGTGATCGGCGTGGCCGTGCGGGACGCCGACCGCGACCGCGGTGAGCACGTGCCGGCAGAGCTGCTGACCACCGACGCCACCGCCCTGGTGCGCGAGGCGGATCTCGTCGTCGAGCTGATGGGCGGGATCGAGCCCGCCCGCTCCCTGCTGCTGGAGGCGATGGCGCAGGGCGCCTCCGTGGTCACCGCCAACAAGGCGCTGCTGGCCCAGGAGGGTGCCGCACTGTACGAGGCCGCGGACGTCCACGGGGTCGACCTCTACTTCGAGGCCGCGGTGGCCGGGGCGATCCCCCTGGTGCGCCCGGTGAGGGAGTCCCTGGCCGGCGACCGCATCCAGCGCGTGCTCGGCATCGTCAACGGCACCACCAACTTCATCCTCGATGCGATGTCCCGCACCGGCGCGAGCTTCGAGGACGCCCTGGCCACCGCCCAGGAGCTCGGCTACGCCGAAGCGGACCCGACGGCCGACGTCGAAGGCCACGACGCCGCGGCGAAGGCATCGATCCTCGCCTCCCTCGCCTTCCACAGCCGGGTGCGCCTGGCGGACGTGCACTGCGAGGGCATCACCCAGGTGCGCGCGCAGGACATCGCCGCCGCCGCCCGCATGGGCCGCACCATCAAGCTGCTCAGCATCGTCGAGCGCATCCCGGGTGAGGCCGGGGAACGGATCTCCGCTCGCGTGTACCCGGCGCTGATCCCGCAGAACCACCCGCTCGCCTCGGTCTCCGAGGCCTACAACGCCGTGTTCATCGAGGCCGATGCGGCCGGGTCGCTCATGTTCTACGGCCAGGGCGCGGGTGGCTCTCCGACGGCCTCGGCCGTGCTGGGCGATCTGGTCTCCGCCGCCCGCGCCCGGGTGTTCGGGGGAGTGGGCCCGCGCGAGTCCCGCTACGCCGAGCTCGGGCTGATCCCCCTCGATGAGCTGCGCAGCGCCTTCTACATCTCCCTGACCGTGCAGGATCGTCCCGGCGTGCTCGCCGAGATCGCCACCACGCTGTCCGGTCACGGCATCTCGATCTCCACCATCCATCAGGAGCTGCTGGAGGAGGGCGAGGCGATCTCCGCCGACGGCGACCATGATCCCCGGGGCGGAGGCGACCTGCCCCAGGCGCACATAGGCATCACCACCCACCGAGCCCTCGAATCGGCGATGACCGCCTCCCTGGACGTGTTCTCCGCGACCTCGACCGTGCTCGCCATCGACTCCGTCCTGCGCATCGAAGGAGAATGACCCCATGGCACATCAGTGGCGCGGCGTCCTCGCCGAATATCGTGAACACCTCCCGTTCTCCGAGCAGGACATCCTGCTGACCCTGGGGGAGGGAGGCACCCCGCTGGTGCCCGCCCCCGCGCTGTCGAAGCGGGTGGGCGCCGAGGTGCACATCAAGGTCGAGGGCATGAACCCGACCGGCTCCTTCAAGGACCGCGGGATGGTCTCGGCGATGACCAAGGCTCTCGCCGACGGCGCCACCACCGTCGTGTGCGCCTCCACCGGCAACACCAGCGCCTCCGCCGCGGCCTACGCCGCCGTGGCCGGGATGACCTGCGTGGTGCTGCTGCCGGAGGGGAAGATCGCCGCCGGCAAGCTCGCCCAGGCGGTCGTGCACGGTGCCCAGCTGGTGCAGGTGCAGGGCAACTTCGACGACTGCCTCGAGATCGCCCGCAAGCTGCACGCCGAGCATCCCGTCGAGCTGGTCAACTCCGTGAACCCCTACCGGCTGCAGGGGCAGAAGACCGCCGCCTTCGAGATCTGCGACGCGCTGGGTCGAGCCCCGGACATCCACGTGCTCCCGGTCGGCAACGCCGGCAACATCTCCGCCTACTGGATGGGCTACCGCGAGTACCACGAGGCGGGCGTGACCGACTCGACCCCCGCGATGTGGGGCTTCCAGGCCGCCGGCGCCGCCCCCTTCGTCGCCGGACGTCCGATCCCGGACCCGGAGACGATCGCCACCGCCATCCGCATCGGTGCCCCCGCCTCCTGGGACCTCGCCGTCGCCGCCCGGGACGACTCCGGCGGTCTGATCGACGCGGTCACCGATGAGCAGATCCTCGAGGCCCAGCAGGTGCTCGCCGCCGAGGTCGGGATCTTCGTCGAGCCGGCCTCCGCCGCGAGCGTCGCCGGGCTCCTCCAGCAGGCCGAGAAGGGGCTCGTCCCCGCCGGGGCGACGATCTCGGTGACCGTGACCGGCAACGGCCTGAAGGACATCGACACCGCGCTCTCGCAGCGGGACCTCACCCCGACCGTCATCCCGGTGGACCTGCAGGCCGCAGCCTCGGCCATCGGCCTGTGAGGATCCAGCACCAGCGGGTCGCGGTCCGGGTCCCGGCGACCTCCGCCAACCTGGGGCCCGGATTCGATGCCCTGGGCCTGGCCCTGGACCTGTGCGACGACCTCACCGTGGAGGCGACCACCGGAGCGGTCGAGATCGACGCCACCGGTGAAGGCGCAGGCACCCTGCCGGAGGGGGAGGAGCACCTGGTGATCCGTGCCCTGCGGCGCGGGCTGGACCACGCCGGTGCGCCGCAGGCCGGTCTCCGCCTGCACACTGTGAATCGGATCCCGCACGGTCGCGGCCTCGGGTCGAGCGCTGCGGCGACCGTGGCGGGCCTGTTGCTGGCACGCGCGCTGCTCTCGGACCCCGCCGCGCTGGACGACGACACCGTGCTCCAGCTGGCGTGCGAGTTCGAGGGCCATCCCGACAACGCCGCCCCTGCCGTGCTGGGCGGGGTGACGCTCTCCTGGATGGAGGGCGAGAGCGCCCGCACCGTTGCGCTCCGCACCCGGGAGGATGCGCTGGCTCCGCTGGTGCTGCGGCCCAGCACCTCGTTGTCCACACGCCGTGCCCGCGGCTTGCTGCCCGAGACCGTCCCCCATGCCGATGCCGCCTTCAACGCGGCCCGCGCGGCCCTGCTGGTCCATGCCCTCGGCACCGACCCCGAGCTGCTGCTGGAGGCCACGGAGGACCGCCTGCACCAGGAGCAGCGGGCCGCCGGGATGCCGGAGAGCGTGGAGCTGATGCGAACGCTGCGCCGCGCCGGGCATCCCGCGGTGATCAGCGGCGCCGGCCCCTCGGTGCTGGTGCTGCGGGGGCAGCGGGCGCAGATCGCCCCGCTGGTGCGCGAGAACGTCGCCGATCCCGGTCAGTGGCGCATCGCGCAGGTGCCCCTGCACGTCGACGGGGCCACGTCTGTGGTACGTTGAGCGTGCGTCCAGCAGTGGCCGAGTCAGCCGTTCCGCGGCGATGAATCCCCCTGAACCGCGTCCCGCATGTATTCCGCGCTCTGCGCACATCGCGCCGAGCAGGCCCGTGCATCGACGCTGGCGCACCCCGAAGCACCTCCCCGAACGGACTGCGCACAGCGCCTCCGCTCGGAACCGGCCGAGCTGCCGCCGTGCCCGAACTGCCTGTTCCGGCCCCGACAGCGCCTTCAGGCCCTCCTTCGTGCCACAACCCCACACGTGCACCAGAACCAGATCCGGACCGCTCTGCGGCTCCGACAGGAAGGACACCGGGTGAACGACTCCACCCCCACCGACAGTGCAGACCTCGCTGCCAAGAAGCTTCCCGAGCTGCACGCGATCGCCGCCGAGCGAGGCATCAAGGGCGCCCGCCGCCTGCGCAAGAGCGAGCTGATCGAGGCGATCCGCGGGGGCGGAACCGGCTCGACCAGCGACGCCTCGGCGACTCCCGACCCCGCCGCCTCCGCCCCGGCCTCCGCGGCCCCGGCCTCCACTGAGCAGGCAGCATCCGAGCCGCCGGCACCTCGCCAGCAGGCTCAGCAGAGCGAGCAGGCGCCCGCCGCAGGGACCCGATCCACTCGCTCCTCGCGCTCGGCGCAGCGCTCCGCCGGCCCCGCCGCTCCGGAGCAGGACCACGAGCGCACGCCCGATCTGGGGATCGAGCTCCCCGATCGCAGTGGCAGCGGCCAGCGCGGGGAGGACCAGCGCGGCGACGGTGCGCAGCGCGGACGGTCCCAGCGCAACAACGAGCAGCGCGGGAACGATCAGCAGCGCGAGCGCCCCGCCCGGGTCGAGGATATCGCCCTGCCGGACCGCTCCGGCGAGGACTCCGGAGACCAACGCTCTCACCACCAGCAGGGCGGCGACTACGACGATGACCGTCGCGGCCGCTCGCGCTCCCGCAACCGCTCCCGTGACCGCAAGCGCCGCGGGCGCGGCGGTCAGTCCGATCAGGGCGGTGGCCAGCAGCATCAGAACTCGCAGCAGCAGGGTCGCCAGGACGACACCGAGGTGCGCGAGGGCGAGGAGCTGGTGGCCGTCGCCGGCATCCTCGACATCCGCGACAACAACGCCTACGTGCGCACCACCGGTTACCTGCCCGGAGCGAGCGACGTCTACGTGAGCATGAACCAGGTCCGCAAGGCGGGCCTGCGCAAGGGCGATGCGATCACCGGCCAGGTGCGTGCCCCGCGCGAGGGCGAGGAGCAGCACGTCGAGCAGCAGCACCACGGCGGCGGCCGCAACCGTCGCAACAATAAGGGCGGCCAGGGCAAGTACGCGGCGCTGGTGCAGATCGACTCGATCAACGGGATGACTCCCGAACGGGCGCGGCAGCGGGTCGACTTCGGCAAGCTCACCCCGCTGTACCCGGATGAGCGCCTGCGCCTGGAGACCGGGGCGACGCACATCTCCTCCCGGATCATCGATCTGGTCTCCCCGATCGGCAAGGGCCAGCGCGGCCTGATCGTCGCCCCGCCGAAGGCCGGCAAGACGATCATCATGCAGCAGATCGCCAATGCGATCACCACGAACAATCCCGAGGTCCACCTCATGGTCGTGCTCGTCGACGAGCGCCCTGAGGAGGTCACCGACATGCAGCGCACGGTCAAGGGCGAGGTCATCGCCTC
>DXDT01000255.1 GCA_019115335.1 Candidatus Brachybacterium merdigallinarum
ATCGTCGAGTTCGAGCAGGACTTCCCCTCCGCCCGCACCATCGTGCTCGAGCAGAACTACCGCTCCACCCAGAACATCCTCACCGCCGCCAACGCCCTGATCTCCGGCAACGAGGGCCGGCGGGAGAAGAACCTGTGGACCGACCAGGGCAGCGGCGAGCAGATCACCCTGTACGTCGCCGATGACGAGCAGTCCGAGGCGCGGTACATCGGCCGCCAGATCGACGCCCTGGTCGACGACGGCCGCAAGGCCGGGGACATTGCGATCTTCTACCGCGCCAACGCTCAGTCCCGTGCCCTCGAGGACCAGCTGATCCGGATCGGGCTGCCGTACAAGGTGGTGGGCGGAACCCGCTTCTACGAGCGCCGCGAGATCAAGGACGCCGTCGCCTACCTGCAGGTGCTCGCGAACCCGGATGACGAGATCAACCTGCGCCGCATCCTGAACGTCCCCAAGCGCGGCATCGGCGACCGGGCCGAGGCCGCGATCGCGATGCTCGCCGAACGGGACCGGATCAGCTTCGGCGAGGCTCTGCGCCGCGCCGAGGAGGCTCCCGGCATCGCCACCCGCTCCCTCAACGCCGTGCGCGGATTCGTCGCGATGCTCGAGGACCTGCAGGAGCTCGCCGCCCGGGGCACCGGCCCGGCGGATCTCGTCGAGGCGATCCTGGCGAAGTCCGGGTACGAGGATGAGCTGCGCCGCAGCGACGACCCGCAGGACGAGTCCCGCCTGGAGAACCTCGCCGAGCTGGTGGGCGTCGCCGCGGACTTCGAAGCGCAGCTCGAGGCCGCCGAGGCCGCCGCGAGCGAGTTCGAGGACGACGCCGAGGGGGCCGACGGCGCCAGCGGCGGCTCGAGCGATGGCACCGGGGAGGGCCAGGTCGCCACCGGGCGGCGCTCGACGCTGGCAGCGCCCGCGGACCCGGAGGCGTCCCTGCTGGACCGATTCCTGGAGAAGGTCTCGCTGGTCGCGGACGCCGACCAGATCCCCGGCTCCGAGGACCAGTTCGTCACGCTCATGACCCTGCACACCGCGAAGGGGCTCGAGTTCCCGGTGGTGTTCCTGACCGGGATGGAGGACGGCACCTTCCCCCACAACCGCACCCTCTCGGATCCCACCGAGCTGGAGGAGGAGCGGCGCCTGGCCTATGTGGGCCTCACCCGCGCCCGCGAGAAGCTGTACCTGACCCGTGCCCAGATGCGCTCCACCTGGGGACAGGCCCAGTTCATGCCCGCCAGCCGTTTCCTCGACGAGATCCCGGCCGAGACCCTGGACGTCGCCCGGGCCGGCTCCTCCCTCAGCGGGGTGGGCCTCGAGCCCGGCGGCTACGGCGGATACGGCCGGGGAGGAGGCGGCTACTCGGGAGGCGGCGGCAGCCGTCGCGGCCCCTCCTTCAGCGGAGGAATCGGTGGCGGTCGCAGCGACGTCAAGCGCCCCAGCCTGGGCTCCGGCCGCAAGCCCACCCCGACCTCCTCGCTGCCCCAGCTGGCGGTGGGGGACCGAGTCACCCACGACTCCTTCGGCATGGGCACCGTCAGCGAGGTCGCCGGGCAGGGGGACAAGACCCAGGTCGAGGTCCGGTTCAAGGCCCCCCACGGCACCAAGCGCCTGCTGCTGCGCTACGCACCGATCACCAAGCTCTGAGGCGCATCGCTCAGCGCGGGACGACGACCTCCACCTCGATGCCCTCACGGTTCTCGGCGTACCAGGCGGTGTGGTCGTCCCCGCCGGCATGCGGATACCGGTCGCCGAACAGCTCGCTCCAGCCGTGATGGGGCGCCCCGGCGCGCAGCGCATCCAGCGACTCCCGGTCGGGGATGGTGAGGGCGAGGTGATTCATTCCGGGCCGTAATCGGTGCGCGCTGTTACCTTCCCCGTCCGCGGACTGCTCCAGGACAATGTAGGACCCGTCGGTGTGGCGCCAGATGCGCCCGTCGTCCCACCCCGCGACCCGTTCCGCCGCCCAGCCGAGAGCGCCCAGCAGCCAGCCCCACCCCGGGGCCGTCGCGGCGAGGTCGGCCGTCCACAGCTCGAGGTGGTGCACCCCGGCGCGTGCTGCTCGGCGGTCAGAGGGCGAGGGGGTGGCAGATGTCATGCGCACAGGGTACGAGCCGAGAGCGACCCGTCGAAGGTGCGGGCATCGCGAGCACTCGCCGGGGTCGGGTCACGGGCCGAGTCGGGCCTCGGGTCGATACGTCATGGCGTCACCCGGATCAGGGCGCGGGCGCCGCGCTCCATGTCGGCGAAGGCATGGTTCACCGCGGTGTAGGTGCCGGGCTCGGTGAACACCAGCTCCACGAACCCTCCCTGCGCCGCGGCCAGATCGAGCGCCTGAGCGCCGCCGCCGGTCTCGTTCTCCGGCCGCAGCAGGTACTCGCCCTCCTTGAAGACCGTGTCGAACACGCCGCCCACGACATGGAAGGAGATGCCGCGGGACGGCCCGGCGGCGAGGACCCACAGCCGCACCCGCTCGCCCACCCGAGCCTCCAACGGGGAGTGGACGTACTGGTTCGCGTGGCCGTTGAAGACCGTGAAGTCGGGGCGCTCGGCCGCGATCTTCGCCGGGCTCACCGGATGCGCCCCCTCGTGCATCGCCTCCTCGAAGCCCGCTGCCCCCTCGGGCACCAGGTAGTGATCGGACTGGACCAGCACGTACTCCCGATCGGCTGCCTCCAGGCCCGCGGGAGGCACGATCAGCGCTCCCAGCATTCCCGCCGCCAGATGCACCGTCATCGGCATCGTCGAGCAGTGGTAGAGCCACACCCCGGCATGATCCGTGGTGATCGTGTACTCCAGCTGCTCGCCGGGCGGGATCGTGCGCATCACCTCATCGGGCGAGACGCGGCCGGCATGCAGGTCCAGGGAGTGCCCCATCGACCCGCGGTTGACCAGATCCACGGTCAGGCGTGCCCCCAGCTCGGAGCGCAGCACCGGGCCGACCACGGTGCCGCCGAAGGTCATCGCGTCCATCACCACTGACGGGGCGAGCTCCAGGGCATGCTCGGAGATCTCCAGGGTCAGTCGCTGCTCGGCACCGGCAGGGGGCGGCAGCAGGGCATCGCGCGCCGTGAACCCCGTTCCGGGAGCGGCCTGCAGGTCAGCAGTGACCCGCGCGAGCTCATCGGTCCCGGAGGCCCCGCCACCGGAGTGCTCATGTCCGGTGCCCGCGACCCCGCCCAGCGCGACCACCTCGAGGGCCATCCCCATCGCGCGGTGCCCCACGATCGAGCACCAGCCCGAGACGTCATGCGCGATCACCCCGGCCGCCACCGTGGTCGCCTCGCCGGGCTGCAGGCGCCCGGAGGCCGCCCCGGTGGCGAGCACCAGGTCATGGACGTCATGAGGGTCATCGTTGGTCAGCTCGATCACCAGCTCGTCCCCGGCGGGGACCTCCAGCACGGCCGGCTCGAAACGCATGTCGACCATGCTCACCGCGAGCGTGGTGGTGCGGCCGGTCGGCGTCGCCGCACCGCTCGTGCCGAGACCGGAGCCGTCGCCGGAGGTGCCGCCCAGCGGGGGCGCCGAGCCGAAGCTGCGGTCCAACGAGGAGCCGATCGCGGTCAGGCCGAGCACGGACCCGGTGCCCACCAGGACGGAGGTCAGCGCCCGTCGACCCACCGGGGCGGTGCCCGCCGTCGCGGCACTCTCCGGCGCGGCGCTCGTCGGAGCCGTGCCGACGGGAGCGGTGCCGGCGGGAGCGGCGCCCGCCGGAGACGACGGCGCGGGAGTCGATGCCGGGGGGACGGGTGCCTGACGGGTCCGACGGCTGTCGCGGATGGCCAGCACCATCAGCACCACGACGCTCAGCAGCACCAGGAACCCGAGGGTCGAGACCAGCACCCGGGCGATCGAGCCGAAGCCGGCCGCGTCCGTGGTGCCCAGGGTGAGGCCGGCGAACAGCGCGTCGCCGCCCGGGGTCTCCCACTGCGCGGTGACGAACAGGGCGACCACCAGGTTGTAGGTCAGCACTCGCAGCCCGGCGACGCTGCTCATCCGGGCCAGGGACGCCTTGACCGCTCGCGGCCCGCCGCCCATCGTCACCGGCAGCAGATGGCTCATCGCCCCGAGCAGCACCTGCACCAGGAAACCGGCGACCAGCGGGACCGTGAGCTGCTGCGCATCGGCGGCAACCAAGGTGGCCGCGAACTGCTCGTCGGCCGATCGCCACCACATCACCAGCGTCGCCAGCAGCGTCAGCGCGAACCATCCCATCCCCGCCCCGATCGACAGGATCGGGAACCAGGCCAGGGGCGCGCGATGCGCGGTGCGCGCCGACCGGACGGACACCCGCACCAGGGTCACCGCGATCACTGCAAAGGATCCGACGTACCCCGCGAGGAACGCGGCCCCCAGCAGCACCGACCCGGTCAGTGCCCCGGCGCACGCCCCGAGCGTGCTGATCCCCATGCCGAGCAGGCCGCCGCCGGCGGAGCGCGTCGCCGCCGGGTCCAGGCGGGCCCGGGTGATCGTCGGCCACAGCGTCAGCAGCGTCGCCGAGACCGTCATCCCCACGAAGCCCAGCACGTTCACCAGCTCATGCGCCAGCAGCAGCCGGCCCTGCCAGGGCTCTCCCGGGCTGAAGGACATCACCGCACCGAGCACCGCCCCCACCGGCAGCAGGCAGGCCGCCCCGATGTAGGCGCGCACGATGTGCCCGAACCGCGGGGCGAGCGCCGCCTGCAGCTGCCGCCCGAGCGCGAACGCGTACCAGAGCATCGCCGCGGAGATGATCAGCGCTCCGAGCACCACCAGCCACGGCAGGCTCGGCAGCATCCCGGCGATGGTCACGACCACGCCCAGGGTCAGCAAGTTGATGCGGGCCACCTGGTGGGAGCGGGTCTCCTCGGCGAGCTTCGTCTTCAGCAGCGCCTCGGCGAAATGCTGCCCCCACACCATGATCGAGGTGGTGATCAGGCCCAGCGTGACCATGTGGACCAGCAGCCAGCGGGACTGCGGGATGACGGGGTGGATCAGCACCACGATCACCAGGGCCACCATCCACGCTGTCACCGGGCGCGAGGCGCGACGGTGCCAGGAGCGGCGGGAGGAAGCCGGCAACGACGAGGCCGCAGGGGAGGGGGCAGGGAGAGTCACCAGATCAGGGTAGGCGGGCGCCCCCCCGGGCCGCGGGCCGAAAGGCCTGGTGCCCGCTACTCGGTGCCTGGTGCTCGCTGCCCGGTGGTGACTGCCTGGTTCTGACTACTGCCGGGAGCGCGGCGGGGCCGAGGCGTCGTCGTCGAGGTCGCCCTCCGCCGGGTCGGCGGGCTCCGCAGCCGCCTCCCGCTGCCGCTGGAACTTCGCGTAGACGGTGCCGCCGAACGCGAAGACCACGACGACGCCGACGATGATCAGCACCGTGGTGAAGGGGATCGGGATCCCCGCGAGGTACAGCACCCCCCAGATCGCGAACAGGGAACCGCCGATCAGCAGAGCTTCCCTCAGCGCCCGCAACAGGGTCGGCACGATCTCGACCTTCCGCAGCCGCTGCTGGGAGCTGCGCGCGTACTCACGGCTGCGATCGACGGTGGCCCGGGCGGACTCCCGGGCCCCGGGTGCCTGCTTGTCCAGCGTGTTGCGGGCAGCGGTCGCGTAGTCCCGGGTGCGGCGGCCGGCGTCGTCCACCGACCGCTGTGCCGCCTGCTTCACCCCCGGGGCCTGCTTCTTCGCCGTGTTCCGGGCGGCCTTGGCGTAGGTCTTCCAGTCAGCCATGCGTGCCTCCAGCCATGTGCCGTCGTCCTGCCACGCGAACCTCCCGTGGTCAGCGCCGCCGCGGCGAGCGCGGCGGATCGGAGCGGGGATCGTCCTCGTCCCGCCAGCGGATGTCGCCGCCTCCCCGGGCCGGGGCGGAGGCCTTCCCGGAGCGGGCGCGGAAGTCGTTGTAGTAGCCGAGCCCCACGTTCAGCGCGAGCGTGATCCCGACCGAGAGGGCGAACCCGGCGAACGTCGAGCGCACCCCGAACAGGCGCAGGATGATGAACAGCGCCAGGATCGCCACGACGCTGAAGCCGAGATGCTCCCGGATGCGCTGGGCCAGGGAGCGGGGGCGTCTGCTCATCGGGGCATCCTAGTCACGCCGTCTGAACGGAGGCCGAACTCCGCGAGGATTCGCGGTGCGGACGTGAGACACCGCGCACGAGCCCGGCACGGTCACGATCGGGGTCCGGTAAGCGATACCCTGACCATGTTCCCAGGGGTGGCATCGAGGCCAGTGCGGCCTGCCGCCCACTGCCGACATCGAGAGGAAATCACCCCGTGGACCTGTACGAGTACCAGGCCCGCGATCTCTTCGAGAAGCACGGTGTGCCCGTGCTCGGAGGAGTCGTCGCGGAAGATCCTGCCGCTGCCAAGGCGGGGGCCGAGCAGCTCGGCACCCCCGTCGTCGTCGTGAAGGCTCAGGTCAAGACCGGCGGCCGCGGCAAGGCCGGTGGCGTGAAGATCGCCAAGTCGCCCGAGGAAGCGGAGCAGCAGGCCTCCGAGATCCTGGGCATGGACATC
>DXDT01000256.1 GCA_019115335.1 Candidatus Brachybacterium merdigallinarum
TTCGCGAGCACGAAGCCGCGATCCATCTCGATGCCCTGCTCCTCGTAACCCAGGCCCTGGGTGTTCGGGCCACGGCCGACGGCGACCAGCAGGTAGTCGCCCTCGAAGACGGTGCCGTCGGCGAGAGTGACCTTCACCCCGTCCGCGGTCTGCTCGGCCTTCTCGGTGAACACGCCGAGGGAGAAGTTGATCTTGCGCTTCTTGAAGGCGCGCTCGAGGGCCTTGGAGATCGACTCGTCCTCGTTGGCGACCAGGTGGGGCAGGCCCTCGACGATGGTCACCGACTCGGCGCCCAGCGACTTCCACACCGAGGCGAACTCGACGCCGATCACGCCGCCGCCCAGGATGATCGGATTCTTCGGGACCTCGGGCAGCTGCAGCGCGGCCTCCGAGTCCAGGAAGCGGCCGCCCAGATCGATGCCGGGGAGGGTCTTGGAGTAGGAGCCGGAGGCCAGCACGATGTTCTTGCCGGTCAGCTCGCGCTTGCCGCCCTCGGTCTCGACGGTGACGGTGTTCTTCCCGGTCAGGGTGCCGTACCCCTCGACGTAGTCGACCTTCGAGGCCTTGATCAGGCCCTGCAGGCCCTTGTGGAGGCGGCCGATGATCTTGTCCTTGAAGTCGAGGACCTTGTCGACGTCCACCGAGTTCAGGGTGAGGTCCAGGCCCATCGCGGAGGCCTCGGAGGGGGCGTCCGCGATCTCCCCGACGTGCAGCAGCGCCTTGGTGGGCACGCAGCCGCGGTGCAGGCAGGTGCCACCGATCTTGTCCTTCTCGACGAGAGCGATCTTCTGTCCGAGCTGGGCGCCCCGCAGCGCGGCCGCGTAGCCGCCGCTGCCACCGCCCAGGATCACGACGTCGTACTGGTCAGTGGTTGTATCCGCCACCTGTGTGCTCCTCGGTGTGTGCTGTTGTGACGCGGCACCGGGCCCCGGAGAGCCGGAGCGGGCCGCCTGCAGGTCCCATGCTAGGCCACCGAAGCCCCCGGCACGGGCCCGAATGCGACGGATCCCCGCCTCGGCCCGGTGATTCGGGACGCAGCGGGGATCCGTGTCAGCATGACCGCCCGGTCAGCGGGCGCGAGCCTCCAGCACCTCCAGGACGGTGCGGACGCTCATGCCGGTCGCGCCCTTGCCCATGTACCCCAGCGGGGCGTCGGAGAAGGAGGGGCCGGCGATGTCGATGTGCGCCCAGGAGACATCCCCCACGAACTCGGAGAGGAAGATCCCGGCGCTGAGCGCACCGCCCCAGCGGCTGGCGGCGATGTTGCGCAGGTCCGCGACCCGGCCGGTGAGCTCCTTGCGCAGCTCCGCGGGGAAGGGGAGCGGCCAGAACGGCTCACCGCTGGCATCGGCGGCGGCCAGGACCTCGTCCCGCGCCTCCTCGGTGCCCATCACCGCGGCGGTCCGCTTCCCGAGCGCGACCATCGCGGCGCCGGTGAGGGTCGCCACGTCCATCAGCAGGTCGGGCTCGTCGGCGGCGGCGTCGACCAGGGCGTCGGCCATCACCATGCGGCCCTCGGCATCGGTGTTGAGCACCTCGACGGTGGTGCCGTTGCGCATGGTCACCACGTCACCGGGGCGCTGGGCATTGCCGCCGGGCATGTTCTCGGCGAGGGCCAGGTAGGTGACGACCTTCACCGGCAGCTCGAGGCGCGCGGCACCGACGATCGCCCCCAGCACGGTGGCCGCGCCGGTCATGTCCGAGGTCATGTCGTCCATGCCGGCGGCGGGCTTCAGCGAGATGCCGCCGGTGTCGAAGGTGATGCCCTTGCCGACCAGGGAGACGGAGCTCTTGGCGGAGGCGGGGGCGTACTCCAGGCGCACAAGGCGCGGCGGGCGGGTGGAGCCCTGGCCCACGCCGGCGATCCCTCCGTAGCCGCCCTCCGCCAGCTGCGCCTCGTCGAGCACCGTGACCTCGATCGGCAGGGAGGCGACCGCCTCCTGGGCCCTGCGCGCCATCTCGGCGGGGTACAGCAGGTTCGGGGGAGTGTTGACCAGGTCGCGGGTCAGGCCCACCACGTCGGCGAGCACGGCGGCGCGATCGATGGCGCTCTGCGCGGCGGCGGGATCCTCGGCGACCACTGTGATCTCGGCCAGCGCCGCCTTCGGGGAGCCGGCCTCGGACTTGTGGGCGATGAACGCGTACGCGCCCAGCGCCGCGCCCTCGATCGCGGCGGTGAGCTGCTCGGGGGCGCCGCCGGGGAGGGCGACCGCGGCCGTGGCGACTCCGGTCAGCGAGCGGGTCGCCGCGCCGAAGGCGAGGCGCAGATCCTCGGCCTCGACCTCGTCCAGCGACTCGGCGCCGACGCCGACCAGCAGCAGCGACCCGGCCTGCACGGCATCGGGCGCGGAGACGGCGGAGGGCAGGCGGTGGATCTCGCCGCGGTCGGCGGAGAGGTCCATCGCGGCGATCGCCTCCGTGACCGACGGCATACCGGAAACCGTGGCGGGGGAGTCGTCCGCGCCGCGCAGAAGGGGGAGGATGAGGACGTCCGCGGCGACCTCCTGCAGGGAGCCGGCGCGGGATGAGTCAGAAACAGTCAACTGTGGCATGGGCCTATCGTAGGCACCTGCTCCGCCGGCAGGAGGCCGTCGGGCACAGGAGCCGGGTTCGAGAGCGGAATCGAGAGAGGGCGGGACGATGACAGCGCTGAGCATCGCGGTGTACATCGTCTGCGGGCTCACCGGCGCGCTCGGCCTGTACTACGCCGCTCGCGACCTCAAGGCCGACCTGGTGCTGCTCGGCGCCTGCGCGCTGAGCCTGCTGGTGTGGGCTGTGGAGTTCGCCGCCCTGGGAGTGCGAGACCTCGCCGGCACCCACTCCTTCGAGGCGATCACCCTGTACGGCTACCTCCTGACCGGCCTGGTGCTGCCGCTGGGCGGCGGCTGGGTCGGGGTGTGGGAACGCAGCCGCTGGGGGAGCCTGGTGGTGGGACTGGCCGCACTGACGATGATGGCGCTGCAGATGCGCCTGCCCCAGATCTGGCCAGGAGGCTTCGCATGAGCATCTCGAGATCCCGCGGCGCCGCCGTGGTCCTGATCGTGGTGTACGCGATCTTCGCCCTGTCCGCCACCGCCCGCTCCGGCGTGCAGATCCTGTTCCACTTCGAGCAGGCGCCCCTGGCGTACCTGCTCTCGCTGCTGGCGGCGCTGACCTACATCGCGGTGACCATCGCCCTGATCGTGCGCGGCACCGGCTCCCGCGCAGTGCTGGGCCTGGTGGTCCTCGAGCTGGCGGGGGTGCTGGTGGTGGGCACCCTGTCCCTGGTGACCCCGTCCCTGTTCCCGGAGGCGACGGTCTGGTCCGCCTACGGGATCGGCTACGGCTTCGTGCCCCTGCTGCTGCCGCTGATCGCCCTGATCGCCGTGCTGCGCACCCGTCGCGCGAGGACGGTCCCCACAGCGCAAGGACCTGCGGCCCCCGCGACCGCCCCCTGACCGTCTACGGTACTTCCGTGACCACCGATCCGTTCCCGCCCAACGCCGTGCCTGCTCCCGCCCCCGCTCGCCAGGGGGCGTACGCGACGCTGTTCGACACGGTGCTGCGTCGCATCGATCCGGAGACGGCGCACCACTTGACCGTCAAGGCCCTGCGCACCGCCCATCGCCTGCCCGGTGGCCCCACCGTGCTGCGGCGCGTGTTCGGCACCCCGGCACCTGACCGGGACCCGCGACCGGTGCGACGCGTGCTCGGAGCGGACCACCGCAGTGTGCTGGGAATGGCCGCGGGCTTCGACAAGGACGGCCAGGTGCCGCTGGCCCTACTGGATCTGGGCTTCGGCCATGTGGAGGTCGGCACGGTCACCGCGCACGCCCAGCCCGGCAATCCCCGCCCTCGCTCGTTCCGCCTGGTCGAGGACGGCGCCCTGATCAACCGGATGGGCTTCAACAACGACGGGGCGGTGGCGCTGGCCAAGAGCCTCGCCGAGGCCCGCCGCACCGAGCGCGGTCAGCGTGCGGTGATCGGTGTGAACATCGGCAAGTCGAAGTCCACCGCGCTGGACGACGCCGCCGAGGACTACCGCTTCTCCGCCCACGCCCTGGCGCCGTACGCCAGCTACCTCGCGATCAACGTCTCCAGCCCCAACACCCCCAGCCTGCGCGACCTGCAGGCCGTCGACGTGCTGCGACCGGTCCTGGAAGCGGTCGTGGAGGAGGCCGCGGCCGCCGAGCGCCGGTTCCGCCGCGAGATCCCGGTGCTGGTGAAGATCGCCCCGGACCTCCACGACGACGATATCCGCGCGGTCGCCGAGCTCGCCACCGAGGTGGGGCTGGCCGGGATGATCGCGACCAACACCACCATCGCCCGCCCGGAGTCGCTGCTGTCCGAGCGCTCCCGGATCCAGGAGATCGGCGCCGGCGGGCTCTCCGGCCCGGTCCTGGCCGAGCGCAGCCTCGACGTGCTCCGCCTGCTGCGGGATGCGCTGCCCGCGGAATCGGTGATCATCAGCTGCGGCGGCATCACCACCGCCCAGGACGTCCGCACCCGCCTGGATGCGGGTGCCGACCTGGTCCAGGGATACACGGCCCTGATCTACGAGGGCCCGGGCTGGCCGGGCCGCATCGCCCGCGCCCTCGAGCGCCGGCAGCGCTGACCGGGAATCGACCGTCCCCACCCCGGCTTACCCTGGAGGGATGGAGGAGGACCTGTTCTCACTCGCCGGCGACGCCCCGGCGCCGCGCACGCTCACGGATCGCAACGTCGACCACCGGGCACCGCTGGCGGTGCGGATGCGGCCCCGCAGCCTCGAGGAGGTCGTCGGGCAGCATGCCGCGCTCGAGCCCGGTAGCCCGCTTCGCCGGCTGGTCTCGACCGATGACGACCGCACCTCGCCCTCCAGCGTGATCATGTGGGGCCCGCCCGGCACCGGGAAGACCACCCTCGCCTATGTGGTGGCCAGCTCCGGGGACCGGGAGTTCGTGGAGGTCTCCGCAGTGCTCGCCGGGGTCAAGGAGATCCGTGAGGTGGTCGACCAGGCCCGCTCCCGCCTGCGCACTGTGGGCCGCGAGACCGTGCTGTTCGTGGACGAGGTGCACCGTTTCTCCAAGTCGCAGCAGGATGCGCTGCTGCCCAGCGTCGAGAACCGGTGGGTGACGCTGATCGCCGCCACCACCGAGAACCCGCACTTCTCCGTGATCTCGCCGCTGCTCTCCCGCTCGATCGTGCTCACCCTGGAATCGTTGGACCGGGGGGATCTGGACACCCTGGTGGATCGGGCGCTGACCTCCGAGCAGGGGCTCGGCGGCGAGGTGACACTCACCGCCGACGCCCGCGAGGCGCTGCTGCGGCTGGGCGGCGGAGACGCCCGCAAGATCCTCACCTCCCTGGAGGCGGCCGCCGCGGCCGCGCTGATGAAGGACACCCGGGAGATCGATGCCGCGACCCTGGCCCAGGCCGTCAACCGCGCCGCGATCCGCTACGACCGCGCGGGCGACCAGCACTACGACGTCACCAGCGCCTTCATCAAGTCGATGCGGGGCAGCGACGTCGACGCCTCCCTGCACTACCTCGCCCGCATGATCGAGGCGGGGGAGGACCCCCGGTTCATCGCCCGCCGCGTGGTGATCGCCGCCGGCGAGGAGGTCGGCATGGCGGATCCGACCGCCCTGCAGGTCGCCGTCGCCGCGATGCAGGCGGTGCAGATGCTCGGCATGCCCGAGGGGCGGATCCCGCTGGCCCAGGCGGTCGTCCATATCGCGAGCGCCCCGAAGTCCAACGCCTCCTACCAGGCGCTGGACGCCGCGATCGCCGATGTGCGGGCCGGGCGCGGGCAGGGAGTGCCTGCGCATCTGCGCGATGCCCACTACGCCGGGGCGAAGTCCCTCGGCCACGGCACCGAGTACCGCTACGCGCACGACTCCGAGCACGGCGTGGTCACCCAGCAGTACCCGCCGGACGATCTGGTGGGCGTGGATTACTACCACCCGCGCCGGCACGGGGCCGAGGGCCGGATCGCGCAGCGCGTCCAGTCGCTGCGGGCCATCCTGCGGGGGCGCACCGGCCGGTCCTGATCTCCCGGCAGCACCGGTCCTGCGCCCGGCACGGTCGTTCCGGCGCCTCGACGACCACGGGATGTGCCGGACTCCACAGGATTCCCGCAGGGCACCGGACCGTGCGGGATTGAGCCGGGGCCCCGCCTCCGGTAATCTGTCCCGTTGAATCCGCGGCTGCGTTACTGGATTCACCCCGTCGAAACAGAGGTAGACCTCGTGACCAACGTCACCCGTGCGCGCCGTCAGGCGCGACTGTCCCGAGCCCTCGGGCTCCCCCTGACCCCGAAGTCGGTCAAGTACTTCGAGAAGCGCCCGTACCCCCCGGGCGAGCACGGTCGTGCGCGCCGTCGGACCGAGTCCGACTACGCCGTCCGGCTCAAGGAGAAGCAGCGTCTCCGCGCCCAGTACGCCCTGCGCGAGAAGCAGATGCATCGCGCCTACCTGGACGCCCGCAAGGAGTCCGGCCTGACCGGCGAGAGCATGGTCGAGCTGCTGGAGATGCGGCTGGACGCCCTGGTGCTGCGTGCCGGGTTCGCCCGCACCATCCTGCAGGCCCGCCAGGCCGTCGTGCACCGCCACATCCTGGTCGACGGCCAGCTGGTGGACCGTCCCTCCTTCCGCGTCAAGCCCGGTCAGACCATCCAGGTCAAGCCCAGGGCCCAGGCCATGGAGACCTACCAGATCGCCGCCGAGGGCGGGAACTCCGACGTTCTCGCCTCCACCCCCGGCTACCTGAACGTCGAGCTCGAGGAGCTCAAGGCCACCCTCGTCTCGCGCCCCAAGCGCGCCGAGGTCCCCGTCACCTGCGATGTGCAGATGGTCGTGGAGTACTACGCGCGCTGATCCTCCGCGCGTTGCTCGCAGGCCCCGGCAGTGGTACTCCGCTACCCTGACCGGGGCCTTCGCGTCACCGGCCCCCACTTTCCCCACGTGACCGTCCCGGTCCGCCCTGCCAGGAAGGACTCCTCCCGACCATGCGCACCTCAGAGATCCGTCGCCGCTTCCTCGACTTCTTCGAGCGCAAGCAGCATGAGATCGTGCCCAGCACCTCGCTGGTCTCCTCGGATCCCTCGATCCTGTTCACGATCGCCGGCATGGTCCCCTTCATCCCATACATCGTGGGCACCGAGGCGGCACCGTGGCCGCGCGCCGCCAGCGTCCAGAAGTGCATCCGCACCAACGACATCGAGAACGTGGGCCGCACCACTCGCCACGGCACCTTCTTCCAGATGGCCGGCAACTTCTCCTTCGGCGACTACTTCAAGGAAGGCGCGCTGGACCTCTCCTGGGAGCTGCTGACCGGCCCGCTCGAGGAGGGCGGCTACGGCCTGGACCCGCAGCGCCTCTGGCTCACCGTGTGGGAGGAGGACGACGTCGCCTACCGGCACGCCACCGAGGTGATCGGGCTGGATCCCGCCCGCGTGGTGCGGCTGCCGCGCGAGGAGATCTTCTGGGACACCGGGCAGCCCGGCCCGGCCGGTCCCTGCGGTGAATGGCACTACGACCGCGGCCCCGAGTACGGCCCCGAGGCCGTCATCGGCACCGTCCCCGAATGGCCGGGCGACCCCGCGGCCGAGGATCGCTACATCGAGATCTGGAACCTGGTCTTCGACCAGTTCCTGCGCGGCGCCGGCGCGGGCAAGGACTACCCGCTGCTGGGCGAGCTGGAGCAGAAGTCGATCGACACCGGGATGGGGGTCGAGCGCCTCGCCTACATCCTGCAGGGCAAGCAGAACATGTACGAGACCGATGAGGTCTTCGCCGTCATCGAGACCGCACAGGAGCTCACCGGCCGCACCTACGGCGCGGGCCCTGACAGCGCGGAGGACGATGTCCACCTGCGGATCGTGGCCGACCACGTGCGCAGCGCCCTGATGCTGGTCGCCGACGGGGTCCGCCCCGGCAACGAGGGCCGCGGCTACGTGCTGCGCCGTCTGATCCGCCGCGCCGTGCGCTCGATGCGGCTGCTGGGCCGCACCGGCGCGTCGATGCCCCAGCTGCTGCCCGCCTCGCTCGCGGCGATGAAGGACTCCTATCCCGCCCTCGAGCAGGACTTCGCCCGCATCAGCGCCACGATCTACGCCGAGGAGGAGGCGTTCCTGCGAACTCTGGAGACCGGCACGACGATCTTCGAGCAGGTCACCTCGGCGGTGAAGGGCGAGGGCGGCCGTGTGCTGGGCGGCGAGGACGCCTTCCGCCTGCACGACACCTACGGCTTCCCGATCGACCTCACCCTGGAGATGGCCTCCGAGGTGGGGCTCGCGGTCGACGAGGACGGCTTCCGCGCCGCCATGCAGGAGCAGCGCGAGCGGGCCCGGGCGGACGCCGCCGCCAAGAAGTCCGGTCATACCGACACCGCCGTGTACACCACCCTGCTGCGCGAGCGCGGCGAGGCCGTGCCGTTCCTGGGATACACCGAGTCCACCGTGGCCACCACCGTCGAGTCGGTGCTGGTCGACGGTGCCCTGGTGGACCGGGCCCAGGCTCCTGCCCAGGTCGAGGTGATCCTCGCCGAGACTCCGTTCTACGCTGAGATGGGCGGTCAGCTCGCCGATCAGGGGCAGATCTCGCTGGGCGGCGGCGCTCTGGTCGAGGTCGACGACGTGCAGGCCCCCGTCAAGGGGCTGATCGTCCATCGCGGGCGGCTCGTCGAGGGCGACATCGCCCCCGGGCAGGCCGCGGTCGCCACCATCGACACCGCTCGCCGCGGTGCGATCGCCCGCGCCCACACCGCCACCCACATGGTCCATGAGGCCCTGCGGGAGGAGCTCGGCGAGACCGCCACCCAGGCCGGTTCGGAGAACTCCCCGGGTCGCATGCGCTTCGACTTCCGCTTCGGGCAGGGCGTGCCCCAGTCCTCGCTCGAGCAGATCGAGGGCCGGGTCAACACCCTCCTCCAGGACGAGCTCGAGGTGACCGACACCCAGATGCCCCTCGAGCAGGCCAAGGCCATGGGCGCCCAGGCCCTGTTCGGGGAGAAGTACCCGGACATCGTCCGGGTGGTCTCGATCGGCGGGGACTGGTCCCGGGAGCTGTGCGGCGGCACCCACGTGGGCACCACCGGCGCGATCGGCTCCGTGCAGCTGCTGGGGGAGTCCTCGATCGGCTCCGGCGTGCGCCGCGTGGACGCTCTGGTGGGCCTGTCCGCCTACCGCTACCAGGCCCGTGAGCACGCCCTGGTCTCCCAGCTCTCCGAGATGCTGAAGGTCAGCGCCGATGACCTGCCCGACCGGATCCGCTCCCTCACCCAGCGCATGAAGGAGGTCGAGAAGCAGCTCGCGACCCTGCGCGGTGAGCAGCTTCAGGCCCAGGCCGGGAAGCTGGTCGAGCAGGCCACCGAGGTGCGCGGGATCCGCGTGCTCGCGCACGACGCCGGGGAGGGCATCGCCGCGAGCGACCTGCGCGCCCTGGCCCTCGACCTGCGCGCCCGGCTCGGGGAGGACCAGCCCGTGGTCGTCGCCGTCGCCGGCTCCGACGGGGGCCGCGCGGCCCTCGTGCTCGCCACCAATGCCGCCGCCCGGGAGCAGGACCTCCAGGCCGGCACGCTGCTGCGCACCGGCGCGGAGGCGATGGGCGGCCGTGGCGGCGGCAAGCCGGACATGGCCCAGGGCGGCGGCGGTGATCCCGCGCGCGTGGCCGAGGCCCTGGGCGCCGTGCGCACCGCGATCGGGGAGACCGTGGCCGCATGACGCCGCCCGATCTGCTGCCTCGCGCGGTGCGGCTGGGAGTCGACGTGGGCGATGTGCGGGTGGGTCTGGCCCGCAGCGACCGCGACGGGATGCTCGCGACCCCCGTCGAGACCCTGCCTCGCGGAGACGCCGCGCGGCGCATCGCCGAGCACGCCCAGGAGCTCGAGGCCCGTGCCATCATGGTGGGGCTGCCGCGGTCGCTCGACGGGACCGAAGGGACGGCGGCGGCGAAGGCGCGAGAGTTCGCGCGGGAGCTGACCACGGCCCTGGGCCCGGCGGCGAGCGCTGACGAGGAGATCGAGATCCGGTTCCTGGATGAGCGCCTGACCACGGTCTCCGCGCACCAGGCGCTGCACTCCGCAGGCCGCCGGGGACGATCCCACCGCCAGGTGGTCGACCAGGTCGCGGCGGTGATGATCCTGCAGCAGGCGCTGGACATCGAGCGCTCCACCGGGGCCCGCGCCGGAGAGCCTGCCGGCGCAGACCTCGAACCCCCGACGGACGTGTGAGGAGGCCGATGATGACCGATGACGATCACGTCAGCTTCGACGAGCTCGCGGAGGACGACTCGAACCCCGCTCCGAGCGCCCGCGGGGGTCATGGCCGCCGGCGGGCCGCGACCCCTCCCCGCCGCCCCTCCCTGCTGCGCAGCGCCCTGCCCGTGATGCTGGTGGTGCTGGTGCTGGGCGGCCTGGGCTTCGGCGGGGTCCAGGGCTACCGTTGGTTGACCTCCAACATCAGCGTCGAGCAGGAGGCCACCGACTATCCCGGTCCGGGCACCGGAGAGGCGGTCATCGAGGTCGCCGAGGGCGACTCCGGCACGGACATCGCCGCCACCCTGGTCGAGGCGGATGTCATCAAGGCGCCCGGCCCCTTCGTGACCGCTTTCTCCAACACTCCGGACGCCTCGAACATCGAGCCCGGCCTCTACCGGCTCCAGCAGCAGATGCCCGCCGCGGAGGCGCTGACCATGCTCCTGGATCCCGCGAGCCTGGCCGGTCACCGGGTGATCATCCCCGAGGGCTACCGTGCCAGCCAGATCTGGGAGGCGCTCTCCACAGCGACCGGGATCGAGGTCGCCGACTTCGAGGCCGCCGCAGCCGACTACACCGCGCTCGGCATTCCCGAGAACCCCGCCGACAGCCTCGAGGGGTACCTCTTCCCGGCCCGCTACGACATCCCCGAGGAGGCGACCGCCGAGGAGGTCATCACCATGATGTGGGAGCGCACGGAGAGCGAGCTGACCGCGCTGGGCGTCGCTCCGGAGGACTTCCACCGCGTGCTCACCCTCGGCTCCCTGGTCGAGAAGGAGGCGCGCCACCCCGAGGACCAGGGACGAGTGGTCCGCACGATCGAGAATCGGCTGGCCGGAGTGGGAGAGGCCGGCGGCACCCCCATGCGGCTGCAGCTCGACTCGACGGTCACCTATTTCACCGGCAGTGACATCGTCTCGACCACCCCGGAGGAGCGGGCCACCGACAGCCCCTACAACACCTACCTCCACCCTGGCCTGCCGATCGGCCCCATCGCGAGCCCCGGCGCCGCCGCCCTGGAGGCGGCGGTGAACCCGCCCGAGGGGGACTGGCTGTACTGGGTCACCGTCAACACCCAGACCGGCGAGACGAAGTTCGCCACGACCTACGCCGAGCACGAGCAGAACGTGCAGGAGTGGCGCGACTGGTACGACAGCACGCAGGGAGGCTGAGCCCGTGCACTTCCCGCGACGTTTCGCGGTGGTCGGCTCGCCGATCACCCATTCCCTCTCCCCACTGCTGCATCGCACGGCCTATGCAGCGCTCGGCGTCCAGGACGCGAGCTACGAGCGGTTCGAGGTCGCCGAGGGGGAGCTGGGCGCCTTCCTGACCAGCGGACCGGGCCAGGAGCTGGACGGCCTCAGCGTCACCATGCCGGGCAAGCCCGAGGCGTTCGCGCTGGCGCGGGAGGCGGATGCCACCGCGACCCGGCTGCAGATCGCCAACACCCTGATTCGGCGCCCGGACGGGGCCTGGCGGGCGGAGAACCACGACGTCCACGGGATCGTCCGCAGCCTGCAGGACCACGGCATCGAGGCCCCCCGGATCGAAGGCCCCGCCCCGGCGGGGCGCACCGGGGCCGTGCTGGGATCCGGGGCGACCGCCCTGAGCGCCGTCACCGCTCTGCTCGAGCTGGGTTGCGCCCGGATCCTGCTCACCGCGCGCAGCCCGCACAAGCTCGCCCCGCTCCAGGAGCTCGCCCACAGTGCCGGCGCCGCGACCCACACCCTCCCGTGGGCGGACTCGCATCGCGTGCTGGAGGCGGAGATGGTGGTCAGCGCTCTCTCCCTGGAGGGTGCACGCACCGTGGCGACCACGTGGTCAGCCCGCTCCGAGCTCGCCCGGCCCACGGTGCTGCTGGACGCGCTGTACGCCCCGTGGCCCGCCCCCATCGCCGAGGTGGTCCAGCGGCATGGCACCGAGGTGGCCAGCGGCCTGGAGATGCTGGTGCATCAGGCGGACATGCAGATCAGATCGATGCTCGGCGTCCCGGTGGCGCCGACTCGGCAGATGCTCCAGGCCGCCCTCGAGCATCTCGGGAGCGCACCTTCCGCATCCTGACCGCGACCGACCTGGTTTGCCCGAAAGGTAAAGGTGGAGTAAAGTGCCGATCGTCGGCGGTCTTCGCCGATGCCGATACGCACGCACCGCCGAGCACAAGGATGTGCCAGATGGACCCGGACCTGGATCGTGAGGCCACCACCCCGCTGCTGCGCCGCTGCACCGCTCTGGCCGCGAACGCCCGGATCGAGCTGATCCTCGGCAGTCGACACGCCAGCGCCGATGAGCTGGAGCCGGTGCTCGCTCAGCTCGAGAGCTGGAGCTCCATCCACGTCGTGGATCCTGATCCCACCATGCTCGCCCTCGCGATTGCCGCCCTGGAGGACCTCCATGAACGCGTGCAGGAGGCGCCGGAGGCCCCGTCGACCGAACGCATCGCCCGCGTCGTCGCCCTGCTGCGGGAGCTGGCGCTGGCCCCTCGGCTGTCGCTGACTGCTTGACGCATTCCCCGCGACCCCTGCAGCATCGTCGGAACATGCCCCGCTGCGCGCCCGTCGTCCCCGGACGTGATTGTCCCCACGACACCGCAGGCGAGAGCCCTGCGGAGGGGTGGATGCGACCCATTCCGTGCTAGTGTTTCCGAGTCGCTGCAGCGACCACCTGTCCGGGTGGCGGAATTGGTAGACGCGCTAGCTTGAGGTGCTAGTGACCGTATTAGGTCGTAGGGGTTCAAGTCCCCTCTCGGACACCACAGCCCCGTACTGATCATGGACGGGATCGTCCCTCCCGCTGCGCCCCCTCCGGCCTACGATGGCCTGGGCGAGCGAGGGAGGCCACCGTGTCCACCGGGACCGATGCACGCGAGAGCGATCAGCACGAGCATCCCCCCGCACGCCGGGACGAGGCCCGCATCCATCCGGCGCGCTATGCGATCGGCATGTTCGGCACCTCGATCCCGATCAACCTGATCCGCGGATCGATCATCCTGTTCTACGTCGACATCCTCGGGATGGACGTGCGCGCATACGCGATCGTGATGGCGATCTACGCGGTGGTGGACGCGATTGACAACCCGCTGCTGGGCCACTTCTCCGACCGCACCCGCTCGCGCCTCGGCAGGCGTCGCCCCTGGCTGCTGATCGGCGCGCCGCTGCTCGCCGCCTGCACGATCGCCCTGTTCAGCCCGCCCTCCGGGGCCGACGGGACGAGCCTCGTGCTCTGGTTCGCGGTCTTCGCGATCCTCAGCGAGCTGTTCGACTCGATGCTCAACGCCAACTACGGCGCCCTGCTGCCGGAGCTCTTCCCCCACGAGCAGCAGCGCGGAGTCGCCAACGCCCTGCGCCAGGGATTCCAGCTGGTCGCCATGATCATCTCCCTCGCCCTCACCCCGCTGCTGACCACCAGCGTGTTCGGCACCGAGACCACCACCCGGGGATTCACCGTCACCGCGATCCTGTACGGCCTGCTCGCGGCAGGGGTGATCGTGGTGATGGCCACCGGGGTGAAGGAGGACCCGGACTATGCCACCGCGCAGCGGCCCCGACTGCTGCGCGGCATCCGGCAGGTCCTCACCAACCCGCTGTTCTGGTCGGTGGGGCTGACCAGCGCCTGCTATCTCACCGCCATGGCGCTGGTGCTGGCCGGGATCCAGCTGTTCGTCCGCTACACCCTGGGCCTCGAGGTCGCCTATGCCTTCGTGCTGCAGGGGATCGTCATCGTCGTCACGGCGGTGGCGCTGACGGTGTGGGCCCGGGTGATCACGAGGATCGGTGCGCTGCGGGCCTGGCGGATCGCTTTCCTCGTGCTGGCCGCGGCGTTCGTGGGCATGTTCTTCACCGTGGATCTGCTGACCGCGGTCCTGGCGGGGGCGGTGCTCGGCGTCGGCTGGGCCGGGATGATGGCCACCAACGACCTCGTGGTGGCGCGGGTGCTGGATGCCGACGCGGCACGTCACGGGGAGCATCGCGAAGGCCTGTTCCTCTCCGCCTTCGGGGTGTTCGGGCGGCTCAGCGGCGGGGTCACGGGCATCGCCCTCGCCTCCCTGGGAGTGTTCTTCGGCTACACCTCAGGGGATGACCCCGGCAGCGATCCCGGCCTGGCCTTCCGGGTGTACCTGTGCGTCTACCCCTTCATCCTGGTCGCGATCGGAGCGGTGGCCAGCCGTTTCATCCGCGTCCGCGCCCCGCAGGCGGCGCCGGCGCCATGACCCGTCGCCTGGTGATCACCGCCGATGACCTGGGCCGTGAGCAGGCCTCCAGCCGCGAGATCCTCGCGCTGCTGCGGGAGCGTGCGGTCACCGCCTGCTCGCTGATCACCGTCTCCGCGGACTCGGCGGAGGCGGCGCGCGGGGCCGCGGAGCTCGGCATCGCACCGCATGTGCATCTGACGCTGACCTCGGAGCGCGAGCTGGCCCCGTGGCACCCGCTCAGCCCCGGCGGCAGCCTGCACGCCGGTGCCGGGGAGCTGCCCACCGCGCGGAGCCTGGACCCGGCCGCGCTGAGCCGCGGCGAGGTGGTGGGGGAGCTGGATGCCCAGCTGGCCTGGATGCATCAGGCGGGACTGCGCCCCCCGGGCGGCGGACTCCCACGCCGGCGTGCTCTACGGGCTGGCGGGCACCTCCTTCGTGCGCGAGGCCCTCACCTGGAGCGCCCGGCACGGTCTCGGGTTCCGTTTGCCGCGGGAGCCTGGGCCCCTGCTTCCCGGTATGGTGCCGGCCCCGGTGCTCGGGGAGCTGGGCCCGCTGGTCGAGCACGCGGACTCCCTGGGCGTGCCGCTGCCGCAGACCGTGCTGACCAACCCGTCCCCGGCCTCCCGGCTCGGCAGCTACGAGGCGCTGCGCTCCCAGGTGATCGCTCGGCTCGCCGAGCTGCCCGAGGGGACCAGCGAGCTGTTCCTGCACCCTGCCCCCGATGCGAAGGGGATCCCCGCCGAACGGGTCTGGGAGTCCCGGCTGCTGCGGGACGAGGCCTGGCACGATGCGCTTCAGAGGGAGGGCATCACGCTGGTCAGCAGCTGGTGGGACTGACCGGGGGAGTGGAGCCGGCGTGGGAGAATCCCCGGCATGGTCCACATCCTCTTCCACGAGCCGGCGATC
>DXDT01000040.1 GCA_019115335.1 Candidatus Brachybacterium merdigallinarum
GGGGAGGCGGTCCTGCCGCTGGGCCGCACCGCGACCGACGCCGTCTGGGTGACGATCAGCGCGACCACGAACACCACCCCGTAGAACACGGCCATGCCGGCGCTGGTCGCGGCGTCCAGGACGTAGGCGGCCCAGAACCCGACCAGCGCTCCGCTCGCCGCGATCAGCACGGTGAGCGCGATCATCATCGGCAGTCTGCGGGTCAGCAGGTGGGCGGTGGCGGGAGGGATGATCATCAGCGCGATGACCAGGATCGCTCCGGCCGCATGGAACGCCGCGGTGACGGTCAGCGACACCAGGAACATGAAGGCGGTGTTCAGCATGCCGGAGCGGATGCCGATGCTGCGCGCGAACTGCGGATCGAAGGTGGTGACCTTCAGCTGTGGGAAGGTCGCCGCGAGGAAGGCGATGTTCAGGGCGAGGACGCCGAGCATCACGAAGAGGTAGGCCGGGCCGATCGAGATGCCGCCGATCACCAGCTGCTTCCAGGCGGCGAGGTTGAGATCGCCGACCAGGACCGCGTGGGTGTCCAGGTGGATGTTGGCGAAGTTCGTGCTCACCAGGATCACGCCGGCGCTGAACAGGGCCGGGAACACGAGGCCCTGCGGGGCGTCCCCGGTGAGCAGGCCGGTGCGGGTGAGCGCCTCGCTGCCGAGGACCACCACCAGCCCGGCGAGCGCGGCTCCGATGATCAGAAGGGGCGAGTCGAGGTCGCGGGTGAAGAAGTAGCCGACCACGATCCCGGGCAGCACGGCATGGCTGATCGCGTCGACCAGCATGGAGCTGCGCCGCAGCACCACGAAGGTGCCGGGCAGTGCGCAGGCCAGGGCCGTGACCACGGCGAGCAGGGCCGTGCCGAGGACGAAGCTCATCGCGCCTCCCCGTCCGCGACGCTCTCCGCGAGGAGCTCGCGGCGCAGGGCGGCGCGGGCCCGCCGCCGTGACCGCAGCTGCAGCACGAGGCTCCGCCGCGGGGAGGCCAGCAGGGAGAGGAGGAAGATCGCGAACAGCGCGAGGACGATCAGCGGCCCGGTGGGCACCTTGCCCAGCACGATCGAGAGGTAGGCGCCGATCCCGCTGCCGAGCGCACCGAAGAGCCCCGAGAGCATCACCATGCCGGGCAGGGTGCGGGTCCATTGGCGGGCGGCGGCGGGTGGGGTGACCACGAAGGCGACCATCAGCACGAGCCCGACGGCCTTCACCCCGATCACGGTGGCGATGACGATGGTGGTGAACATGAGGGTGTCGATGGTGCGGGCTCCGAAGCCGAGCACGGTGGAGTGGTCGGGGTCGAAGGTGCGCAGGGCGAACTCCTTCCAGAACACCACCATCAGCACCAGGGCGATGGCGCCCACGGTGATGCTGGTGGTGAGGTCCGCGAGGGTGATCACCGAGGCGTTGCCGAACAGGTAGTCCTGGATGCCGCCCTTGCCGGGCAGCGGCGCGTTCGAGATCACGCGCATCAGCAGCATCCCGGCGCCGAAGAAGATCGCGAGCGAGACCGCCATGGCGGTGTCGATGCGGATCTTCGAGCGGCGGGTGGTCTCCTGCGCGAGGAGCACGGCGAGGATGCCGGTGAGCACGGCGCCGATCATCAGGGCGAGCATGCTGCGGCCGTCCACCCCCAGCACCAGCACCGCCGCCAGGAAGGCCAGCAGGGACCCGGGCAGGGCGGAGTGGGAGATGACGTCGCTGATCAGGGACTGCTTGCGCAGGTAGGCGAAGCTGCCCAGGCAGCCGGCGACCAGGCCGATGGTCATGGTCCCGACCAGCACCATCCGAGAGGTGTGGTCAGCGAGGAACTCGAGGGGGCTCATGCGGTGAGCCCCTCGAGCTCAGCGAAGGTGTCGTCCTGCGCGGTGACGTCGTAGGCGGTGCGGATCGCGGCCCGGGTGAAGGCGGTCTCGACGGGCCCGGAGGCGACGATCCGACGGTTCAGCAGGGTGACGTGGTCGCAGTAGTCCTTCACGGTGGCGAGGTCGTGATGGACGATCACGACGGTCCGGCCCTGCGCGCGCAGGGTGTGCAGCACGGAGACGATGGCCTGCTGGCTCCGGGCGTCGATCCCTTGGAAGGGCTCGTCCATGATGTACAGCTGCGGTGCCTGCACGAGAGTGCGGGCCAGGAACACCCGCTGGCGCTGCCCGCCGGAGAGCTCTCCGATCTGGCGTGCGGCGAGGTCGGGGATCCCGGTCTGCTCCAGGGCCGCCTCGGCGCGGGCTCGTTCGGTGCGGCCGGGACGCCTGAGCCATCCCAGGTCCCCGTAGGTGCCCATGGTGACGACGTCCCGCACAGTGGTGGGGAAGTCCCAGTCCACGCTGGTGGACTGGGGCATGTAGCCCACCGCCGCACGCATCCGCGACAGTGGCCGCCCGAAGAACCGGGTGCTTCCCGTCAGTGGCCTGACCAGGCCCAGCATCGCTTTGATGAGCGTGGACTTGCCGGCTCCGTTGGGGCCGACGATCCCCATCACAACGCCCTGGGGGACGCGGAAGTCGACATTGCGCAGCACGGGGTCGGCCCGGTAGGCGACCGAGAGGTTCTCGGTGGCGCAGGCGAGCTCCGGGGCGGCGTCATCGACGGTCGTGCCGCTGGGGGCCGTCATGCCTGCTCCTCCCCGAGGGCGGCGGCGACGGTCTGGGCGTTGTGCCGGAAGACCCCCAGGTAGGTATCCACTCCTGGTTCGGCGCCGAGGGAGTCCGCGTAGAGCTCGGCGTCGGAGATCTCCACGTCCCAGTCCCGAGCCTGCACGGCCTCGCTGAGGCTCTGGATGGCCTGGGGGTTGGCCTGGTTGTCCTGGAAGATCACCGGCACCTGGTTGTCCGCGATGAGCTGGGCGAGCTCGGAGATCTCGCCGGCGCTGAGCGCGGCCTCGGTGGAGATGAAGTCGGTGGCGTGGACCTCGAGGTCGTATGTCTGCCCGAAGTAGTTGAACGCGTCGTGGCCGGTGATGAGGGTGCGGGGCTCGGGGATGCTCGCGAGCAGCTGCTCGGCCTCGTCCGCGGCGGAGGTGATCTCCGCCTGGTAGGCCTCGGCGTTGGCCTGGTACTCCTCGGCGCCGTCGGGGTCGATCTCGCCGAGCTTGTCGGCCACGTGCCCGACGATCAGCGACCAGGCCTCGGGGCTGTTCCAGACATGGGGGTCGTGGAGCGGCTCGCCCTGGTGGTCGGTCTCGGGCAGCGGCAGCAGGAGGTCCGCGGGCAGCTGCTCGGCGACGGCGAGCTGCGCGTCGCCGAGGCTCTCGAGCTGGTCGATCATCTGCGCCTCGAGGTCCAGCCCGTTCCACAGCACGAGGTCGGAGCGCTGGATGGTCTCGATGTCCTGGGTGGAGGGCTGGTAGGTGTGCGGGTCGCCGCCGGGGCCCACCATCGTGGTCACCTCGGCCTCGGGCGCGAGGGTGGCGACC
>DXDT01000257.1 GCA_019115335.1 Candidatus Brachybacterium merdigallinarum
CAGGAGTACATGCCGCATTCGGAGACGACGTTGTCGGTGTTCGAGACCAGTTATCGGTTCGAGGGCGGGATGCTACATCCGGGGGATGAGCCGGGGCTGGGGGTGGTGCTGGATCGGGAGGCTGCGGCGGCGCATGAGTACGTGCCGGCGTATCTGCCGGTGAATCGTCTGCGGGACGGCACCGTCCACGACTGGTGAGCGCTCCCTCGCTGCGCACTTGACGAAACATTTCGGCAAGTCAGTCGGATAGACTTCTCCTCAGAGCGCCCGGCCCGGGGCGCGAACCCCACCCGCAACTGCTGGAGTGCGATTCCCGATGATGCCCACACCCCGTGAACGACAGCGCTTGGAGACCGGGTGGCGCTTCCGCCGACTGGCACCCGACCAGGTCGACCACGCACTGGACTACATCCCCTGGCCAGATCTCGGAGAGGCCCAGGACGGCAAGGACGCCGACGCCCGCCCCGAGGCGGTACGTCACGCCACTGCGGACATCGGCCTGCGGCCGTGGATCCTGCCGAGCGCCAACGCCCTCCTCCCCGATGCCTCCGCCCATGCCGCCCGACCCGACCACGCGCCGCCCGTCACCCCCGACGCCGCGGATCCTGCATTCGACGACGAGGACTGGCAGACCGTCTCGGTCCCCCACGACTGGGCGATCGCCGGACCTTTCCTCCCCGATGGACCTCACGGGGGCATGGGGCGGCTCGAGAGCTGGGGCGTGGGCTGGTACCGCCGGGAGCTCGAGATCACCGCCGAGGATGCCGGACGCTCTGTACACCTCGAGGTGGACGGCGCCATGTCCTACTCCTCGGTGTGGGTCAACGGTGAGCTCGTGGGCGGTTGGCCCTACGGCTACAACGGATGGCGGCTCGACCTGACCCCCCACGTCACCCCTGGCGGGCGGAACGTGCTCGCCATCAGGCTCGACAACCCACCGCGCTCGGCCCGCTGGTACCCCGGCGGCGGGCTGTTCCGCAACGTCTGGCTGCTCAAGACCTCCCCGGTCGCGATCGGGCAGTGGGGCACGAGGATCACCACCCCCGAGGTGTCCGAGGAGACGGCACACGTCGACGTCGAGGTCACGATCGACAGCTCTCTGCCCGAACCGACGGAAGTCCAGGTGGTGACCGAGATCTTCGCGTTGGAGGAGAGCAGTGCGCACGCGGCGTCCGCTCGAGTGCGGGCCACTGACCGACACGGAGACTCCGTAGCCCGCACCGCACCGGTGACCGTCACGATCGACCCCCGCACCGCAGCGACGGCCTTCGCCTCCGCCACGATCGAACGCCCCGCCCTCTGGGGCCCACCCCCCACCCAGCATCCGCACCGGTATCTCGCCGTGACCACGCTGCACAGCGGCGAAGAGATCCTGGACGAGGTGCAGACCCCGTTCGGTGTGCGCCGGATCGAGTTCGACGCCGACGACGGACTGCTCGTCAACGGCGAGCGGATCCGGATCCAGGGCGTGAACAATCACCACGACCTCGGCGCCCTCGGGGCGGCGTTCAACGACCGCGCCGCGCAGCGCCAGCTCGAGATCCTGCAGGAGATGGGGGCGAACGCACTGCGCACAGCCCATAATCCGCCCGCGCCGGAGCTGCTCGACCTCACCGACCGCATGGGCATCCTGGTGCTCGACGAGGTGTTCGACTCCTGGTACGCGCGCAAGACCGACCTCGACTTCCATCTGATCTTCGAGGACTGGCACGAGGCGGACCTCCGCGCGATGATCCGGCGCGACCGCCACCATCCCTCGGTGATCCTGTGGGGCGTCGGCAACGAGGTCGGGGAGCAGTACACGGAGCACGAAGGCGCAGCCGTGGCCCGGCGCCTGGTCGAGATCGCCCACGAGGAGGACCCCAGCCGGCTCACCACCACCGCCATGAACTACGCGAAGCCGCACATGCCGCTGCCTGCCGAGGTCGACGTCATCGGGATCAACTACCAGGGCGAGGGCATCCGGCAGGAGCCGGAGTTCGAGGGCACCGAACGGATCCGCACCCCACCGCAGTACGGCCCGTTCCGAGCAGCCTTCCCGAACACGCCGATCCTCGGCAGCGAGACCGCCTCCGCCCTGTCCACGCGCGGCACCTACCTGTTCCCGGTGGTCGAGGGGCAGAGCGCTCCCGCGCGCGATGGTCGCGGCGCCGACGATACCTCCTGCCTGGTCAGCGCCTATGAGCTCCATGCCGTCGACTTCGGCTCGACGGCGGACAAGGTCTTCGCGTCCCTCGAGCGCCACCCCTTCGTCGCCGGAGAGTTCGTGTGGACCGGCTTCGACTACCTGGGCGAGCCCACGCCCTACTACAGCGCGCGCAGCTCCTACACCGGGATCGTGGACCTGGCCGGCTTCCCCAAGGACCGGTTCTGGCTCTATCGCGCGAACTGGCGGCCTGACGTCCCCACGGCCCACCTGCTGCCCCACTGGACCTGGCCCGACCGGGAGGGTGAGGTGACTCCGGTGCACGTGTTCACCTCGGGGGACGAGGCCGAGCTGTTCGTGAACGGCGTGTCCCAGGGCAGGCGCTCGAAGCAGCCCGGCCAGTTCCGACTGCGCTGGGACGAGGTCGTCTACGAGCCCGGCGAGGTGCGGGTGCAGGCCTACCGTGACGGTGCGCCCTGGGCCGAGCACTCCGTGCGCACTGCCGGAGCGCCCACCCGCCTGGACCTCACGGCAGATCGTGACGCCATCGCCGCCGACGGCAGCGACCTGGTCTTCGTCACCGCACGGGTCCTGGACGCCGACGGCATCGAGGTGCCCACCGCCTCCCATCCGCTGCGCTTCTCCGTCGAGGGCGATGGCTGCCTGGTCGCGACCGACAACGGGGACCCCCGTGACCTGACCGCCTTCCCCTCCCCGCAGCGCCGCGCCTTCAGTGGCAGAGCGCTCGCGATCGCGCGCGCTCAGGCGGGCGGGCAGGGGCACCTCCTGATCACCGTCGGCTCGGACGGGCTCGAGGGGGCGCAGACGCAGGTCGTGCTCACGGACTGAGGGCTCATGAACGCCAGTCCTCGAGCGTGCGCCCGGGGGCCGGGCGCACGCTCCTGCTCGCTCAGGCGCGGCCGGTGAGCTCCCGCGCCTGTTCCTGGGCCTTGAGCGCGAGCTCGACGGCCTTGAAGGCGTGCTCCTGGGTCATCGCGTTC
>DXDT01000258.1 GCA_019115335.1 Candidatus Brachybacterium merdigallinarum
CTCGCCTTCGGCCCGCTGCGCAGCGCTCTGTCCGGGCGCCGCATCTCCCCGCCGCTGTTCGAGTCGATGGAGCTGCTGGGCAAGCCCTCCACCCTCGCGCGGCTGCGGTCGCTGCGGGAGCGCCTGGCGACTGCCGGGTGAGCCTGCGAGCGGGTGGAGCGATGCGCCCCGAACCTCAGGGTGCGGAGCCTCACAGCGCCAGAGGCCCTTCTGGCTTTGTCATGTCGCGCTCCACCCGCTAAGGTTGTACCTCGGTACGGCAAGGAAGCAGAACGAGGAAGACGACTCCCGACCAGAAGGGAACGGCTTCGGAAATCTGCGGAAAACGTATCGTGACCATGGGGTATGGTGTAATTGGCAACACAACGGTTTCTGGTACCGTCATTCTAGGTTCGAGTCCTGGTACCCCAGCGCTGAGCGGCAGCCCATGCTGTCGCATGGCCCGCGCCCCGTTCGTCTAGCGGCCCAGGACGCCGCCCTCTCACGGCGGTAACACCGGTTCAAATCCGGTACGGGGTACGACGTTCCTCCTTCGGGAGGAGCGGGAGCCCCGTTCGTCTAGCGGCCCAGGACGCCGCCCTCTCACGGCGGTAACACCGGTTCAAATCCGGTACGGGGTACCACTCCGGAAGCCCCCAGCCTCGCTGGGGGCTTCTTCATGTCTGCGTGGGTGCGTCGCACCTGGAGCGCCGCTCCGGCTCGCCGTCTCCCGCTCCTGCCGCCACCTGCCCGTGGCGCCGAAGGTCCTGGGCATCGGCGGGTCCACCGCGTATCGTCAGGGTATGACGCAGATCATACGCCCCCGCATCACCGTCGGCGTCTTCGATGCCCCGGAAGCCGATGCCGCCATCCGCTGGGCCGCCCATCATGCAGCGCGGGTGGACGGCTCCCTCCACCTCGTCCACGCCTTCGTGTGGACCGAGCTGGACGTGAACACCGATCCGATCCCCGGGCTCAGCGGCTCCGGGATCCGCGCCGCCGCGGTCAGCCTCCTCGAGGACGCCGTCGCGATCGCCCGACACCAGGAGCCCGAGCTCGAGATCACCTCGGACATCATCGACGGGCCGGCCGTGCCCGTGCTGGTCGAGGCCAGCCGGTCCTCGGACCTCATGGTGGTGGGCGGCCGCGGTCACGGGCGCCTGCTGACCCTCGTGGTCGGCTCCAAGAGCCTGGCGCTGTCCGCCCGCTCCTTCTGCCCCGTCGTGGTGGTGCGCGGGGAGATCTCGGCCGAGGGTCCCATCGGCCTGGTGCACAACGAGAACGCGACCGAGCACGTGCAGCGCGCCGGGGAGCTCGCCCTGGCCTATCAGCGCGACATCGTGCTGGTGGTGCGCGCCACCTCCACCCCGGAGCAGGCGCAGGCCGCCCTGGCCGCCGTGCGCGAGCAGCTCGCGACCAGCCATCCCGCCGCCTACGTGCGGGATGTGAAGGTCGCCGCGAGCACCTCCGCCCGGGAGCTCGTCCACGCCAGCGAGGGCACCTCGATGATGGTCGTCGCCGGGGACCGCGCCAGCGGGCCCGAGGCCCGGGTCAGTGCCCCGCGCCAGCTCGTGACCGTGCTCCAGTACGCGAACACCCCGGTCTGGATCGAGCGCGACTGAGAGCGAGCCCGGGCCGGGCGCTGCGGATGGACGCAGCGGATGGTCGTGGCGGGGAGCCTCAGGCGCCGGCGCGGCGCAGGGTCTCGGTGAGGTGATTGGCCGAGCTCATCACCGAGGTGGCGTGGAGACGGCCCGGCTGCCGGGTGATCCGCTCGATCGGGCCGGAGACGCTGAGCGCGGCGACCACGCGGCCGTTGGGGCCGCGCACCGGCGCGGAGACCGACCCCACCCCCGGCTCGCGCTCCCCGATGGACTGCGCCCAGCCTCGGCGACGCACGGCGGAGAGCTGGGTGGCGGTGAAACGGGCCCCGAGCAGGCCGCGGTGCAGCCGGTCCGGCTCCTCCCAGGCCAGCAGTATCTGCGCCGCCGATCCCGCCCGCATGGTCAGGGTGGAGCCCAGCGGCACGGAGTCGCGCAGGCCGATGGGCCGCTCGGCGGCGGCCACGCAGATGCGGTGGTCGCCCTGCCGACGATAGAGCTGTGCGGACTCCCCGGTGTGATCGCGCAGCGCGGCCAGCACCGGGCCGGCGGCCGCGAGCAGTCGGTCCTCCCCGGCGGCCGCGGCCAGCTCCCCCAGACGGGGGCCCAGGATGAACCGGCCCTGCATGTCCCGGGAGACCAGATGGTGGAACTCGAGGGCGACCGCGAGACGGTGCGCGGTGGGGCGGGCGAGGCCGGTGGACTGCACCAGCTGCGCCAGCGTGGCAGGTCCCGCCTCCAGGGCGCCGAGCACGATCGCTGCCTTGTCGAGAACGCCGACGCCGCTGCCGTTCTCCTCCGTCTGAGTGGTGTCCATGCTCCGATACTGCCGTCTTAATGTGTGAGACGCAAGTGCGTCGGGATGTGGACACGTCCACGATGGGGCAAGCTCACACCCCGAGCGCGACAGGACTGTGCTCGACCCCGGGCACGAGGAGGAGACGATCATGGCGGGAACGCTGGCGGAGAAGGTCTGGGCGGACCATGTGGTGCGCCGCGGAGAGAACGGCGAGCCCGATCTGCTCTACATCGACCTCCAGCTCCTGCACGAGGTCACCAGCCCCCAGGCCTTCGACGGACTGCGCCAGGAGGGCCGGGTGCCCCGCCGGTTGGACCAGCAGATCGCCACCGAGGATCACAACACCCCCACGATCGACATCGACAAGCCGATCGCGGACATCACCTCCCGCACCCAGATCGAGACCCTGCGCCGCAACGCCGAGGAGTTCGGCGTGCGCATCCATCCCCTGGGGGAC